>DASQNU010000134.1:0-66587 GCA_035644815.1 Bathyarchaeia archaeon | reverse complement strand
GATTAAAAAAGATAGATGGACAGATTTACCAATCGCTTATATGATGTCTTTAATGTAAGAACTAATCACATAGAGAGGAAGGAAGTGCCGGATGTACAAGAAATTGCTTCGTAACACGCTTCTTATGGGATTTGCCATGTCTCTCGCCGTTCCACAAGCGTATGCGGCTCGCAGCGGCCAGGATGAATCGGGAAGAACAAGAGAACCAGCGACGGCTACGGGAACGTCAGTAGACCAAGCTTCGAAAAAGACGGTAAAAACAGCGAAAGCAGCCAAACGCATTCAGGCTAGTGAAATTCGCCAGCTGCAGGTTTCCACCTCTTTGCTGTCCATGACGGAGGAAAGGGATGTGGAGGTACAGTTCCCTGCTGATGAGTCAGTCAATTTAGAAAGTTTGGAATGGACGCTCGGGGGCAAGAGCTTTGAAGAATGGCGCAAGTATAGTGCGAAGGAGCAAAAGTACAGCGGCGAACCCTTCCTTACCTTTGCCAAGGCGCCATATCGGGATGGCGATGTGATTAAAGCAACGATCCACGTCGACCTCGTCTACACGGTCTTGAACAGAAGCGGGGAAGAAGTGCCGACAAGCGATATGTCACCACGGTCGATCCGCAGAAAGTTCAATGAGCTGCTCGGCACTTACGAGCTGGCTGTAAAAGACAAGGGGACAGATATCGCTTATACAGCAGATATGAAGCTGAACGTATACGATAACTACCACACGTATGAAGAGATCAAGCCAGCGATTGATCAAATCATGAAGGATGCCAAAAAAGATCGCTATGTGAAATACGATGTAATCGGAAAATCGGTAGAGGGACGTGATCTGCATTTTGTGGTGTTGGCCAAGGACCGCAAATCTGTCGAGACCTATTTGAACAAAACATTGCCCAAGATGAAGAGCGACCCAGAAAAATTATTGGAAGATTTAGAAGAGGGCAAATTGAAAGATTACAAGGTGCCCGTCTGGTTTAACAATCCGCATCCAGATGAAACGCCTGCTATGGATGCGATGCTGGAGCTGTTGCGTCAATTCGCGACGGAAGACACCGTCGAATTCAACGCTTCCGAAGAAACAGACGAGGTCAAGCGCATTGATGTCGATGAAGCGCTGGATAACATGATCTTCCTGTTTAACCTGTCGCAGAACCCGGATGGCCGTGTAGCAACAACTCGGGCGAATGCCAACAATTTTGACCTGAACCGTGATCATACGTATCAAACGCAGCCGGAGGTATTAGCAACCGTGGAGGAAATCGCGAAGTGGACGCCACTGTCCTTCTATGATTTCCACGGCTTTGTCTCTGGATTTTTGATCGAACCGTGTACGCCTCCACACAATCCGAACTTTGAATTCGATCTGTTGATGAAGGGCATGATCGATCAGGCGCACGCCATGGGGAATGCGGGTATCGCGAATACGAAATACGAGGACTACCTGATTCCATTGGATGACTATGGCAACGGCTGGGACGACTATACCCCTGCGTATACGGCGGTGTATGCGATGACGCAGGGTTCATTTGGACATACCATCGAAATGCCGGAAATGAATCAGGATTCCTATCACGCAACCGTCTATGCGGGCTTGGGCGGGGTCAAGTATGTACTCGACAATAAAGATGAAATGTTCAAGACACAGCTGGAAATCTTCAAGCGCGGTGTGGACGGCGAAGATAATCGCGCTGTCGATGAATGGCTCGTCAATCAGGCTGGCGAAGAGATTGGCCGTCCACGGGGAGACAACGACAATTTCTTCCCTGAGTACTATGTGATTCCGATGGATCCATCCCTGCAAAAAAATCCATGGGAAGCGGCCAACATGATTGACTACTTGCTCCGCAACGATGTAGAAGTCAAGCAGACGACAAAAGAGATCAAGGCCGATGGCACTACCTATCCGAAAGGTACTTATGTGGTGGACATGCATCAGGCGAAACGCGGCTTTGCCAATGCAGTCTTGTTTGATGGGGAGGATATTTCTGACTGGGAAGCGATGTACGATTCTGTAGTGCAAAACTTCCATGACATGCGCGGGTTCACACGCTATGAGCTCAGAGAAGAAGGCGTCTTCAATAAAAACGTAAGAGAATTGAAAGCGGATAAAGTGAGCAAGCCTAAAACCGCCGTACCTGGAAAAGCAGACGCGTATATCATTCGAAATACGAGCAACGAGGCCATCAAGGCAGTGAACAATCTGCTGAATGCGAAGAAAACGGTTGAAATGGTAGTGGAATCCGGTGAAGGCTATGAGATCGGCGACTTCCTCGTCGAGAAGCGAGACCTTGAACGTGTCCGCAGCAAATATTATCTCGATGTGATCGCAGCTGAAGAGGATGTGAAAACGGAAAAATTGAAGATGCCGAAAGTGGCCTCAGTCGGTTCCGGTGCATCCAGGTTCGTTCTCGAGGAATTGGGCTTTGACGTAGTCAGCTCCGTAAAAAGCAGCGATGTGATCGTGGATGATTCGGGTTATGCGGAGAAAAAAGATCTGGATGGACGAGCATACATCGGGATCGGCGGATATGCTCTGGATTTTGTAAAAGAAGAAGACATCTTGGACGATTTTGATTTTGACAATACCGATTTTTATCATGAAGGTCTGCTGCGAGCGCAACTTTCTCAGGAGAGCGCAGTGACAGCTGCCTATGACGAAGAGGAGCTTGTATATAGTGCATCCGGCTCGTGGATTACGGAAGTTCCGGAAGATGCGCAGACGCTGATTACCGTCAGTGATGAGCGGGATTACTTCAAAACGGGGTGGTGGCCAGGTCACGAGGACGTAAAAGGACAGGTAATGGCTTTTACGCTGGAAAATGGCGACGAGGATATTACGTTGTTTGCGAATGATCTGGTATGGCGGGCTCATCCGCAGTTCAGCTATCGGATGCTGGCCAATGCGATCTTTGCAACTACGCTGGATGAATAATTAGCAGCATAAGAAAACCCCTGACGACTATCGGATCGCCAGGGGTTTTGCTTTGTAGCTAGACGGTTTCTAGCGAACCAAAGCTGATAGCAGCTTGTCATGTTTCTTGGGAAACAGTGGCGTAGAGGGTAAACGTTTTTTGGGCACGATCACGAATAATGCTTCTGAGATGCACCGGCTCGATGACTTCGACATGGTGTCCAAAGCTGAGCACAAAGCCGTACAGCCATTCGTCCTCCGGATAGTCGACCCGTACGACGCAGGAACCATCGGCTTCATAGGTTATCGACTCCATGCCGAACCATTCCTCTACCCTGTGCCGCATGCTAGGCGAAAAGCGCAATACTAGGTCGATCACTTGCGTAGAGTTATGCAAATTCTTGCTCCAGACGTTTTGCTCCAACGCAATTTCTCTCCGTTGGAAGGTGTCGTCTGGATGAATGAAAAGGTCTTTTATGCGGGCCACCTTAAAAAGCCGAAAATCCTGGCGACTCTGGCAATAGGCATACAGATACCACTTTTGCGCCTTTAAAATGAGCGTATGCGGTTCGACTGTACGCTGCGACGGTTCGCCGGAAGCGGGATGGTAAACAAAAGAAACAAGGTGGGAGGCAGCGATGGATTGCCGGAGCTGCGTAATCTTTTCCTTTTGCGAGAGCTCTGTATTCCATGGGCTTACATCAATAAACACCTGCTCACTGATCGTTTTGAATTGTTGGGCTTCCTGCGTGCGCAGCATCCCCTCGATTTTGCTGAGGACGACGTTGGTGTGGTTATCGTGATATCCAGTGGAGACACTTTTCAACGCAATCGCGATGGCGGCCATCTCTTCTTTGGTGAGGATGTTTTTATCGAGCCGATAGCTTTCCACGATGCCGATTCCGCCGTTCGCCCCGGGGTAGCTGACGATCGGGATGCCAGCCTGATTGATGGTCTCGATATCCCGATAGATCGTGCGTACCGAAACGTCGAACATCTCGGCCAATTCTTTTGCTTGAACACGTTTTTTATGGATAAGAATCATAGTGATGGCAAGCAGTCTATCCAGCTTCATGGGCTAGCATCCTCGTTTCCACCAATTTCAGGCAGACGGGCTGCGAGATTCCGGTAAGCTCACCGATTTTTTGCAACCTTCCCGATTGTAGATCGATTTGGTATGTAACGATATTATCCGAGCCTTGATTGGCTGCCAAGAGAAAGCGGCCATTGGGAGCGATGACAAAATTGCGCGGCTTGTGCCCGTAAGTAGATACGTGCTCAAGTAATTCCAGACGGCCAGTCGCGGTATCGACCTGGTACACGGCGATGCTGTCATGTCCGCGATTGGAGCCATACAAAAACCGGCCGCAGGGAGAGAGGTGGATATCCGCACAATCATTTCTGCCTTCCCAATCATCCGGTAGGGTGGAAACCGACTGGATTGCTTCCAGCATCCCCTCTTCACGGGAAAAGGAGTAGGCGGCAATGGTGGAGTCCAGCTCATTGATCACATAGACATAGGGTCGTTCTGGATGAAAAGCGATATGGCGAGGGCCTGCACCCGCTGGCAGTGACACGGTACCATGCAACAACAAGGAGTGGGAAGAGGAGTCAAGCCGATACAGCAGCACTTGATCAATCCCCAGATCAGCGACAAATACGTAGGAATAGTCGGGATCATACTGGATGAAGTGGGGATGTGGCGCTTTTTGCTGTGGCTTGATGCTGCTGCCCTGATGATGGACGGTGCAGATGGCTTGGCCAAGCTGGCCGTTCTCCTCCAGCGGTAGCACGCTGATCGTTCCCCCGCCATAATTGGCGACAAGCACATGCTTGCCTTGTTGATCCAGACTGAGATAGCAAGGTGCTGAACCTTCCGAGAATTGCTGATTGACCATGCTGAGTCTGCCCGTCTGTGGATCGATTGCATAAGAAACGACCAGGCCGCTCTGTTTTCCCTGCGACTCCATGACTTCACTGACCGTGTATAGATGGCGATTCACCGGATGTATCACAAGATAGGAGGGATTCTCAATCCCGGAAACGCTGTCGATATAGCGCAGTTCTCCGGTATGCTGGTTAAAAGCATAAATGGTTATACCTGTAGGTGAATACTTGGTGTAGGATCCGACATACAAATAAATCTCGTCACGAGCGGCATCGGCTTCACGAATATTCAATATGCGAGCCTCCTTTTGATTACAAAGAGATACCCATATGTTACCAAAAATTTGGATTTGTCGTCAGTCTCGACTGACTTTTGTTGCGTTTCGTTTTCCTGGCCGATAGGTGAGCAAGGCGACAGTCGCTATGATGCACAAGGCACCGATGGCCTCAAACAGCCCAAAGGAAACATGCAGGAAGGCTACGGAAACGATGACAGCACATAATGGTTCCGCTGAATTTAACACCCCTGCTTCTGCCGGAGAAATGTACCGCAGGCTTTCGATATAGAGATAGAACGGGATCAAGGTTCCGAAAAGAATGACAAAACCAATCAATGCCAGGGATTGGAGGGAAAGCAGCTCCAAGCTAATCTGCCAAGGAGGATTGACAACCGACAGCCCAAGACCGCCGATCAACATGCCCCAGCCCACAACCACGAGGGAATTCCACCGCTGCAGCAGCTGCTTTGGATACAAGGTATAAAAGGCAGCGGTGACGGCGGAGCCGAGCCCCCACAGTACAGCAGACGTGGAAATCGACAACTCCTCCAGCGAGCCGTTGGTAACGAGCAAAAACATCCCTGCGCAAGCAAGGGTAAGAGCTGTAAATTCCTGAATGCTCGGCCATTTCATTAGCCGTAGAGCCAAAAAGACCGTAATGAAGACGGGGCCGAGAAATTGCAGCAAGGTAGCGGTAGCGGCATTGCCTGCCTCAATCGCGGCAAAGTAGGTGTATTGGACACCGAGCATCCCGAAGATGGCGAAAATGATCAGCTGTGTGCGATCGCCCGGTTTGGTCCAAATGCGGCTGACCTCCTGACGATGCGGACCAAGCAACCCGATGACGAGCAGCAACCCTCCTGCGCAGAGCAGGCGAATCGTCACCAACCAACCTGGTGGTATGCCGATATCTTGAAACAGCACTTGTGCGGCAGCCCCGGATATTCCCCACAACGCAGCCCCGGTAAATGCCATCGCTAATCCTTTTAGTCTGGATATATCTGATTTATTGACCATGGATAGCTGCACCAGCAGTCCCCCTCATGAAGAAGATTCACTTTTTGCGTCTCATCTATCATAACGTGGACGGTCTGCATAATTCCATCCTTCTAGGAGAAACTTTAGATAAATTTTGGATCATGGTTTCATAAGGAGAATGAGATGGAGCACAAACACGTTGTTGGACTGACATCTACGGAGATTGCTGCATTGTGGTCTACCTACATCAGTGATACGATTTCCATTTGTATGTCAAAGCATTTTCTCCAGTATATCGAGGATGAGGAAGTCAAGCCGCTGATCGAGGAAGCACTCCACGCCTCAGAAACCCACGTCAAAGAAATTGGCAACATTTTCACCAAGGAACAGATTCCGGTTCCTGTTGGTTTTTCGGAGAAGGATGTGGATTTATCGGCGCCGCCACTCTTTTTTGATCTGTTTCCGCTAAGTTATTTGTACGGCATGAGTCGCATGGGGCTTCTCACCTACAGTATTTTGCTGTCCAACGTTGCCCGTGAGGATGTCCGTCTCTTTTTTTCCAAATGCCTGGATACGACTCAAAAGCTGTACAACATGTCTATATCACTGATGCTGGAAAAAGGGATATACGACCGGCCGCCCATGATTCCGTATCCCGATAAAGCTGAATTTGTGAAACAAAAGGAAACCTTCATATCCAAATGGATGGAGACACCCAGACCGCTCAATGTGATCGAGCTCGAGGAAATGTTTTTTAATATCGAACGCAATTACTTTGGGCTGATTCTTCTTACCGGTTTTATCCAGGTAATCAAAGATGAGCAACTAAAGCGTTATTTAGAAAGAGGGAAAGAACTAGCTGTCAAGCAGATTCGATTCCTAAACGAAAAAATGATGAATGAGGACCTGTTAGGAACCGTGATGGTAAATACGGAGGTAACGACTTCCACGACATCCCCATTTTCCGAACGTCTGATCATGTCGCTCATGAATATCATGAATTCCTCGGGACTTACGTATATCGGGCATGCCTTGTCGACCGTAACCCGCATGGATTTAGTCGCACATTTTTCGAGCCTCATCGGTGAGGTTCTGCAATACGGCAAGGATGGGATGGATATCTTGATTGCAAGGGAGTGGATGGAAGAGCCTCCCCACGCACCGAATCGAAAAGAGTTGGCGAAAGTGTAAAAGATTCATGAAGGGAGCCTCTCGTGAAGGTCTCCCTTTTCTCGTGTGTAGCTTAGAATACACCTTTACCGATAGAAACGAACGGTCCTTCTAAGTAGACAGATGATCAGGGTGAGGCCGATGGTGTAAATGAGGAAAAACAGCCACAAAGGTACGTAGAGTTTCATAATCCCAGTTTGAATGAGCGAGAACTGGGCAACAAGAATGACACAGACTGCCCCCAAAACCCAGCGCCATTTTGACGACCAATAGATCGCATTAGCCAGGAGAAGCGATTTTGAAAATGCGTAAAGAGCGGTAAAAAACACATCATCCCGATAAATATTTTCGAATACACCGGGCTGAAATTGGCGAATGCCGGACAGGAGCATAAGGAAAATGGTACTATCCACCACGGTAAAGGAAAACATCTGAAACGTTATGTAGACAAAGAATCGTTTCCCTTCCATCACTTTTTGGTACCATAGCCGTGCCAACCAAAAGAAAAACAGGAGCCCTAGGATTGTATAACTGATCTTCCACCAGTTTAATTGGTATATCCCTAATTCTAAAAACAGCCACTCAGTTGCGCCTAACAGCAGGGCGATGGCAACGATCCAGCCGCCATGCAATTGAAGGACTGCAATCAATAAGGCGAAAGTCGGGACGACAGCGAAGTTGGATACGAAGGCTCCGAGAATGTTATCCAGATAGGCATTGGCGATAAACGTTGGATAATACCTATATGCATCTAAAATCACTAGGACGAAGTATTCAAAGATGTATACCATACCGACGAAAGCCAGATACAGGACAACCGACTGGTATTGCCGAGTGCGTACAATCAGCCAAAGGAAAATCGAAATACAGATTACGATGATCAAGAAATACGGAATCGAATTAGGCAAATTACCATCCCCTTAGATACCAATATTATGTGCAAATGAACGGTCGTCTAGTATGAGCGTACGAAAAAGAGTAAATAGGAACAAATCCCACAACCGAAAACAGCTGGAAGCGGGGTATTCATGTAAGGTATAGAAGACCGATTTGCAGGGGAGTTTACAGGAATAAATCCCTAATTCACTAGGGGGAAGAACATGGTAATATCGATCTTCTACATCGCCATTGTGATCCTCGTCATTGCTTTTGTCAGCATAAAGAAACGATTGCATCTGTTTGAGATCCTGTTTTTGTGGATGGCACTCATGTACATCGAACAGAACTTTGCCACGATCGTAAACCTTAACCTTAAAATGGTTCAAATACCCGAAAGGCTTGATATTTATTGGTTTACTGCCACTAGTAGGTTATTGTGGAATCCGCTGCTGATCATTTGGTATGTCGAGCTCTGCTTTACGATGCACCGTACATTATTGTTCAGAGGTATGTTAGCCCTACTTCTGATCCTTTTGTTAGTCTCGAGGGAATTAGCCGCTGAACACTTTGCGTTGTTTCAGTATACCGGCTGGAAGCCATGGCTGTCCGGGGTTGCCTATGCGTCTAATATATTGATTGCCGTGTTGTTGTACAAATGGTTCCATCGCATGATAGGCAAGGAGAGGATTCGTTAATGTTGCCTTTACCAAAAACGTTTGATGTGAATGAATGGATCATTGTCGCTACTTGCTTGCTTGGGTGGGGTGTTGCCCTTTTGTTGCCTCGGAGGTTTCCGTTTGTTTTAACCGTTCTGATCTTCATGTTTACCTTGACGATTGCAAACGAATTGGATCATGTTCTGGCAGCCCCTCCCTTCGACTACTTTAACCTGAATGATCATGACAAGTATGAACTGTTTGATGCTATCTTTTACTTTGTTTTGTACCCGCCGATTGGGTATATCTTTGTGTACCTGTATGACAAGTGGAATCTGAAGGGAATCTATATCCTGCTGTACATGCTGCTGTGGTCATTAGCGGGAATCGGTATTGAATGGGCAGGGATGCATTTGCAGATTTTTCACTATACAAAATGGAAGATCACCAGCTCATTTTCCGTTTATCTTGTCATACAGTGTCTGACGCTAGCCTTTTTTCACTTTCTCTGTTTGTATGGACGCAAAACAGGTCTATGGAGGGATTGCCGGACCGGTGTGTCATAAAATACAAAGACACCAGCTTAAAATTCTGGTGTCTATTACTGTTAAATGCTTTCGTTTTCTAAGAAATGTTGGTCACTTATTTTTTCGTAAGTAATGTCACACTCTCTACATGCGGCGTATGCGGAAACATATCCAGCGGCTGAACGGACTGCAGCCTGTAAGAAGCGAGCAGTCTGTTCACATCCTTTGTCAGCGTGGAAGGATTGCAAGAAACATAGACGATTCGCTTTGGTTTCACCTGCAAAAGCGCGTGGATCAGCGCAGTCTCAAGACCTGTCCTTGGCGGATCCACAACGACCACATCGGCCTGTATCCCTTCCCTCGCCCATTTCGACATCAATACTTCCGCCCGTCCAGCGTGGAAGCTGGCGTTGGAAATATGGTTGCGCTCTGCATTGCGGCGAGCGTCCTCTACGGCTTCAGGGATTAATTCAATCCCGCGAACCTCCTTGGCGTGGGGGGCCAGCCACAGTCCGACTGTCCCGGTTCCGCAGTACAGATCAAGCACACGCTCGGTTCCGGTTAAGTCGGCAGCTTTTTTGACCTGCTCATACAGCTTGACCGTCTGCTCCGGATTCAGCTGAAAAAAGGCGCGGGCAGACAGATCAAACGAGAGCGAACCCAGTTTTTCGGCGATGCTAGGCTTGCCCCAGAGGACTTTGGTCGTATCGCCAAAAATGAGGGAGGTCTTTTGCGAGTTCACGTTTTGCACAATACTTACAAGGGAAGGTAGTCGATACCGGAGCTCCAAGATCAACTCTTTTTCCCGAGGGAGCTCGGTGGTTGCGGTGATGAGCGTAAGCTGGGTTTCTCCCGTGGCAAAAGCGACGCGTGCCACGATCGTGCGTATGATGCCTTTGCGCTTTCGTTCGTCATAGATCGGGATCCCGAGCTTTTCAATGACTTCCTTGGCCGCCTCGACGATCGCTGTCGTTGCCTCATGCTGAATCTGACAATCCTGCAGCTCGACCAATTCATGACTTCCTGCTTGATATAGCCCAGCGATGAGCCGACCTTCTTTGCTACCTACCTGAAACTGCGCCTTGTTGCGATATCCCCAAGGATGGTCCATCCCGATTGTATCGGACACAGGTGGATGCTGAAGCCCAGTGTATTTCTGAAAGGACTGCACGACCAGTTCTTTTTTGCTGACTAATTGGGCTTGGTAATCGAGATGCTGCAGACTACAGCCGCCACAGCTTTCATAGACGGGACAGGGGGGAGTTGTACGGGCGTTGGAACGTTCGATGACCCGCAGCAGTCTGCCTGCCGCATACTTGTCCTTTACCTCAGTGATTTCTGCATGGACCACTTCACCCGGAAGCGCTCCTTGGACAAATACGATCTTTTTCTTGAAATAACCGATTCCTTCGCCATTGATCCCCAGACTTCTGATGGTCAAGGTCATTTGTTGACCGATGCGGATGGACACTTCGGAAGGTTTAAAAGGTTGTTTCATAGTGATTCTCCTCGTACGTCTTCGATAAGCTTTCTTTAATTATAGATGGGTTGCATTTGCAGATAAAAGCATAATTCATGAAGAACTTTCCCCGCCTCCCTGCTTTTTGCTATAATGGGGAATACATTGAAGAGGGAGTGTTTTTGACATGCAAGAGCTTTTTGACAAGCTGAAAGAGTATCTCAGTATGGATACCGAGATCTCTTTTGAAGAATTTGACCAGTACTACAAAAAAGTATTGGATAATCTGAATGCAAGCTGGACAAGCTTGAATGAAGAAGACAGTATGAAGATGCTGTTCATCCTCGATAATTTGAAAGGAAACAGCGAGGATCGTGCTAAGCGTAAGGGTAAGGAGCAAAAGAAATATCAAAAAATGTTTCAACGCTCCGAGATCTGGATGGCAGCTATGTATAAGCGCCTCCATGAATTTGGACTGAGTGAAGATGAGATCAGCAAGCGCTATGAAGCGCTGTATGAATCTGTGTAAACGACCGAGAAGGGCCAATTAGGCTCTTCTTTTTTTGTTTTGAAACACACCTGACTTAATTTTTATTTTTCAGATATTTATTAAAAGCCTAAACTTACCAGCTTGTCTAGCCGAAAATTATGGTAAATGTGCAAAAAAGGGAGTTGTCTTAATGAAGAGCAGGAAAGCCTTATCAATCCTGTTCCTTTGCCTCGCTGTTCTATGGGGAGCGATAGGAACTGGGTATACAGAGGTGCACGCTGCGGATGAAATCTCCAGCTTGGTACTCAATAAAAATGAGCTAAGCATGGAGGTAGGGGACACGCAGCAATTAACGGCCACCGCTGTATATAAAAGCGGAATTACAGAAACAGTGACCGTAAAGACGGAATGGAACTCGGGTGCGGTCAGTGTAGCCACGGTCTATGCCGGACTGGTGACGGCCAAGGCGGAAGGGACCGCAGTGGTCACTGCTACCTATATGGGGCAAAGTGTGATCGTCAATGTTAATGTAAGCAAAAAGGTAAAAGCATTGACCAAAGATACACAAGAACTGGATTTGCGGCTGAAGCAATCACAGCAAGTGAACATCACAGCGGTTTATGAGGATGGCACTTCTGAGGACGTGACCAAAAAAGCAAGCTGGAGTTCGGACAATAGCGCAGTTGCCACAGTCACGAACGGCTTGATTACGGGATACTCGTCTGGTACAGCCACCGTAACGGCAAAATATGGAACGCAAACGACATCCATTCCGGTGTCAATTGAGATCGTCAAGCGTCTGGATCCGGGGAAATCCTCCGTTTCTTTGTTGACAGGTGGCTCAGAAACGATTACGTTGATCGCGACCTATCCGGATGGTAAGACGGAGGATGTCGCGGCAAAGGCAGAATGGAAGACCGATTCACCTAAGGTGGCGGATGCCATCAATGGAAAAATCACTGGGTACGGTCCGGGAACGGCCACGATTACAGCCAGCTATGGAACAAAAACGACGACAGTCAGAGTCGAAGTCGACAACACGTTAAAACTGACGCTGGATCAAGAAAGCCTGTTTATGAAAAAAGGCGAGACGAAACAGGTAACATTAACCGCTACCTATACGGACGATACGACGACTGATGTATCCAAGCAAGCAACTTGGACCTCCAGCGATACAAGCGTTGTCAGTGTCTATCAAGGAAAACTGAGCGCTAATGCGATTGGTGAAGCAACGATTACGGCTACATATGGAGATAAATCAGTCAAGCTGGATGTTGATGTTGAGGTACCGAAACGAATCGAGTTTGTGGAAGACTATGTATCGCTGAAGACAGGTGATTCCGAGGAACTGACCTTGAAGGCAGTCTATGCGGACAATACCACCAGTGATATTACGCACAAGGCGAAGTGGACAAGCGCCGATGAAGCAGTGGCCACGGTGATAGATGGAAAGGTCACAGCTGTAAAGTCAGGAGAAACTACGATTACGGCTTCCTATGGAGGAAAAAGCGCCACGATTGAAGTGGAAGTAGACATTCCTAATAAACTGGTGCCGAGCAAAACTTCCTTGTCCATGCAAACAGGGGATTCCGAGCAAATCATCCTAACAGCGGTATTCCGAGATGGACGGGAAGAGAAAGTGACGGACGTAGCAGTATGGTCATCTGCCTCTGCTGCCGTAGCCGAAGTGCGAAAAGGCTACGTCACTGGTATTGGGACAGGTTCCACAACAATTACTGCAAAATATGGAATAAGAACTGCAACGATCAAAGTATCCGTCGGTGTCTTGAAAAGCCTGACAGCGGACAAAACGCAAGTCGTCATGTCTAAGGGAAATGCACAGACGATTAAATTGACTGCGAAATATGAGGATGGTACAGAAAAAGACGTTGCAAATGAGGCAACGTGGACCAGCTCTAATTTACAGGTTGTCACCGTTGAGGATGGAAAAATCACCGCACTGGCATCTGGAACGGCTAACGTGACTGCTACCTTTGAACAAAAAACAGTGAAAATTGAAGTGCATGTGGACCAGGCGTCCACGCTAACAGCGAGTCCACTGTTCTTGGTGTTAAGCCCGGAAGAGAGCAAACAAATTACGCTTACCGCAACAACAGCGACGGGTGGTACCAAGGATGTCACCTCTGAGGCAGAATGGAGCGTTAGCAATATACGGCTGGCTAATGTGACAAATGGTCTGGTAACACCGATTGGCACTGGCAAGGTGACGGTAACTGCGAAATACGGGGGCAAGAGTGTATCGATCTCTGTTGAAATTGGTGTTGTCGAGGATATTGCGGCAGACAAGCGTTATGTAGCGTTCCGTACAGGCCAGACAGCCAATCTGAAAATAATGGCAACCCTTTCCGATGGAAAAAAAATCGATGTCACCAAACTGGCAACTTGGAAAACGCTAAACTACAAGATCGTGGATGTAGATGGCGGGGTATTGACTGCAACGGGCTCTGGAGATTCGCGAGTAACTGCTACTTATGGCGGGAAAACCATATCGATTCCAGTCGAGGTCGATACGCTGAAATATTTGAAGACGGACGACGTCATGGTGGAGCTTACCGTAGGCAGCTCCACCAGTGTGAAAGCTTTTGCAACTTATACGGACGGCTATGAAGCAGAAGTGACCAAGCCTGCACTCTGGACTTCCTCAAGCATTTATATCGCAGATGTGAAGGATGGCGTAATCAAAGCGACAGGCAAAGGGCGTGCAACAATCAGTGTCACCTTTGCGGGGAAACGTACCACCATTCTGGTTACCGTGAAGTAGTTTTGGAAAACGGGATGACCCTATCGAAGGGCATTCCGTTTTCTTTTTATTCCGGGGCTGCAGTGCAATGAGCATGAGCGACGGCATGAGCAATGAACAAGGCAAGAATGGACTCTTGTATAGCTCCCTCCTGCAATTGTCCAACATAGGCAAGGCCATCTAAATTTGTTCTTTAGATGATTCGAACTTTTTACTATAGCCACGGTGAGGAAGGGAAAAACGGGACGGGCGGAGTCTTTGTCACACCTGCTGAGGTGGAGCTTCCAAGAACGGCACACGCTTGTCGCGCAATCTCGTCGTTGAGTATGCTCCGTTGAAACTTTTTGCGCGACGTGCCGTTTTTGGGAGTGGAACCGGTCAAACGACAAACAAGCACTATAGTCATGCTTGCAAGCATTACAATTTGTGGGCATTCTATAGATAGGGAAAATAGGGGAAGGGGGGATCATGATGTTTCATCCGACCGTCTTTGACAATATTAAAGTGGTGTTGGAAGGTGCTGTCTACGATTGCGATTTTGAAGGAGCCATCTCGATTACCAATCGTGCGGATATTATGGATATGGCCACCTTTCAACGGTTGTTTCAGATTGAATTCACATTGGCGGGAGCAAAAGAAAAGGCGGTAACGGCGCAGATGCAGTTACGTACCACGCTTTCCGACATTGCGAGTGAGCAACTAGAGCAGTCTCTTGTCGAGCGGATCGGCTGTACGGTCTGCATCCACTTTCAACTGGCCATTAGTGATATCATATCCGATGCTGAAAAAATTACATCAGCGTTAAATAATATCTGGGGGCATCGTCCTCATATCACTCAGTACATTGGTGCAAGGCTGGATGAACACCGCCTGACATGGCCGCCGGAGCGTTTGGAGAATAAGGTCACGCTAGATTTTCACCGTAAAATTGATGAGGGAAACATTGAAGATATGCGCGGCTTGGTGGAGTATTCCATCGAATCGTTACGCGTCCTTGAAGAATTGAACCAGACATAAAAACAAAGCCATGCCGTTGGAGTGTTCCGTGGCATGGCTTATGTGTTTGTTTACATAGAAGCTGCTTCTTTTGGGTAAAACGGAATGGTAAAGGAAAAGCAGCTGCCCTCTCCAAGTTCACTAGTAGCTGAGATTTGGCCGCCGTGCTGCTCCACGATGCTTTTACAGATTGTAAGCCCTAATCCAGTACCGCCGTTGTTCCGATTGCGCGACTTTTCCGCCCGATAAAATTTGGTGAAGATCTTCGCTAAGTCCTCCTGGGAGATGCCTTCTCCTTTATCGATGACGGAAAAGAGCACATGATGTTCGCGTTGATCACAGGTGACCAAGATGGAGCCTTCTACCTTGTTATAGTAAATCGCGTTATTTAACAGATTTTGCATGACCCTTCGCAGCTTTTTCTCATCAGCCTCGATATACAGCTCGTTGGAGACCCGAATTTTGGTCTGAAATTGTAAGCCCGCCTCCTTGGCTTTTTCGCTGTATTCCTCTGCGATGTTCTGCATGAAGCTCCTGATATGGACTCGTCCCATATGCAATGCCTGATTTGTGCTAAGGTGTGAATAATCCTGCAGCTCCTCAAGCAATCGATCCATGTCCTCGGCTTTCTGCTCGATTTTTTTCATTTGCTTCTGAATGCGTTCCAGATCGGTTACGCGGCCGCTGGCAATATAGGAAGCGTAGCCTTTGATGGTGGTCAGCGGTGTACGGAAATCGTGCGCAATCGCTGAAATCAGCTCTTGCTGGCGTTCATCGGAATACCGCAGTTGATCCACCATGGCGACAAAGGAGCGGAAGAGCAGCAAAAACTCATCTTTCCTTTTATACGTAAATGTGACGTTGCGTTTGCCGCTCTTAATCTCCTGGGTGGCTAGGGCAAGCTCGTTCACCGGCTTTAAAATCCAGCGGACAAGGAACACCATAAACACCAGTCCGACGACGAGCACACTTCCATAGATATACATGACAATCATGGAAACGCCTTTGGTGGCAAGAATTTCAGAGTCGTCGGTATAAAAACGGATAATAGTCGCGCCGCGCTCAGGCAGTTCATGCTGATAGTAATACTCGGCGACAACTTTGGTCCCTACTTCTTTGTATGCTTTTGAAGACTTGGTGAAAATTTGATCTCCTTGTGCATCCTCCACAATCATCTTGTACATGAGATCTTCGGGAATTTTTTCGGTAAGTTCCCGCAGCTCTGTCGGGTCTTTGAAAGTACTCGTGCGAATAAGCTGATTGATACGGACACGATTGGCTGCTTCCCGCTCTTGCTTGAACTGTTCGTGACGGTCATTTTTCAGCTGTTCGACGATAATATCCTCAAAAACGAACTTGTAAGTAAGCAGGTTTAAGGCGATGATCGCGAGAAAGAAGAGGAACAGTTTTTGCGCAATCTTCATTTACACCTTTTCTCCAATGAAGACGTATCCGGTCCCCCATTGTGTCTTGATAAAGGTGCGTTCCAGCTCCAGTTTCTCGCGTAAGTTTTTGATGTGTACCGTCACAGTGTTCAATGATCCGTAACCGTAGCCCCATACACGGTCATAGATTTGCTCGCGGGTGAAAACGATCCCGGCATTTTCAGCCAAAAAGGTCAGCAGCTGAAACTCTTTTGTCGATAAATCAATTTTCTCTTCATTCACATAAACGGAGTAGGTCTCCTTGTGAATCTCCAAACCCTTAAATTTGAGGACGGTAATGGAGGAATTCGTAGTCTCCATGGGGACCTCGTCGTGGGTATGCTTGCGAATGCGCTCATACCGACGCAAATGAGCCCGGATCCGAGCCAGCAGTTCTTCGGTATCAAAGGGCTTCGTAATATAATCGTCTGCGCCGATCTCCAAACCGACCACTTTATCGACTGACTTTCCTTTTGCGCTGACAAACAGGATAGGCAGGTCCCACTCCCGTCTGATCTGCGAACAGAGCTCATAACCGCTCATGTTGGGCATCATGATATCCAGCAAAATGATGTTGGGAGCAAGACCTTGCTGTAGTTTGGCAAGGGCAGCTTCGCCATTGTCGGCTGACGACACCATAAAACCTTCGTTTTCTAATATATCTTGAAGCAAATCAATGATTTCTTGGTTATCATCCACGATGAATACATGCTCTTTCAAAGATAACTCCCCCAAATAAAGCAATATATCTATATTACTATCTATCATAACATGTTTCGGCACCATTCGCGCTGTGAAAGGTTGGATTTTTTTCCCTCCAAATGGGCAGAAAGGAAGAAATAAATTGCAAATGAATGTAAGGTTTTGTAACATGAAGATGACATGATTCGGTTGGAGGGGTACACGTGCTGTTATTCCTATCAGGCTTTTTTCTCTCAATATCGCTTTGCTTGGATTTGGGGATGGTCAACGTATCGTTATTGCGGACAGGTGTACAGCGAGGATTTATGCCAGCGTTTTTGATTGGACTAGGCTCGGGTCTGGGGGACATGATTTATGCGGCTTTGTCCATAGCGGGCATTACATTGCTATTGCAGTATCTGGTCGTCAAGTGGGTGCTCTGGCTGGGCGGCTCTGCTGTGTTGCTCTGGATGAGCTGGCAAATGATCCGTGAAATCAAGAAACCGAAGGAAATCGATTTGCATCGTGAGGTGAAGGTACGTTCTCCGCTGAAAGATTTTTCTTGGGGAATTGGCCTTGCCCTCGCTTCTCCTTCAGCCATTCTCTGGTTCGCTACAATTGGTGGTAGTGTGATTGCATCGAGCCAGGATGGTTCGCAGATGTCGTTGCTTCTGTTTATGAGCGGGTTTTTCGCTGCTTCGATCGTATGGTCATTAGCCATTGCATGTGTGGCTGCGCTAGGCGGCAAGGTGATGGGACCGAGTCTGATCAAGGGATTTTCCGTAGCGTCGGCCGTGTTATTTTTGTTTTTTGCATGCAAGGTATTCTACAGCGGTTACCAGACATTGATTCTCTGAAAAAGACAGGTGCCGGCCAAGATCTGGCCAGCACCTGTTTTGCTTTGGATTACCACTGCTTTGTCAGATTGCCCATCTCGATGGCTGTAGTCGCCGCTTCCCATCCTTTATTTCCTGCTTTTGTTCCAGCTCGCTCAATTGCTTGCTCGATGCTGTCGGTTGTCAGAACACCGAAAATGACCGGGATGCCGGAAGTGAGTGCGACGTTTGCCACTCCCTTCGCACATTCATTGCAAACATAATCAAAATGTGGAGTGGATCCGCGGATGACAGCGCCGAGTGTGATCACGGCGTCATACTTACCGGACTCCGCCATCTTTTTTGCCAGCAACGGGATCTCAAAAGCTCCAGGCACCCAGGCAAGCTCCACATCGTCTTCGTGTACGCCATGACGCTTTAAGGCATCTAACGCTCCGCTCACCAGCTTGCCCACGATAAATTCATTAAAACGTCCTGCGACGATTCCGATCTTGAGTCCCGTTCCGACTAAATGTCCTTCATATATCTTCATATGTGATTCACTCCTTTATGATACTAAGCAGATGGCCCAGTTTTTCATGCTTGGTTTTTAAGTATCGCTCGTTATGCTCATGCATCGGAAATTCGATCGGTACACGTTCGATCAGTACCAGACCGTATCCGTCCAACGCTTTCATTTTACGGGGGTTATTGGTCAGTAAGCGCATCTTATTCACGCCCAGATCCCGCAATATTTGCGCACCGAGTCCGTAATCCCGTAGATCCGCAGGAAAGCCCAGCTTTTGATTGGCTTCTACCGTATCAAAGCCTTCCTCCTGCAGCTTGTAGGCGCGCAGCTTATTCAGCAGTCCGATGCCTCTGCCTTCCTGGCGCATGTACAAAAGCACGCCGTTGCCATTTGCTTCAATTTGCCGCAGTGCTGCGTGCAATTGTGGTCCGCAATCACAGCGATGCGATCCGAATACATCGCCGGTCAGGCATTCAGAGTGGACACGCACGAGGGTTGGCTGATCTGGACGAATCTCGCCTTTTACCAGAGCCACATGTTCTTTGTCATCCACTTTATTGGAATAGGCGACAATGCGGAAATTGCCGTACTCCGTAGGGAGGTTCACTTCGATTTCCCGGTGGACCAAAGACTCTGTATGCATGCGGTACTCGATCAAGGAAGCAATCGAGATGATCTTCAAATCAAACTGATTGGCGATCTCGCTCAGCTGCGGCAGGCGAGCCATGGTGCCGTCTTCATTTAAGATCTCGCAAATGACGCCTGCGGGATAAGCGCTAGCCAATCTGGCCAGATCTACGGCCGCTTCTGTATGACCTGCCCGGCGGAGAACCCCGCCTTTTTTCGCAACCAACGGAAAGATATGTCCCGGTCTGCGAAAATGCTCGGCCTGTTTGGCAGGATCGATCATGCTCAGAATGGTGCGTGAGCGTTCAAACGCAGATATGCCTGTATGGGTAGTGACTTCATCGATGGACACGGTAAAGGCCGTGCCATGAGTGTCCGTATTGAGCTCCGTCATGGGGCGCAGCCGCAGCTCTACTGCTCGTTCTTCGGTGACGGGGACGCACACGAGGCCTCTGCCATGCGTCACCATGAAGTTGATCATTTCAGGTGAGGCGGCTTCTGCTAAGCAAAGGAAATCTCCTTCGTTCTCACGGTCTTCGTCATCAACCACGATGATTGGCTTGCCTTGCTGTAAGTCTTTCAACGCTTCTGTTATGCTGTGGAACATGACTCCACCTCCCGGAATGGTTGCTGCTCACGTGTTTCGCTTTATTCGATCAGGCGAAACCATGCAGTTTCAAGTAATCCATGTCAAGCTTTGAGGACTGTTCGCTTCGTGCATGGGCCGGAAAATGCAACAAACGCTCTACGTATTTCCCGATGATGTCGCATTCCAGATTGACGCGATCTCCCGCCTTGCGCTCCCGGATACTCGTATGGGCCAGCGTGTGCGGAATGAGCGAAATGGAAAAGCCTTGCTCCCACACGTCCACAATGGTCAGGCTGACACCATCCACCGTAATGGAGCCGCGGGGCACCATGTACCGTAATAACTCAGGGCTTGCTTGAATCCGAAACAGGACGGCATTGGCATAAGTTTCACGGGAAATCACTGTTCCCGTTCCGTCCACATGGCCGGAGACGATATGACCACCGAAGCGGCCACCCATCGCCATCGCTCTTTCCAGGTTGACCGGATGGCCGTGCTGCAACTCGCTAAGGTTGGTTTTCTTTAACGTTTCCGGCATGACATCAACGGAAAACTGGCGAGCGGTAAAAGAGGTAACTGTTAAACATACGCCATTTACAGAGATGCTGTCCCCCAGCTGCACATCTTCCAGTACCTTCTTGGCACGGATGGTCAATTGGCTGGCTTGTTGCCCTCCTTTGATCTCGGCAAGTGTGCCGATTTCTTCCACGATTCCAGTAAACATAATGCCTCCTTACAAGTTCTTCGCGTACGCAGGGCTTACGGCCAGTCTGGATACCCTGTGATGCGGATGTCGGTATCGCTGAGCCGCTCTACTTCCGTCTCTTTTAATAGGATGGCCTGCTCCATGCGTTCTACGCCTACTCCGCCAAAAGAAGTAGGGGCAGCCTGTCCGCCGACCATTTTTAGTGAAATGTAGCTGATTACTCTTTGGATGGCTTTCGCCGAGAGAAAAGCACCGTTCACCGCAGCTCCGCCTTCCACCAACAGGGAAGTGATGCCTTCTTCTCCTAAATAACGGAGCATGGTCTGTATATCCACCTGGTTATGTTGACCGTCCGCAAGAATGACTCGTGCGCCCATCTCTTCAAGCTGTGCCCGCTTTTCAGCAGAGGCGGCTTGCGTCGTGAAGATCCAGGTGGGCGCCTTTTGATCCTGCAGCAGCTGAGCGGTGAGAGGAGTACGACATGTGCTGTCAAGTACAATTCGTACAGGCTGTCGGGTCGGCACCTCCAAACGTGCGGTTAGTGCAGGATCGTCCGCAATCACGGTGTTAACTCCGACCAGTATGGCGTCATGCTGGGTGCGAAGGACATGGACTTCCTCACGCGCTTTTTCTCCGCTGATCCAACGGCTGTGGCCTGTGCTGGTAGCGACCTTGCCATCCAGGGTGCTGGCTGTCTTCACAGTGACAAAAGGAAGGCCCGTGGAGATGTAATGAAAAAAGACTTCGTTCAATCGTTTCGCTTCCGTCTCCAAGACACCGACGGACACATCGATGCCGGCATCGCGCAAGATCGCCACGCCGCGACCGGAGACAAGCGGATTCGGGTCGGTGACGGCTATCACCACTCGGGCAATGCCCGCTTGGATAATAGCTTCGGCGCATGGAGGGGTCCTGCCGTAATGGCTGCAGGGCTCTAGCGTCACATAGATGGTCGCTCCTTGTGCCTTTTCGCCTGCCATACGTAAAGCGTGCACCTCCGCATGCGGCTCACCTGCTCGCAAATGGGCGCCGAGACCGACGATATTCCCGTCTTTGACCACAACAGCCCCGACGAGAGGATTCGGACTCGTTTGTCCCTTGGTTCCTTGCGCCATTTGCAAGGCAATTGACATGTAGTGGGTGTCTAGCATAAAAACAGCCTCCTTTCTTGGTAAGATGAAATATTTCGGTGCGAATAATGAGGCCATAGAAAAGGAAAATGCCCTGATCATCATAATCAGGGCATAACAGAATAGGCCTTGCGACATCATTTTTTCAAAAAAATGATTGCAAAGCTTATCATTACCTTCTCCCATCCGGACTATAACCGTCGGCCTTGGAATATCCACCAAGTCAGTCGCTGCAAACGGTGCAGCGAGTCGCGGGCTCAGACGAAACGTCATCACCGCCGGTCAGGAATTTCACCCTGCCCTGAAGGTCACTATTCAGCTGGGACGAGTATAACATGAATGACAGAGGAAAAACAGGGTCGTAAGGGGGAGAAGTGCAAGTGGCATAACTGGGAGATTGGGACAAAAACGCTTGGGACAATATCCTGACACCAGGTGCTAAAATGAGCCAAAAAAAGCCAGGAGAATTCTCCTGACTTCAATCATTTGTGCGTGGGTGAAACCAACTTATTTTGTTTTGGTCTCAGGTGTTTCTGTTTTGGTTTCAGGTGTTTCTGTTTTTGTCTCTGGTACGGATGCTGCTTGCACGGCTGGTTTTTTCTTTTGGTTTGCATCCACAATCATGGGATTCAAAGCCGGTACAGAGATCCGTTTGGCACCGACGTAACGCTTGCTCCAGTAATAAGGGTCAGACAGCTTTGTATTAACAATGCCTCTGCCAGATTCGGAGTGTACGAAGGTGTTGTTGCCGATGTAGATACCCACGTGGGAAATACTGCGGCCGTTTGTTTGGAAGAAGACCAAATCGCCGGGTTGCAAATCTTTCTTGGCGACAGATGTTCCCAAATTGAACTGACCTGCAGAGGTGTGAGGCAGATCTACACCTAACTGGTCGAAAACATAGCGTGTGAATCCGGAGCAGTCAAAGCCTTTTTTACTGGTGCCTCCCGATTTATAGGGAGAACCATACAATGGTTTTACCGTATCCATCAATGGATTTTCATCGGCAAACGCCGCGCTGGCACCCGATAATAACAGTCCAGCAACAAGCAAAGACGACACGAACTTACGCAACTTTTGCTGCCCCTTTCTTGCGCCTACGAGGTTAGCTGATGGGTTCGGTCGAAAGGATTGCCCTAGGCTGTCGAAACAGCCATTCACCCCGTGTAAGGTCGAAACGGCCTTACTATACTTGGTTCCCCCGCTTCCAGTTACGGAACTCGGCTTTTTTCGATATTTTTTTACACGCCAAGATTATACATTCTCCGTTGTCCATCTATTTCCTTTTCGACAACATTTTGTTCACAAAATTGTCACAAATATCCCGAATATTCTTAAAATGATTGGATACACCGTGATTATCGGATTGGGGCAGTACCATCTCTCCGACTGGAGACCGAGGCAAAAACCAACCGCTCGCCCGTTATCCCGTTTTCTTGTCAGGTCTACAATAAGGGTGTAAGGACGCAGCACACAAGGAAAGGAGGGACAACGCAAATGAGTGATCGGTCTGGAAAAGTGATCCTGGGCCTGATCCTTCTAACGGTTGGAGCACTGCTGATCTTGGATCTCATTGGTATTGATACGGGAGATCTGATCAGCTTCCTGATTCCAGGAGCGATCATGCTCTATGGCGGAAAGAAGCTTATACATGGCGGTTCTGCCGGAAAAAAGGGCTGGGGTGCGTTTGTCTTCCTCTTTGGTCTGCTGATGCTAATAGGCAAGCTTGATCTCCTCTTTAGTTGTCTGCTTGCCATGATCGCCATCTACTTTGGCTATCGTCTGATTAGACGTCAGTCGAAGCCGGTACATAGTGTTCCGGATGTCATGGAACGGCGGTGGGCAGAGGCAGTCTTGAAGGAAGACGCTTTGGATCGTTGGGAGCGAGAGCATCAGGCACGAAAGCAAAATGGGTAAGTCGACGAGTGAATGTAGAGGAAATGGACAAGATCAAAGGAGGAAACCAAACATGGGTATTTTTAAACGTCTGCGTGATGTAACAGCTGCATCGATTAATGATTTGATTGATTCAATGGAAGATCCGATCGTGATGTTGACACAATATATGAGAGATATGGAAGTGGAAATTGGACAGGTCGAAGTGGCGGTAGCCAGACAGATCGCGATGGAAAAACGATTCCGTCAGCAATGGGAAGAGGCTCTAGCCATTACAGCGAAGCGTGAGCGTCAAGTAAAACTGGCTTTGAGTGAAGGCGAGGATGACCTGGCGCGCCGAGCTCTGATTGAGCAAAAGCGCTACGAAGCACGGGCACAGGAATATGAGGCACTCTATAAACAAGCGGCAGAAGCAGCTGCCCAAATGCGGGAGAAGCTGGCAGAATTGAAAGACGAGTTCTATAAGATGAGAGCAAAGAAGTATGCCTTGATGTCCCGTGCACAGGTTGCCCAAGCACAAAAACAGGTAAACCAAGCGATCGTAGGCTTTGGCAGTGAATCCGCCAGCCGCGGATTTGCCCGCATGGAAGAAAAAGTTCTGCGTATGGAAGCGGAGGCTGAAGTGAGCGGACAATGGCGAACCATCCATGTACCGGCAAGCACAGCGATTCATGATGAAATCGAGACAGAGCTAGCACGAATCAAAGCAAGCTTGACTGAGAAAGAGAATGTGGCAAACTAACAAGGAAACGATAAGCTTTTGTTGAATTAGTAACTGTTGAAAGACAGCAGCCTGTGATTGACAGGCTGCTTTTCACCTAGGAGGTAGCCTTGTTGACTGATATGTTTGTATTCTTGAAGCGTTTTTTATCAGAGCCGGGACGAGTGGGAAGCATCGCTCCCAGTTCGCGTTTTTTGTGCAAGGAAATCATGAAACAGGTTCCTTGGCACACAGCGAAAACGATCGTGGAACTTGGACCAGGGACTGGTGTGTTTACTAAGGCTATTCTCCGTAACAAGCGGCCTGATGCCCGATTTATTGCAATTGAACGGGATGCACAGTTTCGCGAGCTGTTGGCGAAGCGTTTCCCTTCCATTATTGTTAAAAATGAGGCATTGGACCTGAACGGTTATTTAGAGGAACTGCAGATCGCTCAAGTGGATGCCATTATTTCCGGCTTGCCTTTCGCTGTATTCCCGAAGGATCTGCGAGACGGCATTCTTCGTGAGGTGCATAAGGCACTGGCGCCGGGAGGATTATTCATTACATTCCAATATTCCTTACAGCTTCACACGGAATTGCAGCAGCGCTTTTCCAAGGTGGACATCGGCTTTACGGCACTGAATATTCCACCCGCCTTTATTTATATTTGTCATAAATAATATTTTGCACAGTGTCACATGGCAGCACTGATCAGTGGCACAGGAATGCTAAGACTCCGCCCTTACACAGGCGCAGTCAAGTTTTCCCGAGGAGAGGAGACAGACGTGAAATTATCTCGCTTGCACACAATGCTCGTCGGTATTGTCATCATGATCGCCGGAGCCGGACTGTTTCTTGATGGAATCAATCTGATCGAGTTTAGCATATGGCAATTATGGCCCTTGATCTTGCTGTATTTTGGGCTTCGGGAATGGTCAAAAGGAGCGCGCATCGTTGGCGGCATTTTGACTGGACTCGGAACTTTGTTTGTTTTACATGTATGGTTTGATCTGCAAATTGATGACGTATTCGGCCTAATCCTTTCCGTGGGATTATTGTATTTTGGCTTCCAATTGATTCGTTCACGCAAAGGAAAAGAGTCTTTGCGTTCTGTTCTGGAGCCTGCTTCCGCTTCTGTTGATCCCGAATCGGAGGCATCCGGAAGCATGGAAGGGGCGGCTTCGTTTGAAACGATGAAACTCCGTTTGGACAGTCCTGCACGAAATGGTGTGCCCAAAAATACCCGCAGTGCGCTCATTGGTGACTTTCACCTGACATCCGGTCGCTTTGAGCTTTCCCATATGCACGTCTGGCACGGGATCGGCAACGTGGTCATCGATCTCTCCCGGGCTGTCTTAGAGGAAGAGGAAGCCCTGATTTCCATCAAAGGCTGGGTTGGCGATAT
Organism: Bathyarchaeia archaeon; assembly: GCA_035644815.1. GTDB lineage: Bacteria > Bacillota > Bacilli > Brevibacillales > Brevibacillaceae > Brevibacillus_F. Next base: position 41,093 of record DASQNU010000134.1, on the reverse strand, counting down.
TACGATATACGTCCCCGTCGATTTGCCTGTCTCCGTTGCGGCTGAGGTCATGGTGGGCGATCTTGGCGTTTTTGGTCATCATCAGGGAGGGTTGAATCGCAGTGTATCGATGCGCTCGGATTCCTATGAGAACGCCACGCAAAAAGTATCACTCAACATCAGCCTGCTTATAGGCGATATTGACGTGAAGTACATCTAGGAGGTGTACAAACGTGGGACGGCAGAGGCTGAGCAGTATTCAATGGCATTTTGTTAGGCAAGGGCTGATCTTATCGGTGAGCGTCGTCACCCTGATCAGCCTTTTATGGGGGATATTCGTCCATTTTGTGCAGAGAAACGAGACGATCGTCTGGTTTTTAGCCTCCTATGTCGGCATTTCCTTGCAAGACCTTATGAACTGGAAACTGATGATCTTCAATTACGTTTTATCGGTCACGATCGCTGCATTGATCGGGATGATTACGGGATATATTGCCGGAAATCTGCTGAAAAAACGATTGAATGTCCTTTGGGAAGCAGCGATGAATTTGGAGCGCGGCGTTCTTTCCTATCGTGTGCCCGATCTGGGAGTCGATGAGCTTGGCGAGATTGGATGGACCTTTAACCGTTTGGCTGCCAAGTGGGAGGATCAGGTTGCTTCCTTGCAGCGGCTCTCCAACCATAACGCGGAATTGGGTGAACAATTGCGGCAAAACGCTGTGACAGAAGAACGACAGCGTTTGGCACGGGAGCTGCACGATGCAGTCAGTCAGCAGCTGTTTGCCATCTCGATGACGACAGCCGCGATCAAACGAATGATTGAAAAGAACCCGCAGCGGGCCATCCAGCAAATTGAACTGGTGGAAGAGATGTCGGCAGCCGCGCAGTCGGAAATGAGAGCCTTGCTGCTCCATTTGCGCCCTGCTACTCTGCAGGACCGTTCCTTGAAGGAAGCCATCCAGGGACTCATGGAGGAGTTAAGTCAGAAACAGACGCTGAAAATGAACTGGGAAGTGGAGGATATTCTCGATCTCCCGACGGGCATTGAAGATCACTTGTTTCGCATTCTGCAAGAAGCCCTCTCCAATACATTGCGGCATGCCAAGGCCAAGGAAATTACGGTCAAACTTTTCACCCTTCAGGGACAAGTTCGCTTGCGCATCGTCGATGATGGAGTCGGCTTTGAGCTGGAGGATGAAAAAATTACATCGTACGGGTTGAGCTCCATGCGTGAACGGGTGAATGAGTTAGGGGGATCATTGGACATCTATTCCTCCGTAGGAAAAGGCACGCAGATTGAAGTGCGTATTCCCCTGATGCTGCATACAGATATAGAAGGGAGTTGAGTGCAAGAAATGATAAGAGTCATGCTGGTTGATGACCATGAAATGGTACGAATGGGGCTGGCAGCATATCTGTCTACCGAAGACGATATTGAAGTCGTAGCGGAAGCCTCGAGTGGTGAAGAAGGAGTAAAGCTTGCCACGCAGCTGTCTCCGGATGTCATTTTAATGGATCTGGTAATGGACGGGATCGGCGGCATTGAAGCAACACGCCGCATACGGGAGAGCTGCCCGCAAGCCAAGGTGATCGTTCTCACTAGCTTTATCGATGATGAGAAGGTATATCCCGTGATTGAAGCAGGTGCATTCAGTTATCTGCTGAAAACATCGCGTGCTTCCGAGATTGCCCGGGCCATCCGTTCAGCTGCTGCGGGCGAACCAATTTTGGAATCCAGAGTAGCAAGTAAAATCATGGCCCGCTTTCGCCATGGGCAACAGACAAGTCTGCATGAGCAGCTGACTCCACGCGAATTGGAAGTACTCAAGCTGATCGGACAAGGAAAATCAAATCAGGAGATCGCGGATGATTTGATCATCGGGATCAAGACGGTCAAAACGCATGTCAGCAATATTTTGGCAAAACTGAATGTCGAGGATCGGACGCAAGCAGCCATCTACGTACATACTCATAACTTGCAATAGTCATGTGGGCAAAAGCCTTGTTCCAGAAATGGGACAGGCTTTTTTCATTCGCCAAAGAGGTGACGGAGCCATTCATGGAAGTTATGAAAAACGGTTACAATGACAACAACGAAAGAAACACGGAAAAGAGGGATAGGATGAATGAAAGAGTGCCACTCCGCACCAATATCATGACAGCTGACAATGGCTTGGATATTATCGGGGATATTCATGCATGCGCTGATGAGTTTTATCAGCTGTTGGCCAAGCTGGGATATGTGCGCAGCGATGATGGATTGTATCGACATCCAAACGGTAGGCGGATCTTATCCCTCGGTGATATTACCAGTCGTGGCCCTGCCTCCCTCGACATGCTCGAATTCTTTATTCGCCATATTGAAGCGGGATTGGCTGAAATGGTCGACAGCAATCATGGCTGGAAAATCGCGCGTTGGCTCGATGGTCGCAAAGTTACGCTTGCCCATGGGGACGAGAACGTGGAAAAGGAATTTCGGGAATATGAAACGGAGCACGGAATAAAGAAAGCGGAGGAGTTAAAAGAGCGAAGCCGCATGCTATTGTTCTCTGCTCCTTCCCATATGCTTGTAAGGGTGGGGGGGCGCACGGAGTTGGTAGCCGTCCATGCCGGGATTCGGGATGATTATATCGGCAAAGAAAGCCCAGCCGTGCGTAACTATTGTCGCTATGGGGATGTATCGGGGATGGGTGCGGATGGTAGACCGATTCGCAAAGATTGGGCAGGGGAGCGTACCAAGACCCATCCGCTCATCATTTGGGGCCATGACCCGCGACCTGAACCGGAGCGCAAAAACGGCGCGATTAATATCGACCAAGGCTGTGTCTTTGGCGGGAAATTGACCGCGTATCGCTTTCCGGAAGATGAGTTGGTCAGCGTACCGGCTGCCCGGAATTACTCCGGATTAGACGATACGCCACTGACCAGATACCAGCGAACGAATTAGGCGAGCAGTCAGACATAGGGGATATTATCTGGGGGAGTGCTGGTGGTTGGTGCTTGGTCGGTTTCCTTATTGTTTCCGTTGCGAAAGATCTGCCATTGCTCCCATGAGTTTTTGCTTGTTGAATAGATCCCGACAGATGCCAGACCGGCGGTGATTGCTTGCAACAAGGTCTGACGCCAGTCAAAGCCTGCCGTGTTGAACAGGAATTCATTCCCTACATGCAAGATGATGATTAACCCCAGGGAAAACCAGCCTTTGAGCTTTTGCGGGATACGCAGATAGTCGCTGACGGTTGCAGTAATGGCGATAGCTATGGCGATAATGGCACCCAATTCCAGACTCATACGATCACCTCCTCTATGCCGGATAGTCGAGAGAAATCCTACCCACGCAATTTTTCGTACATGCGGCGTAGAATAACGGCCTCTGCCCATAATGGAAGTGGTTCGTCCACTTTGTCACGCCAATCTTCATTTGTAAGCAAGCCCTCCGTGTACAGCCAGTTGATCGCTTCCTGCTTCCATTCGGGGATGCCATTAACAGGAGTCGGAGTCGGAGTTGGAGTCGGAGTCGGAGTTGGATTGGTTGGAGTAGTGGGAGCAGGTGTAGGCGTGCCCGCCGGTGCTCTGTAAGGGAGATTGGCATATTCGCAAAATCCTCGTACGACTGCCTCGGCGAGATCCCGCCAGTCGGTATTCAGCTTTTGAGCGTCAATGGAGTTGTCGGCAAAGCCGTATTCCACGATGACGGTCTCGACGCTTCCTGTCTCGCGATGCATATAATAGTAATCACGTTGGGGATTATTGGGCAGGGTGCGCGTGAAAACTCTGCGGTTCGGCATCCCTTCTGCTTCTAATTCTTCAGCAAGGGCTTTTGGCAGTGCGGATGTAGCGTAAATGGAGTAGATCATCTCCGAACCTCTGCCGCCGCCCGAATTGATGTGATTGGAAATGCAGTACCGTGCGCCGCTGTTGCGCACGAGGGTCGCCCGTGCTTCACTGTCGAGAGTAACATCGGTTCTTCTGGTGATTCCAACCGAAACTCCCAATTCTTGGAACCTCTGGTATTGGTAGAGAGATATTTGCAGGGTTTTCGCTTTCTCTTGAAAATATTGGTTATTGCCGCCACCCGGATCAATACCGCCGTGTCCTGGGTCAATGATCAGGATTGGAGCCATCTCTATCACCTCCTGCAACATGTTATGCGTTAATAGCTATGTGCGTACGGGCGACACAAGCAACACAAGCAAAATCCTACGAATAACCTATAAGAGTGTGGTACAATGTAGCAGTAGAAAAGACTGATAGAAGGATGATGCGAGAATGTGGAACTGGATTATTCCGATCTTAACGTTGTTGGTGGGGCTGGTTGGCGGCTTTTTTATCGGCGCGTACTACCTGCGCAGACAACTGAGTAATATGCAAATGGACGACAAACAAATACAGGCAATGGCTCGTTCCATGGGGATGAATTTGAACCAAAAGCAATTAAAGCAAGTAAGCCGTAACATGAAGAATACCAAAATGCCTAATAAATTCGGCAAATAGCGCGAGGGGGAATCGCTTTGGCTTCAACCCGCTTGCGTTATACCATGCTCGGCTTTATTATCGGAGTACTCATCGTGTATATGAAGGCATTACCGATTTCTGAAGGTGTCCGCATGGCTGCTCCGTTTTACTTGGCGGGCATTGGCATTCTCGTGGATAATCTGATAATTCGGATTAAACAACGTAGGCAAAAGGATGAATAACCATGATGTCCGGTTCCTGATCAAGGGCCGGACATTTCTAATAAAAGGGGGGGGACCTGGGATGCAAATCACACAAGCGCTGGCGGAAAAGATTGTGCAAAAAACGAGAGAACTTACGCGTCTGAACATCAATGTCATGGATCGTGACGGGATGATCATTGCATCCAGTGATCCCAAGCGCATCAACACGTTCCACGAGGGTGCCTACAAGGTTATTCAATCTGGCTCGGAAATCTTGATCTCAACTGACAACTACAACAAATGGGCAGGAACCAAGCCGGGGATGAACATACCGATCTGGTTTAACCAAGAGATTGTCGGGGTGATCGGGATATCGGGAAGTCCCGATGAGGTAGTTCCGTTTGGCAGAGCCGTTACCATGATGACGGAAATGATGCTGCAGCAGGCGTCGTTGATGGAGCAACTGGAGTGGGAAGAAAGAGCAAAAAATTACTTGGTGCAGGATATGATCACGGGAACGCTCCCTGCATCGCTTGACTCGGTATTAGCCCGGGGCAAACTGCTGGGCATCGATTTGTCGCTGCCACGCTCGATCATGATTTTGCAGTTGTCGGGACATGAACAGTCGGTGAATGCCTTTGCGCAGGACCGTCATGCCATCAAGCGGATTGCGTCTTTTTTTCGCAATCCAGAGCAAGTGCTGGTCACATTTGTGAAGCGGGATCGTTTAATCATCGTTACGGAGCTTTCGGCTAATAAACAGAAGTCTCAGATCAAACGTTATCTGGAGGATACCGCCCAAAAAATAAGCAAAGCCTTCCATGAGACCATGAGTATGGAGGTGAAAATTGCTCTCGGTACGAGTTGTCAGTCCCCTCATGAGCTGGCGAATTCGTATCAGGAGGCCATGAAAGTCCTTGATGCTTTGACGCGCTTTCCAGGGAAGGGAGCTGTCCGGCATTATGAGGACATTGCTCTGGAGCTAGTTTTAGCGGATGTCAGCGAACAGTCTCGCACGGTCTTGATCGAGAATTATCTTGGTGAATTGAAAGGCAGCCCGGAACTCATCGATACGCTTCAAGCGATGTATTTGTGCGATATGAATCTTTCCGCGACCGCTCAAAAGCTGAATATCCATCGAAATACACTGTTGTATCGTTTAACCAAAATCGAGGAATTGCTCGGGTTTAATCCGAGACGTTTCAATGAGGCGGTCGGGATTCAGCTGGCTTTGCTGCTGCAACACTATGAAATAAGAGCGGAGGATTAGATAAAAGATACAAAAATCTTTGGTTTATCCTGCGCAAATTCGTGCAAATCGTAAAATGTAAACGCTGTCATTTTTGTATATAGTCTAAATAGTAAGACGAAAGCTGGTTGGAAACCCTCACAAAGGGAGGAGCAACATGAAAATCGTAATCGCACCTGATTCATTTAAAGGGAGCCTGACTGCCCAGGAAGTCGGAGTGGCCATAAAAAAAGGCGTGCAAAAAGTGGCGCCGACCGCAGAAGTTGTCGTCATGCCGATGGCAGATGGCGGTGAAGGAACGCTGCAATGCCTGATTGATGCGACCGGCGGGCAGATATGGGAGACACCCGTGAAAAACCCGCTGGGAAAAGACATTACCGCCGCATTCGGCATTCTTGGCGATGGCAACACCTGTGTAATTGAAATGGCTGCGGCTTCAGGCCTGTATTTGATCGGACAGCAAGAGAGAAATCCGCTGCTTACGACCACGTACGGCTTTGGACAGCTCATCAAAGCCGGGCTGGATCGCGGTTGCAGACGCTTTATTCTGGGCCTTGGCGGGAGTGCCACCAATGACGGAGGAGCGGGGATGCTACAGGCGCTTGGCTATGAGCTTCAGGATGAGGCAGGCAGCAGCATCGCCTACGGTGGAGGCGAACTGGGAAAGCTTGTGCGGATTGAGACAGAGCGCGCGGATCCGAGGTTGGCTGCATGCACGTTTGTGATCGCGTGTGATGTCGATAATCCCTTTGTAGGACCCAATGGCGCATCCTTCGTGTTTGGCCCGCAAAAGGGAGCAGACGCAATGGCCGTTCAACTGCTGGATGATCATTTGCGGCACTTCGCTAACATCACGGAAGCAACCACGGGAGTTGCCATTCATGATGTGCCGGGGACCGGTGCTGCAGGCGGTGTGTCAGGCGCGTTGCTGGCTTTTTTGGGAGGTACGCTGAAGTCGGGCATTGACATCGTAATGGAGACGACCGGGCTTGCAGAGGTCATGCAAGGAGCCGATCTCGTCATTACGGGCGAGGGGCAGGTTGATTTTCAGACGGCCCAAGGAAAAACGCCTTGTGGAGTTGCGCGATTGGCCCAAAAGTCGGGGATTCCGACGATCATCATCGCCGGCTCGATCGGGCAGGGGATCGAATCCCTCTATAAGCAAGGGGTGACGGCGATTACCAGCATCGTCAATCGTCCCATGAGTTTGGACGAGGCGATGGCAAAAGCCCCAGAATTGCTTGAGCAGGCAGCAGAGCAGATCATGCGAATCTATTTCATTCGAGGAGGTAGCCAATGAGTCAAGATGCGCTTCAGCCAGCAGTTATTCAACTGGGACCTGTGATTCTGATTTTGCTTTTGGCAAGTATCGTGTTTATCGTGTTTTCAACGGCCAAGTGGAAACTCCATCCGTTCTTATCCATTGTTTCTGCGACGTATATTTTTGCGCTTGGCACGAATTTGATCGGGAAGCTGAATGGCATTGAAAAGCCGATCATCAAAGACATTGGACAAACGATCACTAGTGGTTTTGGCGGCATTATCACCAGCATTGGTCTGGTTATCATCTTCGGAACGTTGATCGGAAAGATATTGGAAAACTCAGGCGCAGCTGTCAAAATGGCCGAGGTTGTCCTGCGTCTGCTTGGCGATCGCCATCCGGCGCTGGCGATGTCGATCATTGGCTGGATCGTGTCCATCCCGGTTTTCTGCGACTCGGGATATGTCATTCTTTCGTCCTTGAAAAAATCGCTGGCCAAGAAGTCGGGCGTGAATGTCGTCACGTTAGCAGTTGCGCTTTCCACAGGTCTTTACGCGACACATACACTCGTTCCTCCGACACCGGGACCAATCGCCGCAGCGACCAATGTCGGGATTGGACCAGAAGGCTTATTCTGGGTCATTGTTATCGGATTGTTCGTATCCATTCCGGTTGCCTTGGCGGGATACATCTGGGCGCGTAAAGTAGCGGATAAATACCCTTCTGAGCTGGATGAGGCAACGGAAACGTTTGAAGAATACAAGGCAAGGTTTGGTCAGCTGCCATCCGGATTCGCGGCTTTTGCCCCCTTGCTTGTGCCGATCGTTCTTCTGGCCTTGGGATCTTTTGCGAACTTTCCAATTGGAGTGGACGCGGAAGGAAAGAACATCCCATTGATGAGCGGGTTTGTAGGTGAACTCTTCCTGTTTCTCGGTGCCCCTGTGAACGCACTTTTTGTCGGATTGCTATTTGCCATTTTTGGATTATTGCCAAAAAGAAACGAGGAAACGCTTACAAAGTGGATGGGACAAGGTTTGCTTGATTCGGCCGTCATCATCATGATCACTGGAGCAGGCGGTGCGCTTGGCGGTGTGATCAAGGCCACTCCGATTGCCGATTATGTAAAAACATTGATCGATGGTAACGTGGCGTTTGTGGGTGTAGGTGCCCTTTTCCTAGCCTTCGTCATTGCCGCTGTCCTCAAGACGGCCCAAGGTAGCTCAACTGCTTCACTGGTCATTACCTCGACCATCATGATGCCGCTGCTGCCATCCTTGGGATTAGACGCGATGATAGGCACCGTGCCGATCGGACAAATGCTGACCGTCATGGCGATTGGGTCGGGAGCTATGGTGGTAAGCCACGTCAACGACTCCTATTTCTGGGTGGTCACGCAATTCTCCGGCATGCCTTTGACGACCGCGTATCGAGCACAGACGCTGGCCACGCTGGTTCAAGGGATCGTAGGAATCGTCGTAGTAGCGATACTCGGATTGATTTTCTTGTAGAATGTGACGATGAGGGAACACAAAAAAAGCACCAATCCCGGTGCTTTTTTGTGTTGTTTCTACATCAATAATTCGTAGACCATTTTGGAAATAAGCGTGATTGATACAATCAGGAACAGCGGGCGTACATATCGGACACCGGTTTTGACCGCCACTCGGGCGCCAAGAGTCGCCCCTACCAGCATGGCGACACCCATCGTCAGACCGATGACGAAGAGCACTTTTCCTTCCCAAATGAAGACGCCGAGGGACGCCAGATTGCTGGCCAGGTTCAGGATGCGTCCATTCCCTGCTCCGATGACAAAATCATAGCCAAACAATAGAACCATCATAAAAACGAAAAAGGAACCTGTGCCGGGGCCGAAGAAGCCATCATAAAATCCGATGATAAAGGTAAGCGGAATGCCCCAGCCCAAGGTGAATTTGGTGAGTCCTTTCAACTTGGCGTCTTTGCCAAAATTCTTATTTTTCAACGTATAAAAAAAGATCAGAACCATCATGACGATGACAAGCGGCCGGATGATTTCAGCAGGAACGAGCAGCACCGTTTTCGTTCCGAGAAAGGCTCCCAGAAATGAGACCGGAAACAGGATCAGCATCAGCTTTTTGTCGTACTTTCCCATGCTGATAAAAGTAGTGGAGCTGGTCGCCGAGGACATGGTTCCCGCAAGCTTGTTCGTACCAAGCGCATAGTAGGGGTCGATCCCTAAACCGAGCAAGGCAGGCAAAGAAACAAGTCCGCCGCCCCCAACACAGCTGTCGATGAATGCGGCGATAAATCCAAACAAGGCTAAAAACAGAATCGTTGATAGGTCTAGTTCAAACACATGGATTCACCTGATTTCAATGGAATGGAATAGATAGACTTAGTCTAACACGTCACCCATTCTTTTCAAGATCTAATGCGGTTCCATAAGAAGAACCAACATACTATCGCATGCGAAAACCTGTATACTCCGCACTGCGCTTTAATCCCCAGCCGATAAGAATCAGTAATAGCCCGGAGAGGTCAAACGCAATATCATAGGTAAACTGCTCAGGACCTGACTTGACATGATGAATCTGCAGGATGTGATGGTTGATGATTCCTTCCAAAAAATTAAACAGCCCCGCTCCAAAAAGCACGCCCCCTGCAAATGTCCGTTTATTGCTGGACGGATGGTCGGGATCACTTTTCCAAAGCAGGAGGGCACCCCCAAAAATGATAATCGTCACGAACAAATGGAAGTATCCGTCGCTCACGATCTGATGAAAGCGATCGGTATGCATATACACACTGTGCCATTGCAAAATCTGATGAAACACAATCCCGTCCAACATGCCAATCGTGCCGACGCCAAGCAGAAATGCTCCCCAAAATGTGGAACGCATCGCGATGCACCTCCATAGGGTCATAATTTTTAAGTATCGGTAATGCCTTCGGGAAATATACCGTGGGACAGGAAAGGGAGCTACTGGCATAAATTCGGGCAGATGAAGCAAGTGCAAATATTAACGAAACTTTTGCAACGTATTTGTTGTGATAGTGGTAGGATTGGTTTATAATGAATATGGTAGAGTAACCCAATTATCAAGGAGGAATTTCACATGGCTCATCAACTGCCTGAATTGCCTTACGCACATAATGCACTGGAACCACATATCGACGCTCAAACCATGGAGATCCACCACGGTCGTCATCATGCTACATACGTAAACAACCTGAATGCTGCTCTGGAAGCACATGCAGATCTGCAAGGAAAAAGCATTGAAGAACTGATCGGCAACCTGGATGCAGTTCCTGAAGCAATCCGCACTGCTGTTCGCAACAACGGTGGTGGACATGCTAACCACACATTGTTCTGGCAAATTATCGGACCAAACGGTGGCGGTGAACCAACTGGCGCATTGGCTGATGCAATCAATGCAGCTTTCGGCAGCTTCGATAACTTCAAAGCAGAATTCGCAAAAGCAGCAACCACTCGCTTCGGTTCTGGCTGGGCTTGGCTGATCGTAGACGGTGGCAAAGTGGCAATCACTTCGACTCCTAACCAAGACAGCCCATTGATGGAAGGCAAAACTCCTATCCTCGGTCTGGACGTATGGGAGCACGCTTACTACCTGAAATATCAAAACAAACGCCCTGACTACATTGCAGCATTCTGGAACGTAGTGAACTGGGATGAAGTTAGCAAACGTTACGAAGCAGCGAAATAAGACTTACAGTTTGTACGTAAACGGCATGCCCCTTTAGGGGGTATGCCGTTTTTTGCGTATTCGTATGAGAAGAGTCCATTTATCTTTCCTTCCCCACCACAATGTTTGCGCACACTCCAAATAAAAATGTAACTATCTATATTGAATTTGATCGTTACGTTTTGTAAAGTAAATGTAACGACCTTTATTGAATACGACCGTGTGGAGGGCTGCGCATGAAAATCCCAGAGGACAGCAAGGGGATGGGAAGAAATTTTTGGACATTGTGGAGTGCAACAGCTACTTCCAACCTGGGAGATGGAATCAGTAAATTTCTCTTTCCAGTGTTAGCTGCGAAAGCGACCACTTCCCCTGCGCTGGTAGCAGGAGTAGCTTTTTTATCTACATTACCGTGGCTGCTCTTTTCTTTGCCGATCGGAGCGATTGTGGATCGTGTGGATCGTAAAAAATTGATCATGCTGGTTAATGGAATACGTGCTGTCGGCATGGCCCTCCTTTTTCTGGCTGTCTTTGGAGGCTGGCTTACGATCCAGCTCCTCTACTTCCTTGCTTTTGTTAACGGAGTCTGTGAAACATTTTCGGACACGGCATCCGGTTCACTGGTGCCATCCGTTGTATCAAAAGATCGTCTTGAACGGGCAAATGCAAGCATCTATAGTATCGAAAACATCATGAACAGCTTTGTGGGTGGACCAATAGCCGGTTTCTTTATTTCCGTCAGCATTTCGATGACGGTGCTCACTGGTTCACTCATGTATGTTCTGACGGTCATGATCTTCTTTTTCCTGATTGGAAATTTCCAAGCAGCGAGAACGGGGAGAACCACCATGCGCGAGGATATTATCGAAGGGGTGCGGTTTCTTTGGAATCAACGGATATTACGGACCTTGGCGATCATGGTTGCTGTCATGTCCGCATGCTGGAGTGCCTTTTTTTCTCTGCTCGTATTACATGCGGTTGCGCCCGGCGTATTGGGGCTGAATGAATTCGGCTACAGTATGCTCTTGACTGCATTAGCGGCTGGCAGTTTGGCAGGAGCGGCAATGACAACACCGATTCAAAAGGTTTTGGGGCGCAGGTGGTTGCTCGGGATTGATATTGTTGGAACCATCGTAATGCTCAGTGTTCCGGCAATGACGACGAATGTTTGGCTGGTTGGAGCAGCCATTTTTTTAGGCGGTTTTGGCGGTGCGACATGGAGTGTTGCGGTCTCGACCATCCGGCAAAGTCTCATCCCCGATGAGTTGCTTGGTCGCGTGTACGCTGCATATCGGCTGGTGGGATGGGGGACGCTTTCATTGGGAGCATTGCTCGCGGGTATGATAGCCGAATGGGTTGGAGTACCTGCAGTCTACCTGGGGAGTGCGGTCCTTTGCCTAAGTTTGTTTATCCCGATGAAGAAGGTGCTGACGACTAAGAATTTGCAAATTATGCAAGAAAAAGCGGAAGGCATGTCCGCATAAAAAATCAGACTCACTAAGTTTGGCGGTGGCCGAGGCCGGCGCTGAATTTTTTTTTGCTTTCGACCAACTTTCTTTCCCTCCCCCTGCTTTCCTGCCCCACCACAAAAACGTTTCTCTGGACTAACATGACCTTTCTTTTTTAGTATAGGAAGGCAATGATTTTCCATTGCTGTTTGTTGTTGAACGGAGGTTGTATGCTGGCATGTTAGGAGAACAACACGAGAATCGCTACCAAATGGGGAAAAGGGGCGTCTATCTAAGCATTTGCGCCTATTTGCTGCTGTCTGTCACTAAGATCTTATTTGGTCTGGCGACAGGAGCGAAGGCACTGATGGCGGATGGATGGAACAATGTCTCGGATGTGTTGGCATCCCTGGTCATCCTGCTGGGCATGTGGATCGCCCAAAAGCCGGCCGATCATGATCATCGCTATGGTCATGTTCGGGCAGAAACAATGGCATCGCTGATCGCTGCCTTCTTGATGGCAGTCGTTGGAGTGGATGTCCTGAAGGAAGCAATTGGCGCCTTCCTGCAAGGGCCGATCAGTTCAGCTCCCGAGCCATTGGCGATGTATATTGCGGTTGCCTCGGCCATCGTGATGTTCTTCGTATATCGATACAATGTAAGGATCGCGAAAAAAACAAATAATGCTGCAATGCTAGCGGCAGCTTACGATAATCGCTCGGATGCATGGGTCAGCCTAGGAGCGGCGCTCGGTATTGGAGCCGCACAGCTCGGTTGGTACTGGGCAGACCCGGTATTAGCAGTCATCATCGGAGGACTGATCTTGCGCACGGCTTGGGAGGTTGGCTACGAGGCCATTCATTCCTTGATGGATGGGTTCGATGCCAAGCGATTGGCCGAGATCGAAGAACAGATTGAGCAGATCGACGGCATTCACGAGGTCAAGGATATTCGAGCCCGTTATCAAGGGAGCGCGGTCCATGTGGATGTGACGATCGGCGTTGACCATCATCTGACCGTGGTCGAGAGCCATGAATTGACAGAGCGTGTGGAATCAAGATTGATTGGCAAAGAAGGCATCGAGCGTGTATACATCCACGTTGAGCCGGCCAAACGAAAAATGGCAAAGGTATAAACCATCAAAACAACAAAAAGGCGTGGCCGCGTCGGAGCGGATCACGCCTTTTTGTTAATTCAACTGTATCTCTTTTTCCGGATCAAGCTTTTTGGCAAGCTGCTCTTCCCCGCGATGGATCCAACCGGCGAAGGAATCCCGAATGTTTTTTTCCTTATCCATATAGACGACAGCGATGAACATGTATTGGCTCTTACGCTGAAAGCGGGCCCGATAGCGCAGATCCACCCACCTGATCTCATAGCCAAAAGGCTGCTCCTTGACCTCGACGTGTACATAGTTGGCAAAGGAAAGGAACGATTTTACCTTGTGATCCTTCTTGGCTAGGTTCACCAATTCATTGGTTGGTTTAATCGCCAGTGTATCGAAAATCAAAGCATCGCCATTATTCAGCTCCCCGACATGCCAGTGCGTATCGGTTTTCACCAAAAAGGTCCACTGACTCCAGGAAAGCGTAGGGAAAACAGTATAGCTCCCTTTCAGCCCCACGATATCTTTTACCTGTTGCCGTGCTTTGTTCCGAGCTTGGATGCGCACGATGTAGTAACAGGCAAGGAGCAGATAGATCCAGAGGAAAGTGATACCGGGATTTGCTCCGGCCATCCAGAGCATGAAGCCGACGAGATGCAGCAAAAAGATAAAGGGGTCAAAAATGAATATGGCATTCAAGGCAATCCATTTCCGGTTGAAGGGGGACAGCCCTTGTGTACCGTAAGCATTAAACAGGTCGACAAATACATGCAAACAGACGGCAAGGAAACACCAGGCAAGCAAATGGAGCCAAGCGGTTTGCGGCATGAAGAATTGAATGAACCCAAATGTGGCTATTGTCCAGGCAAAAAGAGCGGGGATGGAGTGAGACATTCCACGATGATGGCGGATATAGGCAGCGCTGCCGAACAGGCGGGTAAAACCGTCCAGATCCGGAGCTTGTGAGCCAATGACGGTACCGATCATCACCGCTTCGGCCAACCCAGGTGTCTGCGCCACAAGAGGATCGAGATGGGCGAGCCCTGCCAGCCCAAACCCCATTGCAAAATGAGTAGCGGTATCCATGAAGCGTGCGTTCCTCCTTTGATCCGAACAAGAGGCAAGGTACATACTCCTACTATTATAACGCGTGAAAGGGTCAAACACTATTCCTGCAGAGGAAAAAAAGCGACTTAGGCTTGTCTCAAAAGAATGTCTCCTGTACGATGGAAGGGGTTCCGCATTACGAGCAAGGAGGCATGGTCGATGAACATCACCGTGTTTATGGAATACAAGCTGATAGAAGAGAAACGGGACAGCTATTTTGAGCAGATTGAACTGATCAAGCATGGCATCGAAGCGCGCGGCGGCCAAAACTATTGCTGGTATGAGGGAATCGAGCAGCCACATTTGTTTGTAGAGATGTTTACCGTCGATTCGCATGAAGATTACGAAGCCATCAAAGCGTGGAGGCAAAATGACGCCTCTTTTTGTGAACATATTGCAGGGGGAGCGGCCAAGCTTCATGTCTGGGCGTTTCGTCCCTTAGAAGTTTCTTAAGACACAGGAGTGAATCATGAGCGCTTCAAAAAAGAAAGAGTTATCCTATCGTCTGCCTGAAGAATTTCAAGTGTTTGGTTTTTCCAAGGATTTGCTCGCCTGGTATGACAGCCAAAAACGGGATCTGCCATGGCGTATCAACCGCGATCCGTATCGTGTCTGGGTGTCAGAAATCATGCTGCAGCAGACGCGCGTAGAAACGGTAAAGCCCTATTACCAAAATTTCATGGAGAAGTTTCCGACTGTCGAAGCGTTGGCCGATGCGCCCGAGGACGAGGTGCTGAAGGCGTGGGAAGGGCTGGGCTACTATTCCCGTGTACGCAACTTGCAAGCGGCTGCCCGTGAAGTAAAAGCCACCTATGGTGGGATCGTACCGGACACCCCCGAGGAAATTGCCAAATTAAAAGGTATCGGTCCTTATACAGCGGGTGCGATTTTAAGCATTGCCTACGAAAAGCCGGAGCCAGCGGTCGATGGAAACGTCATGCGTGTCTTTTCCCGTCTGTTATTGATGGATGATGACATCGCCAAACCAGCTACGCGAATCAAGCTGGAGCATCTGATCCGTCAGGTCATACCAGAGGGGCGAGCGGGAGACTTTAATCAGGCCCTGATGGAGCTGGGAGCGCTTGTCTGTGTGCCGCGTACGCCGCAATGCCTGACCTGTCCGGTTTTCGACTACTGTCTGGCCAGAAGGGAAGGCGTGCAGGGAGAGCTGCCGGTCAAAGGCAAAGCGAAGGCTCCACGCCCCGTCACTTACTTGGTGGCCGTGATTCGAAAAGGGGATCAAGTGCTTATCCACAAACGCCCGGAAAAAGGTCTCCTTGCCGGCATGTGGGAGTTTCCGATGGTGGAAACGGACGAGATCAAGTGGGCCGAAGACGTGCTGCCGGATCAGATCGCGCAGCGCTACGGCGTCGAATTGGTGGTAGAAAAGCCGCTTGCCCAGATTCAGCATACCTTTTCGCATTTGCAGTGGACACTCCATGTCTATTTGTGTGAGGCAATGGGACAGGAAGATCTGGCGACTGCCGTTCGCTTTGTACGGATAGACGAGTTGGAGCAGTACTCGTTTTCGGTGGCGCATCATAAAATCATCGAGGCGCTCCGCTTGGCGGGTAGCTAAAGAAAAGGAAACTCCCTTGCATCGATCGTGATGGGCAAGGGAGTTTTTTTGCATTACCAGCGCGTACAGTATTCAGGCAGCTGGGAGATTTGTTCCCAGCGTTTGTTTTCCAATTGTTGAATCATTTGCTGTTGTTGATATTGGCTAGCCATTTCTTCCGGCTTCGCCGTTTTTCGTTCAATGATGATCGTGAACAGGATCATTGGGATTTGCATCGCTTATTCCCTCCTCCCATAGTAGCTTTCGCCAGTCAGGTGCTATCCAGCGCCTTGGCGATTGTAAATTTGAACAAATGGCGACGTTGACGTCTTTTCATATGACATTCCTCCCTTGGATAGAAGCTAAAACCATATGGCTCTAAGAACTAGATGCGGCTCACAAATTCAGGATATTGGGCAGCAGACATTTTGAAAGCTTCCGCAGCTTGGTTCAAATATTGCTCACGTTGGTATTCAGCGATCTGCTCCGCACGAGAAGCAACATTGCGCTCGATTTTGACGCGGAAGAAAATGAAGTTGAATATCATATACGCTCACCTCCTCTCAAAGGAATAAATAACATTTCTGTAAAATTCAACCACTATCAGGATACAAAAAGGCCGTAGTTGCTTATGCTTCCTACGGCCTCATCCCTGAAAAAGGGCGCAAAAAGACCGTAAGCCTAGTAGCACCTACGGTCTCATTCGCACGTAACAATTGATTGACGATAAGGTTGCTTATCGTACGCCGAAGTAGGAGGTACTACCGTATGAAGTTCCTGTTGCTTTATCAAGAGTGGGTGCGGCAAAAACAGTCATCAACATTTTGGTGAACCTCCTTCCTTGTGATTGAATGTACTCATAGAATATTGGAAAATCCTTCCCTTGTAAAGAGGTTTATTAAGAAAAATAAAAAGAAAGTTTATTCAGAAAAGACGGTCATTTCAGGTGCTGGAGCTTCGCGGCTCTCGTGGAAATGAAAAGAACCACACGGCTTGAGCATAAGCTTGCAAGCCATGTGGCAACGTCTAGTCATATACCGGCATAGAAGAATGATCCCAGCCTCCGCGATCTCCGCCTATAGGTCCACGGGCTTCCAGCTCATGGATCACCTTCGAATGCAGAGAGACACCCTCGGCATTCAAATAGGCTGCCAGCTCCGACATGGCGTGATGAAAGTAAAGAAGCTCATTTAGTTCCCATTGTTTCACCGGTGTCATGGTTAATTCGGAAAGCTCTCGTCCTATATACACGGTTCATCCCCCTTTTCACACCCTTCTAATATGTTCCAGAAGAAAGAGATTCATGCAAAACAGCCCCCGTTTACCGAGGGCCGTTGACGTGTTTCATGGTACGCACCAGCATATATCCGACGACGATGACAGCCGCGATCAGGATGCCTGGCAAAAGGAAGGGAAAGCGTTCTGTAAAAGGCTGCTCTTCGGGAGGCGGGCCTTTGTAGTCAGGGTTCTGCTGACCGTATCGCATGACAGCATCCGGTGTATTGCCAGTTGCTTGCGTGAGGAATTCACCGACGTCATAGCTTGGCGCAGACAGCTCCGGATTCCCCCAGTACGCTTTCAATGGAAACGGTGCTTTTACAGTGGCCGGAGCCTTAACCAGCAAACGGACAGGGTACGTTCGAACCGTTACGCTATCGATCGGAATCGGAGCATTGTCCTCATCCGCGATCCGTAAGCGCAAAAACCGGTAGGAAACGGGAGGATAGGAGACGCTCAGCCATTCATCTGTCGCATCGAGTCCTCGATACACATAAGAGCTTTGAATCGGCTCCCAATTTTCCGTGCGCGTGTGGCTTCCCTCCAGCACGACCCGCCGATGAAAGCCAAACTCTTTTGTGCGGATGGAAAAAACGCTGGAAACGGCATGCGGATGAATCAGATCAGCCAGCACGACCGTTTCCTTCGGCTGCTCATGTGTTACGGAAAAGCTTGGCGTCCATTCGCTTCCGTTGACTGCTCCTTGTGCCTCTTTGGCAATGATCGCATACACACCCGCTACCGGATGCTCGCCATCGTTTGGCTTGGCTAACAAGACACGTAAATACGGATACTCAATCCCGGCGAGATCAAGCTCATTGGTGCGCCCTTCAATGCCAAAAAGAGTGATCGGCCGCAGCTTTTGCCAGGAGGAGTTGTCACTGCTGCCAAATAACTCTCCTTTAACGACATAAGGCTCTCCGGAAAACTGGATGCGCAAGGCAGAAGGCTTTTCTTGCAGGGTGTCGAGCTTTACCGTGAATCCATAGGAGCCATCGGGAAACGATCCTACATTGATCGTTTCCACAGCAGCTTCCTGTCGAACGGGAGCATTGGACGCTAGTTCCTCTGGCAGCCGGGCGTAACCAATCTCCTGTTCGCCGGAAAAAAGGCGCAGATCACGCAGATCGGGAGAAAGGGTAGAAAAAAGCCCCGGATCCAGTTCAATCGTGAAGAAGCGTTTATCTGCTTCGATGTTCATGTCCTCAGACATATGAGCGAAGTTTTGGCGCTCCGCAGCGGATGCCATGATGCTGGTTGAAAATAGCATCATGGCGGCAAGGCACACTAGCATTCTCATCGGTATGCCTCCTCTTTTAGAGCAAATGCTTCTTTTTCTGGTAGACAAACGAGATGCCCAGCATGAGCAGACCAAGCACAATAAACAGCAAGATTTTAAAGATGGTTGCAAGCTCGGCCAAATCGATGAAAAAGGCTTTTATGATCACCAATCCGATTAATCCGAGTGCAGTAAAACGAAGGGCGCGACTGTGCCGCTTTAGACCGATGACAAACAGCGCAATCGCGTAAAGCATCCAGATAATGCTTAACGAGATTTGCCGTGGAGAAGAGAAGAAATCCGTCTCGATCAGGGAGAAATAATGCTCGTTCTGCAATGTCAAAAATTCAAACAAGAAGAAAAGAAGAAACCCTTTCAACACACGTGCGGCTATCGGTCTGTCCTGCTGCAGCTTGGCGATCACGTAGTAGGCAGCAAGCATGAAAAGCGCCATCAGTGTAGGGATATTGAGCAGGAACAGCGATTCATATTCAAGCTCGAACAACTCGGCTTGCGTAGCAATGGTTCCTAAAGCGAGAACGATCATGCTTCCGTAGAACAGTCTTGGCACTTGGAGGCGTTTTGCCATGTACAACAATCCTACGGCCTCCGCCAGCCAAGCCATGCCAATTGAGAATCCCTCCAGCTGTAATGGAATTGCCAATGTTAGAAAGATAAAGGCAACGATGAACAAGCTGTAGGCCTGCATCCGATCGGTCTGGTTCACACGATGGGAGAGCCGACTGAGATAAATATACAGGATTGCCAGCAGCAGTACGTAAAACCCGATGTATTCGGTATCGAAAAGCTCGGTGATCAGCATGCTGCTCTCTCCCAGGAAGAACATGGCATTCATCAGGATCAGGGAAACATCCCCGCCGGTTGAGGTGCGTTTTTGACGAATATTGTAAATTGAAGCGATCCCAAGAAAATAGAGAAAGAGGATGACGGAATAGACGAGCGAACTGATTTCATCGCTAGACGACATCGTAAAAAAACCGATTGCCCCAATGACGAGCGCAAGGTGACTGAAAGCAAAGCTGAGGTAGCGTAACGAATTCCATTTCTGATAGATGGAGACAGCCAGCACACCGCCTGTCAAAAGCGCATAGTAGGCATAATAACCGATCAGGCTGCCGTTTTCTTCCCCGACGAGAAAAGGAGTCGTATAACCGCCAATGATTCCGAGAATTGCGATAGTCAACGATTTGTGCCGGATCGCCATGAAGACGGTCAGTACGGTGATGAGCGACATGATCGCAAAGGCGAGCAGAGAAGGAATCAATTCATAAAAGTTGTAGGCCGCATAAATCGAAAAGAACAGTGCTAGGCTGCCGCCGCCAAGAAGCCCTTGCGCATAGCCGGAATATTTTTCCCGCAGCTTTTCGCCAAAGCCGAACATAGCCAGACCAATCAAAATGCCCAGTGACACCCGGCCAATTGGTCCGATCCAATCATTATCGATGGAATATTTCAAGAAATAGGCCAGCCCTAAAATCACAGCCACGACACCGATGCGATTCAACCAGGTGCCGCCGATTTTCATTTCCAGCTCCTTTTCCCGATGCTGATCATGTGTAGGAGGTGGTGGTGGCGAAGACTCTCCTGGCGGTGCAGAGGTTGCCGGAGGCTCAGTATGGAGCGGGGCAATGACAGCGGGAGGCTGCTCGGCTGCTGGTTGTTGCACAGCCATGCGGATGGCTAGCTCATTCTCCAGGTTGGTCAGCCGCAGCATCACTTCTTGTTGATTGCGTTTCAACATGTGGATGTCCCGCTGTATTTCTTCTATGGATCTTTGTTTCAAAGGAATTGCTCCCTTCCCCAAAATTGGAAATGCTTTAATTTATTATAGCAGATGTGTATGATAAGAAGGGAGCGTTTTTAGTACCTGATAATAATAGTTAGTACATAGGAGGCATATCCATGGCGACACGTAATGGAAAAGTAGCGTTAGTAACCGGAGGCACCCGCGGGATCGGCAAAGCGATTGCCCATCAGCTTGCAGACCAGGGCTATGATTTGGTGTTGAACTACCTGCGCAATCGGACAGCAGCAAAAGAAGCCGCAGCCGAGCTGGAAGCAAAAGGCGTACGCGTGCATCTGATGAAAGCCAATGTAGGTGATGTTAGCAAAATCAAAGAATTGTTTTCTCAGATTGAACAGGATTGTGGAAGACTGGATATACTGGTAAATAATGCTGCATCTGGCGTGCTGCGTCCCTTGATGGAACTGGAAGAAAGCCATTGGGATTGGACCATGGAAATCAACAGCAAAGCTTTGCTGTTCTGCGCGCAGGAAGCAGCCAAACTGATGATGAAAACAGGCGAAGGCGGAAAAATTGTCAGCCTCTCCAGCCTCGGTTCCATTCGCGTATTGGAAAATTATACAGCAGTAGGCGTATCCAAAGCGGCTTTGGAAGCATTGACTCGCTATTTGGCAGTAGAGCTTGCTCCACATAACATCGTGGTGAATGCGGTATCTGGCGGCGCTGTCGATACGGATGCACTGCGTCACTTCCCGAACCGCGAAGAACTCCTGCAAAGCTCGGCAAACCGTACGCCTGCAGGGCGCATCGTAGAACCGGAAGATTTGGCTAACGCCGTGATGTTCCTCCTGTCTGACAAGGCATGGATGGTCCGCGGTCAAACACTGATCGTAGATGGCGGTATTTCCTT
Source organism: Bathyarchaeia archaeon (assembly GCA_035644815.1). Lineage (GTDB taxonomy): Bacteria > Bacillota > Bacilli > Brevibacillales > Brevibacillaceae > Brevibacillus_F. Next base: position 19,813 of record DASQNU010000134.1, on the reverse strand, counting down.
GCTGACCTAAAAAACTCCAGATGTGAACAAAGCAGACAAACTTGCACATCTAGTGTAAAATAGAGGGAGATGGAAGCTAAGGAGGCCAAGTATGCTGATTCGAACCTTTCGTCTCGGGGACTATGCCGCAATAATGCGTATTTGGCAAGAAACCGGGCTTGATAAGACAGAGACGGAGTCGCTTGATTCCCTGGCGGCACAACTTTCCTGGGACAGTGAACTGGTGATGGTTGCCGAGCAATCTGGAGAAGTCGTAGGTGTAGTCGTAGGCACGATCGACGGAACGCGTGCTTATTTTTATCGACTGGCCGTACTACCGGAAAAGCAGGGTACGGGCGTTGGGCGCAAACTGGTGGAAGCTCTGGAAAATCGTTTTCGCCAGCGGGGAGTGAATCGTGTGCTGATCATGGTGAATCAGGATAACCCGGAGATCCTCCCGTTTTATCATTCACTTGGCTACGAGATCCAAAAATATGTTACACTTTCCAAAAAACTCTCTTCTTACACATAGGATGTCAGTCATCCCAAAGCTAGTTGTTTGCATGTAAAACGTTCACGTGGGGTATTGCTTTGCCAGTTTCATCCCCGCTACAGAGAAGAGAAGAAAGGGGAGAGTCATGTCGCCAGCTCCAGGAACTTCGATCCGCATAGAAAGCTTTAAACACGACCATTCCTTGCATCGAATATGGGACAAAACCACGCTGATCCACTCGAGTGATGCGGTGGTCATCGGCGGAAATGACCGCGTAAAGGTAACTGAGTCTGACGGTCGGGAGTGGCGGACACGCGAGCCGGCAATCTGTACGTTTGGTCGGGGGCAATGGTTTAACACGATTGCTATGATTCGCGATGACGGGATTTATTATTACTGTAATATCGGATCGCCTTTTAGCTTGAAGGGAAACCTGTTGAGCTACATCGATTACGATCTGGATGTAAAAGTATTCCCGGATATGACTTATAACATCCTGGATGAAGAGGAATTTCTCTTACATAGTCAAAAAATGAATTATCCGCCCGAAGTGGTAGCGCGGGTGCAAGGTGCACTCAAGGAAGTGTTAGAGTGGGTACATGCGAGACGCGGTCCTTTCCAAAATGGGTTTGTCCAAAGATGGTACGAGCGTTACCAGCTTGTACGCGTCGATGAAGAATAAAATCCCTTTCCCGGCAACGGGAGAGGGATTTCACTTTCAGCATGCATGATTCGCAGTCTATTTACGTAATAATCGAAGCAGCAGGAGGGAGGGAAAGGTTTGGAAAGTGTGAAACGATATATGGCTTTCGTCAAGCCGTATACTAGAAAAATTATCATTACGATTTTTATCGGAATTCTCAAGTTCGCGATTCCCCTCGCCATTCCGTTAATCATTAAATATATCATCGATGATTTGTTGCCGGGGTCTCTTCCCACTGAGGAAAAGGTAAGCCGGCTTTTTTGGCTGATGGGTGCTGCATTATTGATCTTTACCGTCGTCCGGGCTCCGGTTGAATATCTTCGCCAATACTTTGCCCAATGGGTATCGAGCCGCATCCTGTTCGATATCCGCAATCAGCTGTTTGCTCATCTGCAGCGTCTGTCGCTGCGCTACTATAACAACCACAAAGTGGGAGAGATCATCTCCCGAGTGATCAATGATGTGGAATCGACCAAGAGCTTTATCGAAACCGGCTTGATGAATATTTGGCTGGATCTGATCACGATTGCGCTGACGATCGGGTTAATGACGTATATGGACGTACCGTTGACGATCGCCGCATTGCTGATCTTCCCGTTATACGGGATCTCCGTAAAATTCTTTTATAAAAAGCTGCGCGAGCTGACGAAGGACCGCTCCGCTGCGTTGGCCCAGCTGCAGGGGCATCTGCATGAACGGGTCAACGGTATGTCGCTGATCCGCGGTTTTGCGCTGGAAAAGCATGAGGAACAAAAATTTTCCAAGCAGAATAATCATTTTTTGCAAAGGGCCTTGGCGCATACAAGCTGGAATGCCTATACCTTTGCGGTGGTCAATACGATTACGGATATCGCTCCGCTGCTGGTGATTGGCTATGCAGGCTATCAGGTTATTCAAGGGGACTTGTCGGTAGGGACGATGGTGGCGTTCTATGCGTATCTGGAGCGCTTGTATACGCCGTTGCGCCGTCTCGTCAACTCCTCGACAACCTTAACGCAGGCCATCGCCTCGATGGATCGGATGTTTGAATTCATGGATGAACAATACGATATCGTCGACCGTCCGAATGCAGGAGTAATTCCTGTACAGCCGCACACAGGCAAAATTCGCGGGGAGATCCGCTTTGAAAACGTATCGTTCAAGTATCGCGAGGATGGCTCAGATGTTCTGCAAGGAATCGACTTGACGATCCAGCCTGGCGAAACGATCGCGCTCGTGGGGATGTCAGGGGGAGGAAAGTCTTCCTTGATCAGCCTGATTCCGCGCTTTTGGGATGTCACTGGTGGCCGCATTACGATCGATGGTGTAGATATTCGCGATGTGAAGCAGCAAGAGCTGCGCAGCCATATCGGGATCGTCCTGCAAGACAATATCTTGTTCAGCGAATCCGCACGAGCCAATATCATGATGGGTAATCCCAATGCTACGGAAGAGGCCATGATGGCAGCAGCCAAAGCGGCCAATGCGCATGACTTTATTGCGGAGCTTCCGGAAGGGTATGATACCGAGCTGGGGGAACGCGGCGTGAAGCTTTCCGGAGGGCAAAAACAACGGGTTGCCATCGCTAGAGTCTTTCTTCGCGATCCGGCCATTTTAATTCTCGATGAGGCGACGTCCGCGCTCGATCTGGAATCGGAGCATATGATCCAGGAGTCATTGGCACGCTTGTCCAAGGGGAGGACGACGATTATTGTCGCCCACCGCCTTTCTACGATTACTCACGCGGACAAAATCGTGGTGATGAAAGAAGGAAAAATTGTCGAAATGGGCAGACACGAGGAGCTCTTGGCGATACCGGATGGCGTCTATCATAACCTGTGGAATGTTCAGGATTTTGGCAGTACACCCGCTGTCTCTCTGGTGAACAGTGAAGCGTAAAAGCGGGAGTCCAAGCTAGTGGGAGTGAATGACAGCATGGAGGCTTGGCAACGGAATTTGTATGTGCTGAGTGCGGCATTGTTTTTCGTCATGATGGCAATGAGCATGATCATGCCGTTCTTACCACTGTATATCCAGCATGATTTTGGGATTGCGGATCCCCATGAAGTGACTGCGTGGGCGGGGATTATTTTCGGGGCCAATTTTCTGACGGCGGGACTGGCTTCGCCGATATGGGGTAATTTGGCAGATAAGTATGGGCGTAAGATTATGATTTTGCGCTCCGGTTTTTCCATGTCTGTCATCATCGCGTTGACCGGTTTTGCCAATTCGCTATGGATGCTCTTGGCACTTCGTCTCTTAAATGGAACTGTGGGGGGAATCATCCCGGCTAGTACCGCGTTGATCGCTTCTACTGCTCCCAAAGAGCGGGCAGGATGGGCACAAGGCTTGCTGCAGTCCTTCACCACGGCAGGCTCCATTATGGGGCCGCTGGTAGGGGGACTGCTTGCAGATCGTATCGGCTTTCGGATGATCTTTTTTGTGACGGGTGCCCTTATTTTTCTCGCTACCCTGACCATTACATTTCTGGTCAAAGAGAATTTTGTCAGACCGGAAGCCAAAAAGCGTACAAGCCTGGCTGAAGATGCACGGATGATCTTTTCGACAAGACCTCTTCCGGCGATTTATTTTGTAACGGTCATGATTCAATTTGCGTTGTTCAGCATTGTTCCTGTCTTGCCGATCTATGTGCAAAGCTTGCAAGGGACTGGGGAAAATGTCGCTTTTTATGCAGGGTTGGTTGCTGCTGCCATGGGGATGGCCAATGTGATTGCGTCTCCGCAGCTAGGAAAGCTGGGTGACCGCTACGGCTCGCAAAAAATATTGTTGATCTGTCTGGTCATCGCGTCTATCCTGTTCATCCCGCAAGCGTTTGTGGGCAACATCTGGCAATTGGTAGCGCTGCGCTTCCTGCTCGGACTGTGCTTGGGCGGGCTGCTTCCTTCGGTATATGCGCTTTTGCGCAGGTTTACACCCAGCGAGATGATCAGCCGGGTATATGGATACAACAACACCTTTATCTGTATCGGAAGCATGCTGGGACCGATGCTCGGCGGTTTGATGGCGAGCTATGTCAGCATGAGCGGGGTCTTCCTGTTGACGAGTGCCTTGCTGTTTGTCAACGCGATCTGGGTCTATGTGAGTCTGTCAAAGCTGCGTACACCTACTGAGTTAGAAACAACCTGACAGAAACGCAACTTTCTGGAAGCTGAGGCGTCTTAGTTACAGGGGAGTGATAAACATGACCAATACGATTACCGCGTTGATGGGCGTATTCATTCTCTTGCTTGCGATCGTAGGGTCATCACAACCCGCAAGCAAGGATGAACAGCAAGCGCAAAATGAAGTGACCGTGGTGGATACTCCAGCTGCATCTGAGCAGACGGAAATCGATAAAGAAGCGTAAAGAAAAGCGTTACATAGAAAGAGGAGATACCTTTGTGAGTGAACCCCTGTATTTGTGATCAAACAATCTACGTATGATGTTGATCTCCAATAAAAAGGGGTTATTTTTCATGCAGAAAAACAGTTTTCGTTTCCTGGCAGTTGGACAGTCGTTGGCCAATCTGGGAGACGTTCTTTACATTGTTGCGTTAATCTCGTTACTGTATGCCCAAACGGCGTCGGTGTTTATTACGAGCTTGGTGCCGCTGGTGAATGTAACGGCACGGGTCATAAGCGGATTGGTTGCGCCGTTGGTACTGGAAAAGGTTCAACATGTCTGGATTTTGCGGATAACGCAAATCGCCAAAACCGCCGTCCTGTTTTTTGGGGCTCTTGGTTTTCAACAATTGCCGCTATGGATCGTCTTTGGGTTTGTGGCGTTACTCTCTTTTCTGGACGGGTGGGCTGTTCCTGCGCGTCAATCCTTGATCCCACGCATCGTAGCAAATGGGGAACTGGTACGGGCCAACGGTCTCTTGGCGACAGCTGATCAGACCATGCAGTTCGTAGGCTGGTCAAGCGGCGGCGTACTTGTCACGTTGATTGGGAGCAACAACGTGCTATGGTTGTCTGTTTCGCTGTATGCAGCGGCTTCCCTATTCATGCTGCTGTTGCATGCTAACGACAATGCCCATGCCCATGAAAAGGAAAGGGGAAGGCCCATTCGATCCGCAGGTGAAGTCATGAAAGAAGGCTGGCTTCATTTATGGCAAAATCATTCTCTGCGTCTGCTGACGATGATGGATGTGCTCGAAGGACTTGCCGGGGCTATCTGGATGTCTGCCATCCTGCTGGTCTACGTGAAGCAAGGTTTAGGTCAGGGAGACGAGTGGTGGGGATATATCAATGCCAGCTATATGCTGGGTACGATCATAGGCGGCATGGTGGTGGTCGCGATGGCAGGCTGGATGGAAAAAAGCCTGTATCGTCTGATGCTCATTGGAATCATCGGGTGCTGCCTGTTGACCTTATCATTTGGAATGTTTGCCTATCCGTTTGTCGCTTTGGGGATCTCATTCTTACTAGGGCCCTTTTATCAAGTACAGTTTGTCACCAAACAGACGGCTGTCCAACAGCTGACAGATCCAGAGAAGCTGAGCAAGGTGTTCTCGGCAAAAGATACGATGGATACCATTGTATTTGGTTTATCTGTGTTGCTGATGGGGGCGTTGGCTGAGTGGTACGGGGTTTCGGTAGTCTATTATGCAGGAGCAGGTCTGTTCGCGGGATCAGCCATCCTGCTACGGTATTTGAAAGGCAAATCGTAGGTTGAAAGAAGCCTCCGTCGGTGGAAAACGCTACGGAGGCTTTTTGGCAGTTACTTTCCGGTCAGCAGTCGCATAATCGCCATCACGTCTTCGTCTCCGTGTCCGGCTTGCAGTGCAGCCTGGTAGCTTGCATAGACGGATTCGGCAAGGGGAGAAAGCGCGCCGGATTCATGGGCTAGCCGCAAATCCTTGGCCATATGCTTGAGTGGAAATGCCGCCGGGTACTCTCCAGCTAATATCGAAGCGGTTTTCCCGCGAGAGATCGCTGAGCCGACAGCCGCTTCGTTGATGATGGTCAGCATCTCTTTCGGGTCAATTCCCTGGCTTTGTGCATATTGGACCGTTTCCGCTATGCCCTGAACGGTAATGCCTAAGAGCAGATTGATCGCCAGCTTTGCTTTGCTGCCGGAGCCATGTTCGCCCAGATGCAGCGACATTTTGCCAAGCACATCGAACAGCGGTTTGACCTGTTCATAGACGCTTTTTTCTCCACCCACCATGATGATCAGTGTACCATCACGTGCAGGCTGGACACTGCCCGACACTGGGGCATCCAAAAAGGAAAGCTGGTGCTTGGCTGATTGTTCCGCTAAAAAACGGGATGTTTCTGGCGAGACAGTGCTCATATCAATGACAATTTTACCTGCGGCTTCAGGAGTAAGAAGCTGGTATTGCCCTGCATAAATTTCTTTCACAGCCTGATCGTCGCTCACCATCGTTATCACGACATCAGAATGTTTCCACAGGTCAGCCGGGTTTTCGACGATGCCCGCCCCCATGGCAAGCAGCTCCTGCGCTTTCTGTGGATTTCGATTCCATACCGTCAGTTGGTAGCCGGCTTTATGCAGGTTGGCGGCCATCGGAATCCCCATATGCCCCAATCCGATCCATCCAATTTTCATGGTAGTCCAGTCTCCTTTTCCATCATTTACATGGCAAGTATAGCAAAAAAGAAGCGAATCCGCTTTTTTCGCCATTTTTGCATCCATTTCGTGCATTCTACGTATACAATAAAAGGTAACCAAGTCTGTGAAGAAGAGGGATGGACATGCTAAAAAAACTGATGGCCAAATTTGGGGTAGGAGCAGCAACGGTTGATCTTCGTTTGGACAAGGAAGCCTATCGTCTCGGCGAAACGGCAACAGGCACGATTCGCATTGAAGGCGGCAATGTCGAGCAGCGCATCTCTGAGCTTTCCGTCATTTTTGCCCTGAAAGCGTATATCAAAGGACAAGAGATCACGAGAAATGTCGCCAACATTCCGGTGTTGAAACATTTCGTAGTGCAACCAAAACCGCATGTACAGGAGATTCCGTTTCATTTCGAGCTTCCTCATGATTTGGCGATCTCCACGCCGCATGTGCAGTATTTTTTGCAGACCCGTTTAGACGTGGAGCAAGCATTGGATCCTACTGATCTTGATCGAATCACGGTATTGCCGCCTGTACATATCGAGCAGGTTATCCGTGCGTTGGAGCTTGCGGATTTCCGACAAAAAGCCGATTCCGGCAAATTGACGCCGCTCGGCCAAGAGTTTGCCTTTTTCCCGGGAAGACGACTGTCTGCACCGGTTAATGAACTGGAAGTCATCTTTTTCGATACACCGGATGCCTTGCGCTTGCTGATCGAGCTGGATATTGCCCAAGCAGGCTTCTTCCGAAAAGAAAAAGAGCAACGTGCAGAAATCCAGGTGCCTCGTGAGCTGCTCGCAGCGGAGAAAGTGGAAGATCTATCTCGTTACCTGGTTGAGCAAATCGAATATATCTTGGCCAATCCGCATGCAGTATCCTATTTCTCTACTACCCCGTATCTGCATCGTGGACACCATCATGGTCACCACGGTATGAGTGGCATGATGGGTGGTATGATCGGCGGCATGGCAGCGGGACTTATCGGCGGCATGCTGCTGAATGAAATGATGGACGATGCCGGAGATCTTCTGGGTGCAGGCGATCTCTTTGGCGGAGACGAAGGTGATGGTGGCGACGGTGGTGATGACGGCGGATTCTTCGGTGGGGGCGATTTTGGAGACTTCGGCGGCGGAGACGATTTCTAAGCCGTTCCGGTAAAAAGAAAAAGGTACGGCTCTTTACGAAGAGACCGTACCTTCTTTTACATACCTGGGATTAATCGTCGTTGGAGTTGAAGATCATGACGTATTTCACGAGCTCGAGGATCGAGATCAAGGCTGCAGCAACATAAGTGAGTGCAGCTGCATTCAAGACCTTGGCTACGCCCGCTTCCTCAGTGTTGCGAATGAAGCCCATCTGCACCATGAGCGCACGTGCGCGGTTGCTGGCGTTAAATTCTACTGGCAAGGTGATCAATTGGAAAGCGACGGCTGCGCTGAAAAGAATGATACCCAGCAGGATCAGGTTCATCCACTGCATCAGAAAGCCAGCGATCAATACCAATGGAGCAAAGCCGGCACTAAAGTTCACCACCGGGAAGATATAGTGGCGGGCAACCAGCATCGGATAAGACACTTTATGCTGAATCGCGTGTCCCACCTCGTGACAAGCCACAGAGATGGCAGAAATCGAATTACTGAAATAGACAGAGTCAGACAATCGCACAGTGCGGGAGATGGGATCATAGTGGTCACTCAGATGACCGCGTACGTGTTCCACAGGAATATGGGAAAGACCGTTGGCATCGAGCATCCGGCGGGCCGCTTCCGCTCCGGTCATTCCGGATGAGACAGCTACGTCCGCGTACCGCTTAAAGGTCCCTTTGACGCGAAATTGCGCCCAGATCGACAAGCCAAAGGCAATAAAAATCAAGAAGTCCATGGGATGGAATAAAAGCATCGATGACTCACTCCTTTATAAATGGTTGATTCATATAAAGTTCTCTTTTGATTTATCCTGTCCTGCTCCTATGTTTACGATTAGAGAAACAATAGGTTTCATGTAAATTGTACAATGCCAATAACTTCATGGCAATGCAACAGCTGCTTTTTCGAAAAGAGGTTGAAAGGGGAGAACGGGCTGTGGTTATTCGCCAGGCAATATCCACGGATGCAAGCAGGTTAACGGAAATCGCGTTTTCGTCAAAAGCCTATTGGGGCTACGATCAAGCATTTATGGAAGCTTGTCGGGATGATTTGACCGTAACGGAAGAGCAGATTGAAGAAAAGCTGTTCTTTGTGGCGGAAGTGGAGGGAAAGATAACGGGATTCTATAGTCTCGCCGTCAACGGAGAGGAAGCAGAGCTGAGCAATTTGTTCATTTCTCCTGCAAGCATAGGCAAAGGGATTGGAAAAGCTTTGTGGACACATATGATTAATACAGCCCATCATCACCGACTGGTCCGGGTAATGATTCATAGTGATCCGCATGCAGAGGAGTTTTACCGTAAGATGGGAGCACAGCGAAGCGGTGAGGTTGGATCCTCTGTATTTCCGGGGAGATTTCTCCCTTTATTGGAGGTCCGGCTGCAGAAATAAACGCGTACAAGCATCGTGTCGATGAGCTTGTACGCGTATACCCCATTAACGGTCGTGTCTCTGTGTCTTATGATGCTCGGTCTTGCGCGGGTCCTGAAAGCCGACAACTTCCATCATCTTGGAGCTTTCCTTTGGATCCAGCGTTTTCTCCGGCTTTTGCGGAAACGATTGATCGCCTTTTGACATGAAAAGGACCTCCTCGCGGGATGTAGGATTCACGAGTTAGTATATCCAGCAGGAGGAGTGTGCATTTCTGTTACAGTTTGGCAAAGGAACGGTCTACTGCGGCGATCGTGTCGCGAATATCCTGTTCTGTATGGGCGGTGGTAATGAACCATGCCTCGTATTTGGAAGGAGCCAGGCAGATGCCTTCATCCAGCATCAAGCGGAAAAATTTGGAGAATACTTCTGAATCCGCACGTTGAGCCGTATCGTAATCAAAAACAGGTTCATTGGTAAAATAGACGGCGAGTGCGCCTTTTACCCGATTGACCTGGATGCTGACCCCATGCTTCGCCGCGGCTTCTTCAATGCCAGCTTGCAAAATCGCGCCCAGACGCTCAAATTCCTCGTAGACGCCAGGTTGCTTCAATACTTCGAGGCAAGCGATCCCGGATTGAATCGAAGCAGGATTGCCAGCCATCGTGCCGGCTTGGTACGCTGGCCCCAGAGGAGCGACCTGTTCCATGATTGCTTGTTTTCCGCCATAGGCACCGATGGGCAATCCGCCGCCAATGATTTTTCCGAGCGCAGTCAGATCCGGTTCGACGCCGAGCAGGTTTTGCGCACCGCCATAGCAGAAGCGGAAAGCCGTAATGACCTCATCGTAAATGACCAGCGCACCGGCTTCATGCGTCAGGCGATTCACTTCTTCCAAAAATCCGGGCTTAGGTGCTACAATTCCAAAGTTCCCGACGATTGGCTCCACAAGCACGGCTGCAGTCTCAGCACCCCAGTGACGAAGCGCTTCGGCATACGCATCAATATCATTAAAAGGTACGGTAATCACTTCGTTGGCGATGCTTTGCGGAATTCCGGCGCTGTCAGGAATGCCCAGTGTGGAGGGACCAGAGCCTGCAGCAACCAGCACCAGATCGGAGTGACCGTGGTAGCAGCCGGCGAATTTGATTATCTTGGTCCGTCCAGTGTAAGCACGGGCTACACGAATGCACGTCATGACGGCTTCAGTCCCCGAGTTGTTAAAACGGATGCGCTCCATCGAAGGGATGGCTTCGCGGATCATGTGCGCAAATTTGATTTCCCATGGCGTTGGCGTGCCATACAGTGTGCCATTTTCCGCTGCTCGTGTGATGGCTGCGGTAATATGCGGATGGGCATGTCCGGTAATAATCGGCCCATATGCCGCCAGATAGTCAATGTAACGGTTGCCGTCTACATCCCAGAAATAAGCTCCTTGCGCTCTTTCCATGGTGACGGGAGCGCCGCCGCCCACTGCTTTAAACGAACGGGAAGGACTGTTAACTCCACCCAAGATTACGTCGCAGGCTTCTTCATGCATACGAGCTGATTGTTGACGATTCATACTTTTCTCCCTCGTTTCTTCCCAAAATCCTTTTTCATATTATCACAGAACAAAAGCGGAAACTGTAAGTTCAGCACATTATCTTTTGCAGAATGATGGCGGCTCGGATAAACTAAACAATGGAAATGGAGACGATCCGAAAAAGGAAGGAATCCGATATGATTGAAATTAAAGGGTTAGAAAAAGAATTTCGCATTCATCAGGCGAGGCCCGGACTTGCAGGGGCATTCCGCGACCTGTTCAATCGAGAGTACAAAACAGTGAAGGCAGTTGACGACATCTCGTTTCAGGTAGAAGCTGGCGAGATTTTTGCATTGATTGGCGAAAATGGAGCGGGCAAATCCACTACGATCAAGATGATGACAGGCATCTTGACCCCGAGTGGCGGTGAGATGAAAATCAACGGTTTTGTCCCCTACAAGCAGCGGGAAGAGTACGTGAAATCGATTGGAGTCGTCTTTGGCCAGCGCTCACAGCTCTGGTGGGACTTGTCTCCGCTCGAGTCGTTTCGCTTGCTGAAAAGCGTCTATAAGGTGGAGGGAAAAGAAGGAAGCGATTGGCTTGATCGCTTGATCGAGGAACTGGAGATCAATTCTTTTGTGAACCAACCGGTGCGCAAGCTGAGTCTCGGCCAGCGGATGCGCTGTGAGGTAGCCGCCTCCTTGATCCACCGCCCCCAGCTGCTGTTTTTGGATGAACCGACAGTGGGTCTGGACGTGTTGGTAAAGCAGAAGATCCGTGAATTTTTACGCAATCTGAATGAGACGGAGAAAATGACGGTCCTGCTGACCACCCATGACGTTTCAGACATCGAGGCATTATGCAAGCGAGTGCTGGTCATGGACAAAGGAAAGCTGATCTTTGACGGGCTGCTCTCTGACCTCCGGGAAAAATGGGGGAACGGTACTGAAGTGGTCTTCCAGTTCAAGGCAAAAACCACGGTTGATCAGGTACGGGCGACATTGGGAGATATGCCCTGTGAGCTGTCGAGGGAGAATGAATACTCCATTCGCATCAAAATCCAGCGAAGCCAGGAGATGCTTCCCTACGTACTGTCCACGGTGATGAGCTCGTTTGACGTTAGCGACGTGAAAATGGTGGAGACGAACACCGAGGATATCGTTCGCAATATTTATTCCACCAAAGACGAGGTCGTGGCTCATGGGTAAATTGTATCTCGAGCTGATCCGCATCCGCTTTTTGACCATGCTGGCGTATCGCGTCAACTATTACAGCGGCATTATTATTTACAACATTAACATTGGCGCTTATTACTTTTTGTGGGGAGCCATTTACGGCGGGCAGAAGAATCTGGCCGGCATGACGGTGGAACAGATGACCGCATATGTGGCGATCGCGTGGATGTCCCGTGCGTTTTACTTCAATAACATCGATCAGGAAATCGCCCAGGAAGTGCGGGACGGCAAGGTTGCCATCGAGATGATCCGACCGTACAACTATTTAACGGTAAAGGCAGCGCAAGCGCTGGGGGAAGGGATCTTCCGCTTTCTCGTTTTCGCCCTGCCCGGCATGATTATGGTCAGCTTTTTTCTGCCATTCAGCTTTCCCAGCACGTGGGAGGCTTGGGGCAATTATTTGACCAGCTTGCTGCTTGCTTTTGTGATCAATACCGAGATTAACCTGCTCACGGGAGTGCTTACCTTTTTCCTTTTCCGCAATGAGGGGATCATGTTCGCCAAACGCGTCGTAGTCGATCTGCTATCTGGTCTGATTTTGCCGATCAGCTTTTTCCCCATCTGGGCCCAAGCCATTATGATGTACCTGCCGTTTCAGGCGATCAACTACTACCCGAGCATGATCTTTGCCGGAGCCGTAGGGCCTGAGAAAGCGGGAGAGGTAATCCTTCTGCAAATGATTTGGGTGGTCATTTTGCTCTTGCCGATCTCGCTGCTCTGGCGTCTGGCGCGCAAGAAAATGATCGTACAGGGAGGATAGGGCGCGATGAAAGATATTTTTCGGTTGTTTACCGAGTATTTGAGTCAGTATTTTAAATCAAGGCTGGCTTATCGAGCGAATTTCCTAAGTGAACTTGTGTCCAATCTGGTCTTTGAAGTGATTAACCTGGTCTTCATCTTAGTCGTCTTTCAGCATGTATCCACCATGAAGGATTGGACGCGTGACGAGATCATTTTCATCTATGGCTTTTTCTTGGTGCCTTATGCGGTATTTTCGATGTTCTTCAGCTTTTGGGACTTCAATGAGAAGTACATCATCCGCGGAGAAATGGACCGGATTCTTACCCGGCCGATCAATAATCTGGCTCAGGTTTGTCTGGAATCGATTGCTCCCGACCGGATCTTTGGTGTAATAACCGGACTGATCATCATGGGGTATGCAGCCTTTCAGCTGGAGCTGTCTTTCGCTTGGTATGACGTGCCATTGTTCATCCTGCTTGTGCTTAGCAGCAGTCTGATCTATGCAGGTGTCTATACAGGCATTGCTGCGGTCAGCTTTTTCTCAGATTCCCGCACTGGTATCGCTCCGATGATCTGGAATATCCAAAACTACGGACGCTATCCGGTCGATGTCTACAACAAGGTCATCCGCATCTTGCTGACCTGGATCTTGCCGTTTGCGTTTGTCGGGGTGTATCCGGCTGCCTACTTCCTGCGAAAAGAAGTGTACTACGGCTATGCAATGCTGACGCCTGTGATGGGCATCGTGTTCTTTTGCATCGGGCTTTTTGTCTGGAAGCTCGGCGTACGCAAATACAGCGGTGCTGGCTCTTGACGGGCAAAGTGTCGCATCCTATTGTCAAAACAATGAAAACGACAGTATAATAAGCACGTAAAAAACTTCACATTCCTTCGGGGCAGGGTGAAATTCCCGACCGGCGGTGAGCGCACGAATGCGTTAAGCCCGCGAGCCCCTCGTCCGCTTCGGTGTTTGCATGAAGCGGCAGGGTGCAGGATCTGGTGTGATTCCAGAGCCGACAGTACAGTCTGGATGGGAGAAGGATGACGACAGTACGTTTTGATACGTGCTTGTTTGCTTGCGGCCAGCTCGGGAGCTTGATTTCCCGTTCTCCTTGGCAGCAGGTATTCTTTGTCGCACACAAATCCCCCGAAGACTTCGTGTCTTCGGGTTTTTATTTTGTGAGAGTGCGATGTATGCTGGTTGCAAGCAAGGACAATAACGTATCAGAAACACTGTTGCCATTCCTCAAAAGGTGAAGAAAAAATTGAGGAGATGGTACAGATGAAACAAACAGAATTGGTTGTGCAACAACCCGCTTTACAGACGAAACGCTTGGTGACGGTTCCTCTCTTGTCGGCAGTCGCGTTTATCCTGATGTACATGGAGTTTCCGGTGCCGCTCATTCCTGCATTCTTGAAGCTTGATTTGAGCACGTTGCCTGCGTTGATCGGCGGACTCATGTTTGGTCCGGCTGTAGGCATTATGATTGAGCTGATCAAAAATTTGCTGCACCTGTTATTGAAAAACACCGATGGAATGTTAATAGGGGAAATCGCCAACTTTATCGCCGGTTCCTGCTTTGTCTATGGCGCAGTGCTGATGCAAAAGGTACGTCAAGGAAAAGCGGGGCTGCTCATGGGGCTCGCTTTGGGCACGATCATCATGACGGTTGTGATGGCCGTGGCGAATGTGTATGTTCTCTTTCCGGCATATGCGGTGGTGTATCAGATGTCTGTGGAGGATCTGCTTCGTTCCTTCGGGCTCGATAGCCTGTGGTCGCTTGTGATGTATGCGATTACGCCGTTTAACATCATCAAGGGTGTGGTAGTGTCCCTGATCGCTTATCCGATTTATGTGAAATTGGCTCCGCGCCTTGGTTTGCGGAGATAATAAAAGAACCGCGCCAGCTTTGGCGCGGTTTTCATTTTTAGCGAAGAACAATCTCCATCAGCTGCCCAGGGTCGGTAATAAAGTAATCGGGCTCTGGCTGAAAACCTCCCATTTTTTGCGAGACGGCAAACCAGTTGACGCCTACCGCAGTTATACCCGCTGCTCTGGCAGCCTGGACATCTGCATCGCTGTCCCCGACAAACCATACTTTATCGGCTGTTTCCCCAATCACTGCCAAAGCCTTGTGGATGCCCTCTGGATCAGGTTTTGGCTTTTCTACATCATCCCCTGTAATGACAACAGAGAAATACGGCTGCAGCTGCAGCAGCTCGATGGAAATATCCGCACTTCGCTTCCCTTTGCCAGTGACAATCCCCATCTTGATTCCTGCTTGATGAAAAGCCTGAACCATCTGCATGATTTTCGGGGGATTTTGCACACGACGCTGTTCTTCCGTGTAGACCCGATAAAAATGCTCAATGGCCTCTTCGTGATGTTGGGTGGGAAGCTCTGCCCGAATCATCTCGATCTCAGTGGGACCAAACAAGCTGACGATGTGCTCATCGGAGTATTCCTTTTGCAAAAAGGTGGAGAAAGTAGATCGAAAAGCCGTAAAACAAAACGGCAGCGTATCTGCGATGGTACCATCAAAATCGAAAAGAACGGTTTTCTTCATCCCAAAGCCCTCCTTTTTTCCATAAAGAAAAACCATCTTCACTGTACGAGGGTACAAAAGATGGTTTCACATAGATGCTAGAATGGGTGGTTTTACACTTCTTCGGTGCCGGGGTCGATATCCTCAAAATCCTCATCGCCTTCCACCGGTTCAGGGGGAACCATCGGGAACAGGATGTTGAAGTGTTTGAATTTCCGGCGACCTTCTATATTCTTGTTTTCCTTGTACTTGCGAATGATCGCGTTCACTTCTTCCACCATTTCATTGCGTTCATCCGTCGTGAGATACAGCTCACTGACGTTGTAGGCAAACGTATCATGGTATTCCTTGCGCACATCGATATCGCTGGATACAAAACGGTTCAATGTCCGTACCAGGTCCTGTTCTGTAGTGCGCAGCGGGGTAAACAGGATATCGCTGATTTGCTGCGCGTTTTCTTCAATCATGACACGCAGCTTCACTTGAATGACCTTTGCAATCGGCTGATAATATTTTTCCACGATCGAGCCCTTCACGCGGGTGTCGACCTGTTCAAGCAATCCGACACGAACCAATTCTTTCACATGATAATGCAGGCGAGCCGCATTTTCGCCAAGTTCGGTAGCGATTTGCTTAGCCGTTCTTGGTTCCAAATCTTCGAATAATTCGAGGATTTTTACACGTTCCGGAATGGCGAGGGATTTCAGCGCTTCCGGATCTGTTACGTTAAAAAACTCTTTCATCTCTTTCACCATCCAGCTCGCAGCTTTGTGTACTAGGACGTAACATCATTCATTGGCATCTTTCAATTTTATATCTTTCCGAAATAAAGAGCAACATCTAGCTGAGAATAAGCAGAGCGGTTGTGGTAAAATAAGACAGAGTAATAGACGAGGTGGGATGCTTGATGACGGTACCAGCAGAGGGGCAAAAAGCGCCTGATTTTACATTGCAAGCAAGCAACAATGAAACGATTTCCTTGAAAGATTTTCTAGGGAAAAATGTTGTGCTTTATTTTTATCCAAAAGATATGACACCTGGATGTACGACAGAGGCGTGCGATTTCCGCGATTACCATGGAGATTTTGCTAAGCTGAATACGGTGGTGTTGGGGATTAGTCCGGATGACGTAAAGTCACATGACAAATTCATCGCCAAGCATGAGCTGCCGTTTCCGTTATTGGCCGATCCTGATCACCAGGTAGCAGAGTCTTATGGTGTGTGGGTGCTGAAAAAAATGTACGGCAAAGAGTACATGGGGATTCAACGGGCAACGTTTTTAATTGATGCACAAGGCAATATCGCGCACGTCTGGCCAAAAGTGAAGGTTGCCGGACATGTGCAGGACGTACTCCATACAATAAAAGAAAAGCTGGCTTAAGCCGGAAAAGGGGAAAAGACAAATGAAACTGCCGATTGATTATATGGTAGAAACCTTCGTAGCATTAGCCAATATTCCGAGTCCAACTGGCAATACATACCGTGTAATGGAATGGATTGAAGAAGAGCTGAAGCGACTGGAGATCAGCTATACCGTAACGAACAAGGGAGCAGTACTGGCAACGATTCCAGGGAAAAATGACGAGCGACACCGCCTGCTTACCGCCCATGTAGACACATTGGGAGCGATGGTAAAAGAAATTAAAAGCAACGGAAGGTTGAAGCTGACGTTGATCGGTGGTTTTCGTTTCAATGCCATCGAAGGGGAGTATTGCCAGATTGAAACCAGTCAAGGCCGCATCGTAACAGGTACGATTTTAACGACCAAAGCATCCGTCCACGTATATGGAGCAGATGCTGGCAAGATGGAGCGTACAGAAGATGTCATGGAAGTGCGCCTTGATGAAAAAGTGAAAACAAAGGAAGATGTGCTTGCTTTGGGCATACAGGTGGGGGATTTTGTGTCCTTTGACCCTCGTGCGACCGTTACGGACAGCGGTTTTATCAAATCGCGTCATCTGGATGATAAAGCCAGTGTGGCGATTGTGCTGGGCGTTCTGAAAAAGATCAAAGAAGCGGGCGAAACTTTGCCGTACACCACGCATTTTTTGGTAAGCAACAACGAAGAAATCGGCTATGGCGGCAATTCGAATATCCCGGATAAAACAGTCGAGTATCTGGCGGTAGATATGGGAGCCATCGGACAAGGACAGACGACGGATGAATACTGTGTCTCGATTTGCGCGAAAGATTCCTCGGGTCCTTACCATTACGGCATGCGCAAGCATTTGGTTAAGCTGGCTGAAGAGAATGGCCTGTATTATCAAGTTGACATCTATCCTTATTATGGATCGGATGCAAGCGCTGCGCTGCGATCCGGATATGACATTATTCACGGCTTGATTGGACCAGGTGTGGACGCTTCCCATTCTCATGAACGAAGCCACCGGGAAGCTTTTGAGAACACAGCTGGCTTGGTGGAAGCGTACCTGCGCTCAGGTGCGGTCGAATAGGAGGAAAACCGGTGAGTAACAACATGTATCAATGGGCGGATTTTTACGACCTGACCAATCGAGGCGTACCGGGTGATGTCGAATTTTATGTAGATTTGGCCAAGCAGGCTGAGGGAGAGATTCTCGAATTGGCTTGCGGGACGGGAAGAGTCACGATTCCAATAGCCGAAGCGGGCTTGCCCATCACAGGTCTCGACATGTCCGTAGAAATGCTTCGCCGTGCAGAGAAAAAAGCTGCAGAAAAAGGTGTACTGGATAAAATCGACTTTATCCAAGGAGATATGCGCCAATTTGAGCTGGAAAAGCAATTTTCCCTGATTATGATTCCCTTTCGCTCTTTTTTGCATCTGCTGCATATCCAAGAACAGATGAAAGCATTGACGGCGATCCGGAAGCATCTCGCCCCAGATGGGAAATTGGCTTTAAATGTATTCGTGCCCAAGATAAGTCATTTATACGAAGAAAGCGAAAAGATGTCGCTGCGGGGGATGTACCCGTTGGAAAGCGGCGAGCAGGTGGCGATGTGGGACTTTACCCGCTATGATCATTTTCAGCAATTATCGGAAGTGACACGTACATATGAACGACTCAGTCCCGATGGCATTGTCACGGAAAAAGCGGTAGGGAGATTTACCCTTCGTTACATTTTCCCGACTGAACTTCACCATTTGCTGCGGTTAAACGGTTTTAAGGTTGTCCAACGTTATGGCTCGTTTGCGAAGACTGCTTTTGATCAATATAGTACGGAATTAATCATTGTGGCAGAAAAGTTGTAATCATGATCGTCGATTTCCGGGGAAATAATGCCGGGGGAGGGGGAAAACGATGAAAATTTACACGAAAACTGGCGATAAAGGGGAAACTTCGTTGGTTTACGGAAAGCGCGTGTCGAAGGATTCGCCGCGCGTGGAAGCCTATGGAAACTGCGATGAGGCCAATTCGGTCATTGGAGCGGCTCTGTCCTTGCTTCCACAAAGCGAAGAATGGTCGGAGCTGCAAAGCGTGTTTCATATCATACAGACCAAGCTATTTCATATCGGTGCGGAACTAGCTACTCCTGAAGGGAAAAAAGTAGGCTGGCCGATTGTGGAGGACGATGTGCTTTATCTGGAGCAGCAAATCGACAAGCTCGATGCTGAATTGCCTGCTTTAACGAATTTTGTCCTGCCAGGAGGACATCCTGCAGCGGCATCCTTTCATATTGCCCGTACCGTTGTGCGCCGAGCGGAGCGTTCTACCGTACGGATTATGGAAACTGAACAAGTAAACGCGATCGCGTTGAAATACTTGAATCGCCTGTCCGATTATCTGTTTGTCGTCGCCAGGTATGTAAACAAGGTAACAGGGCATAAGGAGTCCAACCTGCATGAGTAGCATACGGGATTTGCAAGAAATCTTTCGTCTAGCCGCTGAAACGGACCTGTCTTATATTGAATCCTTTGCGACAAGGGAAAATTACCCATGGGGTGCGCTCTTTTGGAATACGGAAAATCCGACATATTATGACGCCAATCATGCGCATATTTTCGATCCGGTGAGAGAGGTAGAGCAAGTAGGGGTCATCGAAGAGGTTGTTGCTTTTTATCGAGCAAAAAACATCATCCCCCGTTTTTACTTGTATGGGGGAGAAAGGCATCAATCATTAATCGAGCAGCTGAAAGCGAAAGGCTTCCTGATTGAAGAACTGGAAAGCCCAATCCAGGTATGGTCTGGTACGTTTGCAGAAATCCAGGATCACCCAGAAATTTCCATAGAAGCAGTGACGGAAGCAAACTATGATGATGCGATCATGATTATAAGTAGCATCCAGGAGCTCGGGGGAAAAGAGATACGGGAAAGAGCGTTCGCCCAAGAGTTTCGGCATCCAGGTTTTCAACATTATCTGCTCCGTTTGAAAGGTGTGCCTGTATCGGTAGCGTGTACATTTACGCATGGCAAAAATGTGCTTGTGGAAAGTGTAGCGACTCTATCTGATTATCGCGGGCAAGGTCTCATCGGCTATTTGCTGCGACATGTTCAACAGGTGTTTACTCAGTCTGCGGGAACAACGCTTTGGGTC
>DASQNU010000133.1:0-27248 GCA_035644815.1 Bathyarchaeia archaeon | reverse complement strand
GTTTTGCATGCTTCCAGCTTATGCGGATGTGGCATGGCTTTTCATGAGCTCCGTTTGTTCATGCATGATCAAGTGATCGATAATTTCATCCAGATCGCCTGCCAAAATGGTTTCCAAACGATGGAGCGTCAAGCCGATGCGGTGATCGGTTACGCGGCTTTGCGGGAAGTTATAGGTGCGAATCCGCTCACTGCGGTCACCGGTACCCACCAAGCTTTTGCGTTGCGCATCCTGCTCCGCCATCGCCTGTTGCTGATAGAAGTCATACAGACGGGCACGAAGCACGCGCATGGCTTTATCCTTATTCGAGTGCTGCGATTTTTCATCCTGGCAGGATACCATGATCCCGGTAGGAATATGCGTCACACGTACGGCCGATTTGGTCGTGTTAACGCTTTGTCCGCCCGCACCGCTAGAACAGAACGTATCGATGCGTACGTCTTTTTCATTCACTTCTACTTCCAATTCCTCTACTTCCGGCAATACCAGCACTGTAGCTGTCGAGGTATGAATTCGTCCGCCAGACTCCGTCGTTGGAATCCGTTGTACACGGTGGGCACCGCTCTCAAATTTCAGCTTGCTGTACGCCCCATTTCCCGTTACCGAGAAAATGATTTCTTTAAATCCGCCGATATCGGTCTCATTGACCTCCATCACTTCGACGCGGAAACCGTGACGCTCCGCAAAGCGCGTATACATCCGATACAGATCGGAAGCGAACAATGCGGCTTCATCTCCGCCCGCTGCCCCGCGAATCTCCACAATTACGTTCTTATCGTCGTTCGGGTCTTTCGGCAGAAGCAGGATTTTCAGACGCTCTTCCAGCTGCTCCTTGCTTTTGCTCAGGTCGGCGATCTCCGCTTTGACCATTTCCCGCATCTCATCATCCAATTTTTCTTCGAACATGGCTTTCGCATCGTCCAATTGGCTGATGACTGATTTATATTCGCGATAAGTGGTAACCGTCTCTTCCAAAGAGGATTGCTCCTTGGAAAGGTCCCGCAATCGTTTCGTGTCGCTGATGACATCGGGGTCACAGAGAAGGTTATTCAATTCTTCATAACGCTCTTCAACAGCAGATAAGCGTGTGAACACTGCATTTCACCCCATCTTACAGTATGCTTTATAACAGATAAAGTATAGGGGATTCTCGCAAAAAAGTAAAGGAATCCAGACAATTGGACCAAAAAGGAAAAAGCCCAGTCAAAGCCGGGCTTCCGTTATTTCCCTCCCTGATGATAGCCATCATTCGAGGTAATGTGAAAATCGTAGCGTGGCACCTTTTGCGTCAACGCTTGAATCACCTGTCTTTCAATCGATCGCGTCTGCGCTGCCGTGACATTGGGCACCAGATCCAGCGTGACAAACGCATTGCTGCCGTTCAAGGTGATCCGGGCATTTTCGACACCCGGAACGCTTTTGGCCATCATTTGTATATTGCGCACATCAACCTGATATCCGCGCACCGCCTGATGACCAATGATCATATTGGGATTCTGATTACGCCCCATAAACATGTCTCTATCCTCGATGGGTGGCGCCTGGCGGTCAATCTCATTATCATTGCGATCCATCACGAGCGGAGCTTGCTGCTGGGGATCCATGCTGCGCACACCGTAGGCACGCTCCTGCGCATCGTTATTGCGGCCACAGCCTACAGATACTAGCATGAGCAATGCACACATCGGGAGAATCGTCTTGCGGTGTAATCGCAATGGCATTAAAATAGCCTCCTCCTGTTTTTGCCTAGTTTGCGCATCTGCTTGACTGTGCATGCAACATCATGGGGAGGCTTTTGTGCAAACATTGTGGTGGGGGAAGGGAAGACCGGGCGGGGCTGCGTTCTTGCCACACCCGCAAGAAAGTATTTACTGTCCGCTTCCGCTTGCAAAAACGGGACGTCGCGCAAAAATTTCGAGGAAGCATATTCAAACGTAGAGGTTGCGCGACAGGCGTGTCCCGTTTTTGCAAGCTCCACCTCGGCAGGTGTGACAAAGACTCCGCCCGTCCCGGCCTTCCCTTCCTCACCCGGCTGTTACAAATATGTAAGCAACACAAAGTAGCTCCGCATTGAATGGATCTTTTGTAAATCTTTAGCTTCCGGGAGTTTGCATCCGAAAATGCTTCCGCTACGCGGGTGAGCATGTTCCGGAACGGAGCGCCTGCAAAGCCCGACCCAGCGGAGCAGTGAATTGCGGGAAAAGGGGGGCAAACTTGGCTAAGCTTCGTCGCGTGAACCACTTTTTGCACACCCCCGCAATTTGCTGCGGAGCGGACAGTCTCCGCCCTCAGCGGGGTGAAGAATGAAGCGGAGTTGCGGAACATGCTCACCCCACCACAGCTACGTATCTCCGGATAAATAAAAAAAGGCTGTTTTCAAATCAACAGCCCTTCACTCTTGTCATTACAGCGGCGGATTCGTATGGCACTTGCGGCACACCGGATAATAACGGTCATTGCCACCGACTTGAATCTGTTCCCCTGTATACACAGGTTTATTATTTTCATCAACTCGCAGAGCCATCGTCGCTTTTCGCTCGCAGAACCAGCAGATGGTTTTCATCTCTTCGATTTTATCTGCGTAGAGGAGCATGTACTTGCTGCCTTCAAACAGCTCGTTTTGGAAGTCGTTTTTCAATCCGAAGCCCATCACGGGAATATTGAGCTCGTCCACGATTTTTACCATCTGCAGGATGTGCTTCTTGCTTAAAAACTGCACCTCATCGATCAGCACGCAGCTGACTGGCGGTTCATACTCCTTCACAGCAGTAAACAGGTCGGTATTGTCATAGATCGGGATCGCTTCCCGGCGCAGACCGATTCGCGAAGAAACATAGCCAACCTCATCACGGTCATCAATGGCGGAGGTAAAAATGAGAACGTTTTTATTTTGCTCCTCATAGTTATGAGCAACCTTGAGAATCTCAATGGACTTCCCACTGTTCATAGCTCCGTATCGAAAAAACAACTGTGCCACAAGATGTTCCCCCTTTATCAAAACACCCCGAGCGAAAGCCCCGGGTCGAAAGATGAGCAAAAATAAAACCAGGTGGAAAGACCCCACCTGGTTTCCAATCTCTTAGGAAAGATTGTATTTGCGTTTGAAACGGTCTACACGGCCACCAGCATCCACGAATTTTTGCTTACCTGTGAAGAATGGATGGCAGTTGGAGCAAATCTCTACGCGAAGTTGTTGCTTAACAGATCCGGATTCAAACTCGTTTCCGCAAGCGCAAGTAACTTTCACGAGATTGTAGTTAGGATGAATACCTTGTTTCATCGTCTCGCACCTCTTTTCCGCCCTGAATCGTTTGCCGAAACAGAGTTTTAGTAAAACACACATACAAGATAGTAGCACGTCTAGGGACGAAAAGCAACCGTTATCTTCCTTTGTCCAAGTTCTTCCTGCGTTGCAAGAGCTCAGGCGGGACATGGGTAAAGGAACCAATCACGACGTCCGGCAGTTCTTGCTGATAGATCTCAATCGCTTGTTTCATGCCAAAAATCTCGCCCTGCGCCTTCGGAATCATCGCCAAATAGCTTTCTGGGTCAATATTTAAGTTGCGCAATTGGATCAGTTTAATCCCGGTCCGACGAATGAATTCGATCATGGCTTCCATCTCTTCCTCGCGGTCAAAGACACCCGGGAAGCAAAGGTAGTTGATCGAAGTATACACGCCTTTGGATGCGGCATACTCCGCGGAGCGTGCCACATTTTCCAATGTATAGTTGCGCGGGCGGTAGTATGCATTGTAATGCTCATCAATCGCGCTGATGATACTTACACGCATCAAGTCCAGTCCGGCATCCACGATTCCTTTGATGTGGTCGGTCAAGCCGGCGTTGGTATTGATGTTGATGAAGCCCATGTCGGTCTGCTCCCGTACGCGGCGCATGGCCGGCACGATCAAGCCTGCCATCGTAGACGGCTCCCCTTCGCAGCCCTGCCCAAAGCTGATGATGCTCTCCGGTGTCTGCAGATGGTGCAGCATGACCTCTACCAGCTCATCCTCGGTCGGCTTGAAATTCATCCGTGTCTGTGGTGATGGAAAACCGCTGTCGTCCGGCTGCTCGGAGATACACCCGTAGCAACCTGCGTTACAGGTGTACGATACAGGAAGCGAGCCTTCCCAGCGATGGAAAAAGTTATTCGATGCTGTCAAGCATTCATACTCCAACGCACAGTGAGACAGATGCTTCAGGATTCGGTTTTCCGGAAAAGCTTCCAGCGTGCTTTGAACTCTTGTACGCAGCTCGTCCATCGGAAAGTTTTCCGGATTCCATTTGTGCGGATCGTCACTCTTTCGGCTGGCCACCCAAAACGCGTCATCCTTCCACACCACTGCTGTATATCCAAACAAAGGAAGTTTGCTTTCCTTGTTTTGTTTAATATATCCGGGCAACATCAAACGGGTAAAACCTTGCGGGATCAATGCACCAACCGCGGTGTATCCGTCCAGCTTTACCATTTCGCCTGTTTCCGGGTCCATCCCTACCGGCACGGTGTCTGGCAAGCTTACGAGCGTTGCCCCGCCTGGCAAAGGAATCAATTCTTCTTCCAGAATTTCAGACAACAGATCACCATTTCTACCAACTGCGAACAGATCGGGGTGGTCGTATACCTGCCCCTTTTTATCTGCATAAACCAGGTACATACGAAAGATCGCCTCTCTTCTTTGCTGTAGCCCATTGTAACGCAATGAAGAGGCGTTGTAAATGTAAGCAGCTACCTGCTTAAGTATGGCATCGGGTTGACCGGGATATCGTCCTGCCTGACCTCAAAATGCAAGTGATAGCCCGTAGAATCACCTGTTTTCCCCATATACCCAAGTATGTCACCTTGGTCGACTTCCTGCCCGACATAGACACTGATTTTGCGCATATGCGCATAGAACGTTTGCAAGCCGCCCCCGTGATCGAGGACGACCAGATAGCCATATCCAGCTCGATTGGCGCCCGCTTCCACCACGACACCTTCCTTAGCTGCCTGAATCGGTGTCTTGGCTTCATCCTCATTCCACATATCCAGTCCTTTGTGCATCTTTCCCCAGCGTGAGCCAAAACCACTAGTGATGGTCGCCTCTTTGACTGGCCAGCTCATCGAACGGTTGCGACTGGCCTTGCGACTGGCTGCTTGCGCCATTTGTCTACGCAGCTGAATATTTCCCGCCAAGGCCGGCTTTGCTGCTGGAATGGGCACTACCACAGTCTGTCCGACATATAACTGGTTCTCCAGATAAGCAAGGAGGGGATTCCGGCGGATGAGCACTTCCTTTTTCACATCATACCGGCTGGCGATCTGATCGAGCGTCTCCCCTCGTGTGACGACATGTGCCAGCTCATCGCGTCGAATATTCAGCTTCATGCCGATCCCGACCATATTTGGATTGGTGATCTTGTTTTCCTCGATCAAGTCTTGCAAGGTAATGCCATATTTATAGGCAATATCGGATAATGTATCTCCTTCTTGGACCGCATATGTGACAACGGCACCACGTGTGGTCTTGTTCACCGGATTGTTCTGAAGAGCAGAAAAAGGGTTGAAAGCTTGCATCAATGTTTGTTCAACCACAGCCTGTTTTGCATCATCCTGTGCGCTTATACTGGGCGGTACACTGGGATAGCCCACTTCCATCTATGTCTCCCCCCGTTCTTCTCCTAGTCTATGTTCTCTACGTTATGCATGGAAAAAGAAAAAAATGACGGCAGCTTAGCTGACCGTCATTCCCGATGTGTTCGTTTGTTTTCGCGCTGGCTTGCCTTCGAGACTTTGCAAAAATTCTACATTGGTCTTGGTATCTGCCAGTTTTTTGATAAAAGACTCCACATAGTCATGGCTTTCGTTCATATTTTTGCGGATCGTCCAGAGCTTATCCAGCTCTTCCTTGGACAATAGCAACTCTTCCCTGCGCGTACCTGATCTGCGGATATCGATCGCCGGGAAAATGCGGCGCTCAGCCAGCTTGCGGTCGAGATGAAGCTCCATGTTTCCGGTTCCTTTGAACTCTTCATAGATCACGTCATCCATCCGCGAGCCGGTTTCAATCAAGGAAGTCGCCAGGATCGTCAAGCTGCCGCCTTCTTCCACATTGCGCGCAGATCCGAAGAAGCGCTTTGGCCTGTGGAAGGCTGCCGGATCAATACCGCCGGACAAGGTACGTCCGCTTGGCGGAATGACCAAGTTATAGGCACGAGCCAAACGAGTGATAGAGTCAAGCAGAATGACAACATCCTTTTTATGCTCAACCAGTCGCTTCGCTCTCTCCAGAACCAGCTCAGCCACCTTGATATGATTTTCAGGAACTTCGTCAAACGTCGAAGCGATGACTTCCCCTTTCACCGAGCGTTGCATGTCGGTTACTTCCTCTGGACGTTCATCAATCAGGAGAACGAACAAATGAATATCCGGGTTGTTTTCGGTGATGCTGTTGGCAATTTCTTTTAACAGAATGGTTTTACCAGCTTTTGGGGGAGCAACAATCAATCCACGTTGCCCAAGTCCCACTGGGGAAATCAAATCCATCAAACGAACGGATACACGATCAGGTGAAGTTTCCAAAACGAGTTTCTTTTGGGGGTAAAGCGGTGTAAGGGCGGGGAAATGGAGGCGCTCTGCAGCAAGCTCCGGATCATGACCATTTACGGCTTCTACCTGCAAAAGTCCGAAGTAACGCTCGTTTTCCTTGGGCGGTCTTACTTTACCCGAAACGAGATCTCCCATCCTTAAATCAAATCGTCTGATCTGCGACTGGGAAATGTAGATGTCCTCGGAGCTGGGGAGATAATTGATGGGCCTGAGGAATCCGTAGCCCTCCGGCAAAATCTCCAATACGCCTCCCATGAACATCAACCCGTCACGTTCCGCCTGTGCACGTAAAATCGCAAAAATCAGTTCCTTTTTCTTCAGCTGTGAGTAATACGGGATCTGGAACTCCTTAGCCAGTTTGTAAAGATCCGTAAGCTTCTTGTCTTCCAATTCCGAAATTAGCACGTTATTATTCCACCACTCTTTATGTTCTCTCGCATACGTTTATTTTCGTCCGTTCTTGCCGTTACAATACCAGTGTCGGCTTACGTTCCAGGCGATGATTTCCTTCGATGAAGCGAACCGTGCCTGTCTTGGCACGCATCACGACCGAATGTGTCGTGGCTCGAGTGCCTTGAAAACGCACACCGCGCAGCAGCTCACCATCTGTCACACCGGTTGCTGCAAAAATCGCGTCGTCTCCTTTGACCAGGTCGTTCATGTATAAAATCTGCTGCGGATTCGTGATGCCCATTTGTTTGCAGCGTTCAATTTCCGCATCATTTTGCGGCAATAGACGTCCTTGAATCTCGCCGCCCAAGCATTTCAAAGCTACCGCTGCAAGCACTCCCTCTGGGGCTCCGCCGCTTCCAAACAGGATATCGACCCCTGTTTCAGGAAAGCAAGTATTGATGGCTGCCGCTACATCGCCATCCGGAATCAGCTTGATGCGCGCTCCAGCCTTGCGAATCTCATGGATAATCTGGTCATGACGGTCACGGTCAAGCACAATGGCCACGAGATCGCTCATGTCTTTCCCTACCGCTTCGGCTACTGCCTTCAAATTATCCGCTACCGGAGCATTAATATCAACCTTGCCCACCGCTTTTGGTCCGACCGCAATCTTTTGCATGTACATGTCAGGGGCGTGCAGCAAATTGCCACGATCGGCAATCGCGATCACGGAAATCGCATTCCACGTTCCTTTTGCCACAATATTGGTACCCTCAAGCGGGTCAACAGCCACATCGACAAGCGGCGGAATCCCTTGCCCAAGCTTTTCTCCAATATAAAGCATCGGCGCTTCGTCCATTTCCCCTTCGCCGATCACAACGATCCCATCCATCGGAACGTTTTCAAATTCTTTGCGCATGGCGGTCGTTGCCGCATCATCTGCCTCGTCTTTTTTTCCCAAACCCATCCAGCGTGCCGAAGCAAGTGCAGCTGCTTCGGTGACACGCACCAGCTCCAATGTTAAACTGCGTTCCATCGTAAGGGTCTCCTTTCAACTGGCATTGGTCTCGTTTTTATCCGACTGTGCAAGACCTACCCGCCGTACCTCTGCGCCTAGGCTTTGAAGCTTTCCAACAAGATTCTCGTACCCGCGATCCACGTGTTCTAAACCATCTAATTCCGTTTCACCTGGCGTTACCAATCCGGCAATCATTAACGCCGCACCTGCTCGTAAATCGGTGGCAACCACCTTGGCTCCGAGCAGCTTGTTTCCGCCGTCAATCACAGCGGAACGACCTTCCACCTTGATGGCAGCCCCCATCCGGCGTAGTTCATCTATATGGCGGAACCGAGCGGAATAGATGTTGTCCGTCACGATACTTGTCCCTTTTGCCTGTGTAAGCAACGCGGTGATAGGCTGTTGCAAATCTGTAGGAAAGCCCGGATATGGGCTGGTCTTCACGTCGACTGCTTTGTACTTCTCCTGTCCACATACACGGATCATATCATCCGCTTCCTCGACAACCACTCCGATTTCCCGCAGCTTGGCTGTAACCGATTCCAAATGTTTAGGGATGACATTCTCCAGCCTAACATCACCTCGAGTCGCAGCTGCTGCAATCATATACGTCCCTGCCTCAATCCGGTCAGGAATGATCGTGTGTCTGCAGCCACGCAGCTTCTCAACGCCTTTGATGCGAATCACATCTGTTCCCGCACCTTTGATATTGGCTCCCATATTATTCAACAAAGTAGCCACGTCAACGATTTCCGGCTCACGAGCCGCATTTTCAATAATGGTGGTACCTTCTGCCTTTGTGGCTGCCAGCATGATATTGATGGTTGCGCCTACACTTACGAGATCAAGATAAATTCTTGCTCCCTTCAGCTTCTTCGCTTTGATGACCATCATGCCTTTCTGGTTTTCCACCTTGGCTCCCAGCGCTTGAAACCCTTTGATATGCAAATCAACGGGTCGCGGTCCCAGATCGCAGCCTCCAGGCAAACCCACCTGAGCCTCGCCGAATTTCCCCAGCAGAGCTCCCCATAAATAATAAGAAGCACGCAGCTTCTTTACTTTTCCGTTTAACTTTTGCGCAGGATTCATTGGACGTCCGTCAATTTCCATCCAATCATCTTCGAATAGGACATCCGCGCCCATTTCCCTGAGAATCTCCGCATAGATGCCAACATCCTGAATATTGGGCAGATTCTCAATTACGACTGGTCCGTCCGCAAGTAAAGCAGCCGGAATCAAGGCAACCGCACTGTTTTTCGCGCCACTGATGGTCACTGTACCATGCAGCGGATTTCCCCCATTGATGATTAGCTTCTCCATGCTTTACGCTCTCCCTCGGACTTGTCATCTCAATCTTCCGGAAAGAAGCACCTTCTCCCATGGAAAAGGTGCTCCATTGCTTTTTTGATCTGATCTTACTTTTGCATTGCTGCCCAGTCAGCGAGGAATTTCTCCAGTCCGCTATCGGTAAGCGGGTGCTTGAGCAGTTGCTTGAACACTTTGTACGGAATGGTTGCAAATTCTGCACCATGGCGAGCGGCTTGCGTCACATGGATCGGGTGGCGCACACTCGCCGCGATGATTTCCGTATCGATGTCATGAACAGCAAAGATCTCGGCAATTTCTTTGATCAAGAGCATGCCGTCCATGCCGATGTCATCCAGTCTTCCCAGGAAAGGCGACACATAAGTAGCGCCTGCACGTGCAGCCATCAGTGCTTGCGTAGCCGAGAATACCAACGTTACATTGGTACGGATTTTACGCTTGGCAAAATACTTGCACGCCTTCAAGCCTTCTTCCGTCATCGGAAGCTTGATGACAATATTTTTGGAAAGAGAAGCGAGCTTCTCTCCTTCTTCAATCATACCCTTTGCATCCGTGCTGATCACTTCAGCACTGATCGGGCCATCAACAATATCGATAATCTCCTTGAGCGTCTCGATAAAGTCGCGTCCTTCTTTTGCCACCAAGGATGGGTTGGTCGTTACACCTGCAACCACTCCCCATTCGTGAATCTCACGAATTTCCTCCACGTTGGCCGTATCGATTAAAAATCGCATGGACTCTTGTCCTCCCTTATGCGCGATTGCTACTGCCGAACAGACGAATCTTCTCGATTACCGTTTGCTTGATCGCTTCACGAGCTGGTCCGAGGTATTTGCGCGGGTCGATTTCGTTTGGTTTTTCAGCCAAAATCTTGCGGATGGTTTCTGTGCAAGCCACTTGGTTTTCCGTGTTGACATTGATTTTGCCTACACCGCGTTTGATCGCCTCGCGAATCGCTTCATCCGGCACGCCAGATCCACCGTGCAATACGATTGGAGCCTCGATGTTTTTCGCAACTTCTTCGATAATGTCAAAATGAATTTTTGGCTCGCCTTTGTACATACCATGCGCGGTACCTACAGCGATCGCCATATAGTCTACTTTGGTTTCTTGCCAGAAACGAATCGCTTCTTCTGGTTTTGCCAAAGCTGCATCTTCTTCTGCAACGTCAAGATCATCCTCAACGCCACCGATCGTGCCCAGCTCCCCTTCTACGGAAACGCCTACTGCATGAGCCGCTTCAACAACCTGCTTGGTAAGACGGATGTTTTCTTCAAAAGGATGGTGCGATCCATCGAACATTACCGAAGAAAAACCTGCACGGATACATTTCATAACAACTTCGAAGCTGCTTCCGTGGTCAAGATGCAATGCGATTGGAATGCCTGCGCTTTCGGCAGCGGCTTTCGCCATAGCAACCGTATATTCAATACCCATGTATTTCATAGCGCCTTCTGAAACACCGAAGATCACAGGGGATTTTTCCGCTTTTGCAGCTTCTGTAATCGCCTGAGTAAATTCCAGGTTGTTCAGGTTAAACTGTCCCACAGCATACTTGTTCTTTTTCGCGTCTTCCAAAAATGCGGTCATTGGCACTAGTGGCATGATGATAATCCTCCCAAATTTATACTGGTAACTCTCCGCGGATTATTATACCACATTCAAAAAAAGGATAATAGTGACGTACTTAACAAGCCAACTGCTGACTAACCGCTTGTCGCAGCTCGTCGATGTCAAATGGCTTTGTAAAATGGGTCAACGCCCCCAGCTGTGTCGCTTCCTTGATCATGTCCAGCTCGCCGTACGCCGTCATCATGATAACCTTGATTTCTTTGTTAATCTTCTTGATATGCTTCAGGATTTCAATTCCGTCCATGCCTGGAATCTTCATATCCAAAATGACTAGATCAGGAGATTCCTTCTCCACGATCTCCAGAGCGATTTTACCGTTGGCTGCTTGAAAGGTCGTATAACCTTCTTTTCCAAGTACCTCGTATAACAGGATGCGAATTCCGTATTGATCGTCGACAATAAGCACTTTCTTATCTCGCATGATCCTAATCCCCCTGAGCCATTTTTTACTACTTTAAACCATTCGCGCAATTACAGAAAATTCCTCCCTTCCCTCTTATTTTTTCGCAATCATCAGGAAAGAAAGGTATAATAGGACCAACTTTTTACCAACAGGAGGACGTTTGTGTGTTTACCCATGTCTTGCTCATCCTGCTGTTCACCTGTGTCATTCATTTGACGGAGACGCTTTCCTATGCGGTTCGGCTCGCAGGGGTGAGGGCTGGTAAATTGGCCGTTGCGCTTTCCCTAACAGGGATCATCCTTTTGATTTCACGCACATCCAATCTGCTGCTCGCTCCATTGAACGGCGGCCTGCTCAAATATGCCAAAGAGATGCACATTGATATCGAACCACAATTCCGGATGATGATTGGGGCTGCTTCACTGGGTACCCTGCTGGCGATCCTGCTATTTCCGACCATCGTTCGGCTCTCCACCCGTGCCATTGCTCATCTTGAAACCTACGGATCGATTCCGCAAATGATCCGAAGCGCAGTCACAGTCGAAAGAATCAAACAAGTCAAGTATCATATACGCCTGCCGAAGCGCGAAATGCTTTCCCGCTTTCGGCTGATTGGCATTCCCAAGCGATTATTGCTGCTGAACGGCGTTGTCACCGCGATTTATACGATCGGGGTGCTTTCAGCCCTTTACGCTTCCTTGCTGTATCCCGAATTCAAGGAAATTGCGATGCAGTCCACAGGGTTGATCAACGGGCTGGCAACCATCATTTTTACGGTACTGGTTGATCCCCAGGTTGCCCTACTGACCGATCGGGCGATGAAAGACGGCGGCTCGCAGGATGATTTGCTGCAGCGCATGTTTCTTTATCTCATGGTGACGCGTTTTATTGGGACGCTTTTGGCACAGCTGATCTTCTACCCCGCTGCTGAGTGGATTGCCTGGATCAGTCCGTTGTTTTCGATTTCTTAGAAATGATCGGAGACTTTTTACGAAAAAATACCCCTGGAGAAAAGCTCCCGGGGCGTTCCTATTTATTGGATGACAATTCGTTTGCGTTCTTTCGCCGATTGCAGGCAAGCTTCCAAGACACGCATATTCTTTACTGCATCGGAAGGCGCAAATCGCAGCGGCTGTTCGCCCCGTATGCTTTTGCCAAAGTCATCGATTTGCAGCGTGTAATGATCCAGCCACCCCAAGCTTTCATACCTGACTTCCTCGCCAACAACCACGTTAAACCCATCTTTACCCGGCGTTTGGACGAATGCGTTAGGCACGTCAATGCGCCCCTTCGTACCCACGATTTCCAATGTATTGCGTGGGTAAGCCCACATGCCGCAATCAAAGGTCAAGGCAACTCCACCGGGAAATTCCAGCAATCCGGAAGCCATCATGTCCACGTTGTCGTGCTCTGGCGAAAAGAAGGCGTGTGACGTCACTGCCTCGGGTTCCAGACCTAGCAGGAGGCGAGCAGCATTTATCGGATAGCAGCCTACGTCGTAAATACCTCCGCCTCCCCATTCTGCACGGCAGCGTACATTTGTTTTATCCGCTTCATTACTGAATGTAAATGCTCCGCGAATGCCCCGTATCTCCCCGATTTCCCCTGATTCGATTACTTGCTTGATCCGTTCATACCGCGGATGATGACGATACATGAATGCCTCGGCAAGCAAGACGCCTGCTTTTTCGCAAGCTTGTACCATTCGCTCCGCTTCCTGAGCGGTTAGCGCCAGCGGTTTTTCACAGAGCACATGCTTTCCTGCCTCGGCAGCCCGAATCGTCCACTCCAGATGCAAATGATTTGGCAACGGGATATAGACCGCATCGATTGAATCGTCCGCCAAAAGCTCCTCATAGCTTCCGTACGCTTTAGGGATGCCGCACTGCTCAGCAGTCTCCCTGGCTTTGTCCAGCCCCCTGCTGGCAATGGCAACGACCTCACCCGTTTGAGATTGCTGGATTGCTGGGATTACAGATTTAATGGCGATGTTTGCGCACCCGATAATGCCCCATCTTATTTTTGAGGATGTCATGCTCACACTCTCCTTTTCACTATTACTTGCGATGAAAGATTGAAATTTTTATGTATTATGTCTAATTAAACCGCAAGCTGGGCAGATATGGTAGCCCATTCATCCAAGCATGAAAAAATAAGGGAAAAGGCTGGCTTCAAGCAGGCAATGGATTTTGCCCGCAAAAGACAGCCCTTCCCCTATAAAGCAACCTATCTTCTCAGCAACACAATGGACAAAAGCGTAAACAGCGAGAGTGGCAAGACACGGCGGCGGCGACGTCTGCGCGGCCCATGATAACCACAACTGGAGGATGAAGAAGAATCAGGCTTAACAACCGGAGGCGGCGGAACAGGAACCGGTAGAGGTACAGGTGCTGGAATCGGTCGTGGTGGTGGTGGTGGTGGTGGTGTAAAGTTTTGGAATGGAGAAGCTGGAGTTATTGGGATTACAGGCGTTACCGGGATTACAGGCGTTACTGGGGCTACATTTGAGAATGGTGAAACGAGCGGGTTCGGTCCTTGGTTAAATGGCGAAACGAGCGGGTTCGGTCCTTGGTTAAATGGCGAAACGAGCTGATTCGGTGCAGTCGTTGAAAATGGTGAAACTAACGGGTTTGGCCCGGGCGTTGAGTATGGCGAGACTAGCGGGTTGGGCCCGGTTGAATATGGTGAAAAAGGTTGATATGGTGGATACGGCGGCGGCGGGACTGGTGGGCCTGGCGGATAATATGGGTATTCGTCGATCGACTCATAATCGGAATATTGCTGATAAATCGGCGGTCTGCATTTCGAGCATGTGCAAGACCGATGATGTACGGGAGTGATATCCAGCTCATCCTCCTCAATTTCCACGTATACATTGGATTCATCCAGACCTACGATGACTCCATCATAACTCTTCCCGTCCAATGTCTGGATGCGTACATACTCATTGGCGTATTGGCTGCACGCTTTATAAGCTTGCTTAAATACATCCTGTACTACACTTGCCGATTCCGGATTGGCTTGATACACATTTTTTTCTTTTTGTGACATTCGTTGTTCACCCCATCTACTGTTCTTTGATGTCTCATACATAACCTATGTAGGTGAATAACCAATCGCGTGGGTTCTCGCCTATAAAACAATGATTCTTACCTATTTCTTTTTTTGAAACGCAAAAAGCACCGCATGGACAATCCACGGTGCTTTTTGTGTCTAACGAATCTATTTTCTTATCGCTTATTGCGCAGGGAAGCCCCGACGAATTCACGGAACAACGGCTGTGGACGATTCGGACGGGAGGTGAACTCCGGATGGAACTGGGTAGCCAAGAACCACGGATGCTCAGGAATCTCGATGATCTCGACCAGTCTGCCGTCTGGCGAAGTACCGGAGAAACGAAGTCCCAGACTTGCCAATTGGTCACGATATACATTGTTCACTTCATAACGATGGCGGTGACGCTCATAAATCAGTGTGTTGTTATAGGCACTTTGAGCCAAGCTGCCTTCTTCTACCTTCGTTGGTCCAAGGCCAAGTCTCATGGTGCCGCCTTTGTCTTCAATGTCTTTTTGCTCTGGCAGCAAGTCGATGACCGGATACTGGGTATCAGGATTGATCTCGGAGCTGTTTGCTCCATTCATTCCCGCTACGTGACGTGCATACTCGATCACGGCGATTTGCATGCCCAAGCAGATACCCAGGAATGGAACCTTATGTTCACGCGCATAACGAGTAGCCGTAATTTTCCCTTCGATACCACGGTCTCCAAAACCACCTGGCACCAAAATACCGTCTACGTCTCCAAGCAGCTCGTCTACATTCTCAGGGGTTACCTCTTCCGCGTTCACCCATTTGATATCGATGTCGCTATCGCTCGCATAGCCTGCATGGTACAACGCTTCTGCCACAGACAGATATGCGTCATGCAGCTGCACGTATTTCCCTACGATGGCGATGCGGGTCACATGATTCAGGTTTTTCACCTTGTGGACCAATTCTTTCCACTCCGTCATATCGGCAGGCTTGCAATCCAAGCCAAAATGACGGCATACATAATCATCCAAGCCTTGTGCTTGCAGGTGCAGCGGAACTTCGTAAAGTGGATCTGCATCTGTTGCTTCGATCACTGCGTTGACATCGATGTCGCAGAACAGCGCCAGCTTTTCTTTCATCTCTTGTGAAAGTGGTTGCTCTGTACGAGTCACGATGACATTCGGTTGAATACCGAGGCTGCGCAGTTCTTTTACACTGTGCTGTGTCGGCTTCGTTTTCAACTCGCCCGCTGCCTTGATGTACGGAATCAGCGTGACGTGGATGTACATCACGTTGTTGCGGCCGATGTCGCTCTTGATCTGACGAATCGCTTCCAGGAATGGCAAGCTCTCGATATCTCCAACGGTACCGCCGATTTCCGTGATCACGATATCCGCCCCTGTTTCACTCGCTGCACGGAAAACGCGTTCTTTGATCTCGTTGGTGATGTGCGGGATCACTTGAACCGTTCCACCCAAGTAATCACCGCGGCGCTCTTTTGCAATCACCGCCGAATAGATTTTTCCTGTGGTGACATTGGAGTTCGCGTTCAAATTGATATCAATAAAACGCTCGTAGTGTCCCAGGTCCAGGTCAGTTTCCGCTCCGTCATCGGTGACAAATACTTCCCCATGCTGATATGGACTCATCGTCCCTGGGTCAATGTTGATGTATGGATCAAATTTTTGGATGGTGACCTTAAGCCCCCTGTTTTTCAGCAAGCGACCGAGTGAAGCAGCCGTAATCCCTTTACCCAGCGAGGATACGACCCCACCCGTTACAAAAATATACTTTGCCATCGTTAACGTCCCCTCTTTTCCCTATTCCGAATACGTTGCAAGAATAAGTGCTCCATGTATTGGGTCAAAACGGCTCCATGAGAGTGAGTGTTTAAAAAGTCCCGGGCCTTTTAAACCGTCTCTAGAAAAAAAGAAAAAACAAAAGCGATTCCCATCCCGTCAGTAACGTAAGAGGGGGCACTTTTGTTTACTATCTTTTCATATTTATGCTTACTTCATGTGAAGCCCAAAAAGTATTTTATACTGTCTGTTCCATCCAAGTCAAGGAATTTAGAAAAACTCGGCTCCGCCTATGCGGAGCCTTAATTTTTCTTATACGATCTTCCGCTAAATCTTAATCGTCTTCGTCATCGAGTTCTTCTTCAAGCTCGTCTTCGGTCTCTTCCTCGTCATCTTCGAACATTTCTTCTTCCTCGATCAGTTCGCTGTCTTCGTCTTCCAGTTCTTCATCGATTTCGTCAATATCATCCGCATCGACAAATTCATCATCTTCGAATACAGCCACATCATCATCCTCGAAGTCTTCAACCAATTCTTCTTCGAGCTCGTAATCGTCGTCGAAGTCGTCGTCCAAAACGATTTTCTTTTTCTTGCCGCCGCCCTCTTGGGATTCTTCCACCGCATCGGTCGAGTACCAACGTTTCAGACCCCACGTATTTTCTCCAATGCATACAAAGCGGCCATCAATGTTTACTTCGGTATATACCTGAGCAATCATGCCCATTTTTTCTTCGTTAGACAGGTTGCGAAGCACGGAAATCTCATCCATCAATTCGCGAAAATTATAAGGGCGTTTGGTTTCAACGAGAATCTCATAGGCGATGTCAACCAATGCCATTTCTGATAACTTTTCCGCTTCAATATGGGAAAGTATTTGGCTCACTGGGGCACGTCCTTTCACAACAATAAATTGGCTATTTTACAGTATTCCTTATTTTAGCCTAAAATGCAAGGATTGAGAACCGCCCCAGTAAGAAAAAGACTACTCGCTCAGTACCGTGCGGACAACCTCATAATTTCCTTTTTTGTTGGCCACGACCAGTACAATCTCCTTCAATGCCTTTTTGGATGCAAAGGTCGCTTCGATAGCCTCATCCTCGATCCGAATCGCGACTAATTTATTGTCAAGGAGATAATAGGCCGCCTTAATATCTGAAGAAACCACGCTTTTCAAATTGTATTGATAGCCACCGGAGGCTTCTGTTTCTTCAACGGTAATCGTATCGTCATCAATCAGATCGACCTCGACAGGGATAGTAACTTTTTGCTTCTCGCCTTTTTTGGTTGCAGCCGTAATCTCGATTTCTTCAATCGGATAACTGCCGGCTTTTACGCTCTTGCTGAATGAGAATCCGGACTTGCTCACTTTCGCAGTCGCGTTTTTGATCCCAGGTGCATTCACCTTCACCGAGTTGACGCTAGAATCGACTTTACCCTTCACTGTCAGCTTGATCGAATCCTTGGACAGGGTTGCTGCTGCTTCCACATTGGTTTCGTCGATCAAGGACGGTGTAATTTCGCCGCTGGATGCCAACGCAAATGGTTGCGGGCCTTTTGGAATGTTAAAACCGGTTACAGTGACGGTATAGGTGCCTTTTTCAGGTTTGGACAGGAAGACCTGCTCGACGTTATTCAGGTTGTCTCTTTCATCATCGGAATCCCCGCTGAAGTCATTTCCATTGAATTGTTCCCCGCTTGGTGTCGTTACCACGAGATCCAAGTCGTTGACCAGTGCACGGGAGGCATAAAGGGATGCTGGGTAGTCTGTCCACACCAAGGTTACGTTAAAAGGATCGTTGTCACTATCCACTTCTACCTCGTAGGTGAGTGTATCATTTGTTTTCATGCCTGTTTGTTGATCAACAAAGGTGGCATCGATCGAATTGGGGAGATCTACACGACCAAAACCCATGCGATACACGCTGTCTCCTAGGTCTTCAGCCCCTGTAATCAGCAAAGCCTTCATCAATGCCCCGCTTGGATTGGTGGTGCCATTTTCCTGGAGATACTGGCGAATCTGCGCGACGCCGCCGGCAACAATCGGTGTCGCCATACTGGTGCCGCTCATCAGGCCATAAGCACCTTCGATATCGTCATAAGCTTCGCTGTAAATTGAGCGAGTAGAAAAGATGGAAGTCCCAGGTGCTACAACATCTGGCTTGATACGTCCGTCGCTGGTTGGGCCGCGGGAACTGAAAGCGGCTACCTGATATTCGTCGTCTGAATCTGATCCATACAACGGACGATAGCTTTCGGAAGCACCCACCGCTACCGTATTTTTGGATGTTGCAGGAGAAGCGACAGTATAGAACTCATCAGAATACTTTAGCGCTTCATTTCCAGCGGCAACGAGTGAAATGGCATCCGGATGCTCCCAAAGGAAAA
Organism: Bathyarchaeia archaeon; assembly: GCA_035644815.1. Lineage (GTDB taxonomy): Bacteria > Bacillota > Bacilli > Brevibacillales > Brevibacillaceae > Brevibacillus_F. Next base: position 8,673 of record DASQNU010000133.1, on the reverse strand, counting down.
TGTCTGCCTGCTGCGAGTCGTAGTTATATTCCGCAAATTCATAACTTCCGATCGACATGGAATTGATGCGGGCACCTTTCTTATATGCATCGGTCCATACCTTGTTGTAATCAAAATTGAGAATTTTGCCATCCCCATCGTCTACCGTGTACACGACGGCCTTTGCTCCTGGAGCCATTCCTTTTACTTTCCCGTTAGACATGACGCCGTTCCCAACGATCGAGCCTAATACATGGGTACCGTGCCCCCAAAAATCTCTTGCGTCCGGCCCGCCTACTATTAATTTACTCACTTGTCCACGGAGATCTTCATGCATGGTTTTTGTATCACCGGTATCTAATCCAGTGTCCACTACACTAACAATTTGTTTCTTTCCGTCATACTTCGTTTTTTGCAACTTATCACTGCCGATGATCTGACTCGCTACATCATTCATCACTTTTTTCTTCGTTACAGGTGCAACGTATACAACATCATCAGACTGAAGTAGATCCGCGAGCTTGTCACGATCAATCTCTACATTTGCCTGATTGCGAGCTTGTGATGCTCGCATCGTTCCCCCCGCATTTTTCACAGCGCTTGCCACTTCAGTCGTCGGATCAAAGCTTTCTACATAGACCTCTAGCTTCTCATTTTCCTCGATGGACTCGACCAGACCTGGATGTACCTTGTACACCGGCTTATACTCCGCTACTTGCTTGATAAATGACAACTTTTCGAGCTTTTCAACGCTTTCCTTTTGATCGGGTAGTTTAGCGATGTATGTATAGTCTGGCAAATACCATCCCAGCGAAACATCGAGGTCCTCCACTTGCTCTTTCCATTCTTCCTGAATGGGTCCCTCAAAACGAATCATGAACAAATTCGAATTGTTTTCCATATTCCGGAAGGACTTGATCCGAAAATCCTTGCTGCTTTTAGGGATTGGATTTGTCACTTTCACGTGACTGTCAAATTCCATCTCCCTGCCGTTTTTTGACTTGGCATCCACGGGAAGTGCATTGAATACCAGTAATCCCGCGATGCTTGATGATAGGATGGCTTGCCATTTGCGCATTTCATTTCCCCACGATCTGTTTATAAGTTTTGGTAAATATATCCTCTAATGTCATTCGATGATTGCCCGCATTTTCCTTCCTAAATTCGACAAAAAATGTATTGATTCTGTATTTTTTTGTCCCAACTAAAAAAAGACCGCCCATCTTGTTGCGATGGACGATCATTTCTTTTTACATATTGCGGCGGTATTGTCCGCCTACCTCGTACAGCGCTGCGCTGATTTGACCCAAGGAGGCTACCTTGACCGTCTCCATCAGCTCTTCGAAAATATTGCCGCCAGATACTGCCACTTCTTGCAGACGTTTCAGAGCCGCCGGTGCATGCTCTTTGTTGCGCTCCTGGAAGGCACGCAGATTTAGGATCTGCTGTTCCTTCTCCTCCTCTGTAGCACGGGCCAGCTCGATCTCATAATCCTCTTCGGAGGCATTCGGATTGATAAACGTGTTCACACCGATAATCGGCAGTTCTCCAGTATGCTTTTTCATCTCGTAATGCATGGATTCATCCTGGATCTTGCCGCGCTGGTATTGCGTCTCCATGGAGCCCAATACACCGCCACGCGAATTGAGTCGTTCAAATTCCTGCAAGACCGCTTCCTCGACCAGATCGGTCAGCTCATCAATGATAAAGGAGCCCTGCAGCGGATTTTCGTTTTTCGCCAGACCCATCTCTTTGTTGATGATCATCTGGATCGCCATGGCGCGACGCACCGAGTTTTCCGTCGGGGTTGTGATCGCCTCGTCGTAGGCATTGGTGTGCAGCGAATTGCAGTTGTCATAGATGGCGATCAATGCTTGCAGCGTCGTCCGGATATCATTGAAATCCATCTCCTGTGCGTGCAGAGAGCGTCCGGAGGTCTGGATATGATATTTCAACTTTTGGCTGCGTTCATTTCCACCGTACTTGTTCTTCATCGTGGTTGCCCAGATGCGTCTTGCCACACGGCCGATCACATTGTACTCGGGATCGAGACCGTTGGAGAAGAAGAAGGATAGGTTAGGTGCAAAATCATCGATATGCATTCCTCGGCTCAAATAATATTCCACATACGTAAAGCCGTTGGCCAACGTAAACGCCAGCTGAGTAATGGGATTCGCCCCTGCCTCGGCGATATGGTAGCCAGAGATGGAAACGGAATAGTAGTTGCGCACTTTATGATCAATGAAGTACTGCTGGATATCCCCCATCATGCGCAGGGCAAACTCGGTGGAGAAGATGCACGTGTTTTGTCCCTGGTCTTCCTTCAAAATATCGGCCTGCACGGTTCCGCGGACGGTAGACAGCGTATACGCCTTGATTTGCTCATATTCCTCTGCAGACGGCTGACGACCTTCCCGCTCCACGAATTTTTCCACCTGCTGCTCGATTGCCGTATTCATGTACATGGCCAAGATCATCGGAGCTGGCCCATTGATTGTCATGGATACAGACGTCGACGGAGCGCACAGATCAAAGCCGGCATACAGCTTTTTCATGTCATCGAGGGTACAGATGCTGACCCCACTGGTTCCGATTTTTCCGTAAATATCGGGACGGTGATCCGGATCTTCACCGTACAGCGTGACCGAGTCAAACGCTGTGCTCAGACGCTTCGCTTCGTCGTTTTGCGAGAGGAAATGAAAACGACGGTTGGTGCGCTCCGGTGTTCCTTCTCCGGCAAACTGGCGCTTTGGATCTTCCCCTTCTCGTTTGAATGGGAAAACACCCGCTGTATAAGGGAACTCCCCTGGCACATTTTCCTTGAGCGACCATTTCAAGATCTCTCCCCAGTCGGCAAAATCAGGGACGGCCACCTTCGGAATACGCGTACCGGACAGCGACTCGGTAAACAGCTTGGTGACGATTTCCTTGTCTCGGATCTTGGTGACAAATTGATCCTTGCGATAAGCTTCTTTGAGCGCCGGCCAGCTATCTAAAATACGCTTGCACTCGGGATGGAGCTTGCTTTCAAAATGCGCGATCTGACGCTCCAGCACCGCCACCACTTCCGCTGCCATCTCGTCTCCGGAGGCCAGCACGGCTTCCTTCGCACCATGCAATTGAAACAGCTTGCGCGCAATAGCCGATTGCTCTTCCGTATACTTGCGATAATCGCGTACCGTATTGGCGATCTCCTGCAGGTAGCTTCCGCGCTCAGCAGGGATGAGCGATTTCTTGTGGACGTTCACCGGAGTCGCATCGAGACCGTCCAGTGGCCAATCCGCGCCCGCCTTCTGAACAAGCGCTCGGCAAAGCGCCGCAAAAAGAACATTCGTCCCCGGGTCATTAAATTGACTCGCAATGGTGCCATATACCGGGATTTGCTCATCCGGCAGCTCAAACAGGTTGTGGTTGCGGCGATACTGCTTGCGTACCTCGCGCAGCGCATCCTCGGAGCCTTTGCGTTCAAATTTATTGATCGCGACCAAATCCGCGAAATCCAGCATATCGATTTTTTCCAGCTGAGACGGCGCACCGAATTCGCTTGTCATCACATACATGGACACATCGCATATCTCGGCAATCTGGGCATCCCCTTGGCCGATCCCGCTCGTCTCCACGATGATCAGGTCAAAGCCTGCTGCTCTCGTTACCTTGAGCGCATCCTGTACAGCACCGGAAAGCTCAGAGCCCGACTTGCGGGTGGCCAGACTGCGCATATAGACGCGCGGTGTATTGTTGGCGTTCATTCGAATCCGGTCGCCCAAAAGCGCCCCTCCGGTTTTTTGCTTGGAAGGGTCGATGGACAGGATCGCAACTGTTTTATTCTTGTAAGTATTCAGGAAACGGCGAACAAGCTCATCGGTCAACGAGCTCTTTCCTGCACCGCCTGTACCGGTTATCCCCAGCACCGGAACCTTTGGTGCTTCCGGCAATTGCTGCTCCACTGGGGCAAACAGTTCCGGCTTGCTCACCGCATACTCTGCGACGGTAATCAGTCTGGCGATGGCCTGATGGTTTTGCTCGCGCAGCTCCTCTACTTCCCGCTCGATCTGTTTGACTGTCGGAAAATCCGTCTTGCGCAGCATATCATTGATCATGCCTTGCAGACCCAAGCGACGGCCATCGTCAGGCGAGTAAATTTTGCATACGCCGTATTCCTCGAGCTCCCGAATCTCTCGCGGAACGATTACTCCTCCACCGCCGCCAAACACGCGAATGTGACCAGCACCCCGCTCTTTCAATAGGTCGATCATGTATTTGAAATATTCAACGTGTCCGCCTTGGTAGGAGCTGATCGCAATCCCTTGCACGTCCTCCTGAATCGCAGCCGTTACGACTTCATCGACAGAGCGATTATGGCCCAGATGGATTACCTCGGCCCCTGACGATTGCAGGATGCGTCGCATGATGTTAATGGATGCATCATGGCCATCATAGAGACTGGCAGCGGTTACAAAACGAATTTTATGGGTAGGATGATACACTTGCGTTTCCATTTCAGGTACGTACCTCCTTTAATCGATGACCCACCCGACGAGATCTTGCATCGTCAGGCGGGCTCCCCATCTCCTTAGCCAATACTGATCTCTTTTAATAACAGGGCAATCTGTTTTTCAATGTATTCTTCCAGTGTGTAATGCTTTTTCAAGGCCCAGCGGCGGAACACCCACATTTCACCCAGTACCATGATATTATCCGCCATCAGCTTTACATGCTTCTCATCCAGCTGGATCGAACCGTCCTCGATGCCCTTGCGCAGGATTTCCCCGAAAATCTCGGAGATTTCTTCTTCCCGGCGCAGCACATAGCGCAGCGCCTCTTTCGGCAGCGATTTCGTCTCTTGATAGATCAATAGAACTCGGTCGCTCATTTGATCCATCACGCGGAAAAAGCTCTTCATCGCCATCTTCATGATTTTCAGACCCGTGCCGTTAAACGTGATCGCCTCGCGCAGACGCGATTCTACTTCCGCATGGATCGCATCACAGACCAGATAGAGTACATCTTCCTTGGACTCGATATATTCGTAGAGCGTACCGATACTGAACCCGGACGCTCTTGCAATTTCTCGTGTCGTCGTTTTGTGAAAGCCTTTATGAATGAAAAGATCCACCGCTGCCTCGACGATTTGTTCACGCCGCTTTTCGATCAGCTTTGGGTCTTTTACCAGTGAAGGTATGGATTTGCGTTTGTCCTGCATGTGTAAAGCCACCTTTCCCCGACTGAGCGTTTGGTCAGGAACCAAATGAAAACCAAGATAGTCGCGCTCTTTTTCCTATCATTATACGCCGATACGAAAGACGCGACAATCTTAATTTCCGTCCAATGTTCAAGGTGTATGCGGGAAGAACAACCGAATCATTTCTGCTGCTGCTGAGTAAGGATCGCGTGTACCCTGAGCTACCTCGGACATGGCCGCTGCATAACCGCCCTTTTGCAGCTTTTCTTCCATTTGCCGAAAAAGCTGATCATGGACAATCTCCAGAACCTCTCCCTGCAAATGCTTGGACCGCCGCGCCTGGCCTTCTCCGCTGTGCTCGAGATGGCTTTGATGCTCGCACACAGCGGACCAAAGCTGCTCCAGTCCTTGATTTTGCGTCGAGATTGTCCGGATTATCGGAGGTCGCCAAGCGGCATCATGCTTGACGAGATCCAGCATTTGCTCTACCTCGATCTGCAGCTTCTCCACACCCGGCAGATCTGCCTTGTTGATCACAAACAGATCGGCAATTTCCATGATCCCCGCTTTAAACGCCTGCACCGAATCACCTGCGCCCGGATTCAGCACGACCGCGATCGTATCCGCGATATGCATGACATCCAGCTCGGACTGACCGACACCTACCGTCTCGATCAACACGACATCGCAGCCATAGGCATCAAGGACCCGCACCGCATCACGGGTATTGCGCGACAATCCACCCAGACTGCCGCGCGTCCCCATGCTGCGGATAAAGACGCCACGATCCAGTGCATGACTCTGCATCCGCACCCGATCCCCCAGGATGGCTCCTCCTGTAAACGGACTGGTCGGGTCCACCGCTACGACACCGATCTTCAATCCTTGGGAACGCAGATACCCGATCAGATTGTCGACCAGCGAGCTTTTGCCAGCGCCGGGCGCCCCCGTAATCCCGATGAGCTTCGCCTTTCCCGTATGGGGAAAAAGCTCCTGCAGGATCTGGGAACGCTCCGGATAATCGTTTTCGATGATGGTGATCGCGCGGGCAGCTCCTCGCACATCTCCCGCCAAAATTCGCTTTGTCAGTTCATGCATGGCTACGCCCCATTTTTATTCCTTAAGCAGGTAGTTGCTGATCACGACACGTTGAATTTCATTTGTGCCTTCATAAATTTGCGTAATTTTCGCATCGCGCATGAAGCGCTCCACTGGATACTCGCGCGTATAGCCGTAACCGCCGAATACTTGCACCGCATCCGTGGTGACTTCCATCGCGATATCTCCGGCGAATACCTTGGACATGGCGGAAGCTTTTCCGTATGGCAATCCTTGATCCTCCAGCCATGCTGCCTGATAAGTCAATAAGCGTGCTGCTTCGATCTTGGTCGCCATATCCGCAAGCTTGAACTGGATCGCTTGCAGTGAAGAGATCGGCTTGCCGAACTGGACACGCTCTTTCGCATAGTTGGTCGCATGCTCAAAGGCACCCTGTGCGATTCCCAATGCTTGCGCCGCAATCCCGTTGCGTCCGCCGTCCAATGTCATCATGGCGATTTTGAAACCTTGTCCTTCCTCGCCCAACAGGTTTTCCTTTGGTACGCGGACATCCTCAAAATTCACTGCCAAGGTTGGCGAAGAACGAATCCCCAGTTTCTTTTCCTTTTTTCCCATCGTAAAGCCTTCCATACCCTTCTCGACGATAAAGGCGCTGATGCCTTTGTGCTTGAGAGCAGGATCGGTAACCGCAAATACGATGTAGATTTCCGCTTCTCCGGCATTCGTAATGAAAATTTTGCTGCCGTTCAGAATGTAGTGGTCGCCATCTTTTACAGCGGTAGTGCGCATTCCCGCCGAGTCAGAACCCGAGCCCGGTTCGGTCAGGCAGTAGGCGCCCATCTTTTTGCCTTCCGCCAGTGGACGCAGGAATTTTTGCTTCTGTTCCTCCGTGCCAAATTTATAGAGTGGCCAGCTAGCCAGCGACACGTGGGCTGAAAGCGTCACGCCGATCGAGGAATCTACGCGGGAAAGCTCTTCCACCGCAATCACGTAGCTCAAGTAGTCGGCACCTGCACCGCCGTATTTTTCAGGCCATGGAATGCCTGTCAGGCCAAGCTCCGCCATCTTGTTGAAAATCGAACGGTCAAAACGTTCTTCTTCATCCCGTTCTGCAGCGGTCGGCGCTACTTCGGTCTCTGCAAACTCGCGTATCATTTTACGCAGCATATCCTGTTCTTCATTCAGCAAGAAATCCATCCAACCCACTCCTCCTCTTTGATCAATGGTTCTATCAGCTAAGCAGATGCTTGGCGATCACAATTTGTTGAATCTGATTGGTGCCTTCGTAGATTTGCGTGACTTTGGCATCGCGGAACAGCCGCTCTACGGGATACTCGCGGGTATAGCCGTAGCCTCCATAGATTTGCACAGCTTCCGTCGCCGCTTTCATCGCGGTATCGGAAGCAAAGCGCTTCGCCATCGCCGCTTCTTTCCCGCACGGCAAACCTTTGCTCCGTAAAAATACCGCACGATACACGAGGAGACGGGCCGCCTCTACTGCTGTCGCCATATCCGCCAGCTTAAAGGCCACCCCCTGCTGACTGCCGATCGGCTTGCCGAATTGCTGACGCTCTTTTGCGTAAGCGGTTGCATACTCGACCGCTGCTTCAGCAATACCTAAGGCTTGGGCAGCAATCCCAATACGTCCCACATCAAGGTTGGCGAGTGCAATTTTATAGCCGTCGCCTTCCTCACCGAGCAGATTCGCAGCCGGGACACGCGCATTTTCGAAAATCAGCTCCGCCGTGTTGGAGCCGTGCATACCCATTTTCTTTTCTATTTTTCCGAACGAAAAACCTGGTGTTCCTTTTTCGACGATGAACGCCGAGATTCCTTTTGTCCCTTGCGTGGGGTCTGTTACGGCAAAAGTGATGTACACGTCAGCTGCGATGCTATTCGTAATAAATACCTTGTTGCCATTGAGGATGTACTCATCCCCCTGGCGCACAGCTGTGGTGCGGATGCGCGCAGCATCCGACCCGGCATTGGGCTCTGTCAGCGCAAAGGCCCCCAGATACTCGCCTTTGGCCAGCTTGGTTACATATTTTTGTTTTTGCTCGTCAGATCCAAAATAGAGTATCGGGTTGGTCCCGACAGAGGTATGAACGGATAATATTACGCCAACCGTCGCACTCACCTTGGAGAGCTCGTGTATAGCGAGGATATACGTAAGAAAATCAGCACCTGCACCGCCCCACTTCTCCGGGACCGGAATCCCCATCAAGCCCGTTTCCCCCAGCTTCTTCACGATCTGCAGCGGAAACTCATCTTTTTCTTCCATCACCGGAATAAATGGCGTGATTTCCTTTTGAGCAAAATCACGAACCATCTTGCGCATCATCTCTTGTTCTTCCGTCAATCGGAGATCCATGATGAAATCCTACCTTTCAGCTATTCTACCGACTGATGATCATATCCCTTGCTGCGGTGCTTACCGATGTCGGCAATCGATT
>DASQNU010000132.1:0-10347 GCA_035644815.1 Bathyarchaeia archaeon | reverse complement strand
GCAATACGCGGAAGTGATGGAGCGTTTCGACCAGACAATGGATTGGCTGGCTGAGCTGTATATCAACACCTTGAACGTCATCCATTACATGCATGATAAATACAGCTATGAGCGTATCGAAATGGCTTTGCATGACCGCCATATCCTTCGTACCATGGCATGCGGGATCGCTGGTCTCTCTGTCGTCGCTGACTCGCTCTCGGCGATCAAATATGCAAAAGTGAAGCCTGTTCGCAATGAACAAGGAATCGCCATTGATTTTGCCACTGAAGGCGAATACCCGACCTTCGGAAATAGTGACGACCGTGTCGATTCGATCGCAGTGGATCTGGTAGAACGCTTTATGGAAAAACTACGCCGCACACCAACCTATCGCGATTCGGTAACGACCCAATCGGTGTTGACCATTACGTCCAACGTGGTCTACGGCAAAAAAACAGGAACCACACCAGATGGCCGGAAAGCCGGTCAGCCATTCGCTCCAGGTGCAAACCCCATGCATGGCCGGGATCAAAAAGGTGCGCTCGCTTCCTTCACATCGCTGGCAAAGCTGCCTTATGAGGAAGCGTTGGACGGTATCTCGTATACCTTCTCGATTGTCCCAGGCGCATTAGGCAACGTTCCGAAAGATCGCATTCGCAATCTGGTAGCCATTTTGGATGGATACTGCGCGCAAGGCGGCCACCATGTGAACGTCAACGTCTTTGATCGTGCACTTCTGCTTGATGCGATGGAACACCCAGAAAATTACCCGCAATTGACCATTCGTGTCTCCGGATATGCGGTGAACTTTATCAAATTGACTCGTGAACAGCAGCTAGATGTAATCAACAGAACTTTCCACGAAAGAATGTGATGATATGGAAGGCAGGATTCATTCGGTAGAAACAATGGGATTGGATGACGGACCCGGCATCCGATACGTCCTCTTCATGCAAGGATGCCTGATGCGCTGCAAATTTTGCCACAATCCAGATACATGGCACATCAATGAAGGGCGGTTGGCAGATAGTGACGACATCTTTCGGGAAGCCCAGAAATTCTTGCCCTACTACCGTGCTTCGGGAGGCGGCGTTACGGTAAGCGGAGGTGAGCCGCTGGTACAAGCGCCATTTGTACGTAACCTCTTCCGTGCATGCAAGGAAGCCGGGATTCATACCGCTCTCGATACGACCGGTTACATCTGGAATGATACCGTCGCCGAGGTGCTTCAGTATACCGATTTGGTCCTGCTTGACCTGAAGGAAATGGATGATCAGAAGCACCACGCCCTCACCACCGTCCATAATCCATCGGTGCTGCAATTTGCGAAGTATTTGGCTGAGCATAACATCCCCACATGGATCAGACACGTGCTGGTTCCGGGTCTGACGGATGATCCAGACGGCCTCCGCCAGATCGGCGCGTTCATCAAAGATATGCCGAATATCGAGAGAGTCGAGCTGCTCCCTTTTCATAAGATGGGCGAATACAAGTGGAAGGAACTCGGCATCCCCTATCAGTTAACGGATGTACAGGCAGCAACCGAGGATGAGGTGCAAATGTCTTACGGCTATTTGGGTGAATATGTGCGAAAAGAACTTATGCCCGCCTGGAACGGTAGTACAACGTCCTAAAAAAAGAGAGACGCTAGAAAAGAACCGCCATTTCCCGCATATCGCGTGGAGCGGCGGTTCTTTCCGATCAGTTTTTAGCTGCTTCTGCCAAACGGGTCCGTCCCATGAAAACACTCGCGACAAGGGCAACCAGTACAAATACCATTCCCGCTGCGAACACAAGGCTCAATGCATCACTGAATACGGATTGGAGCGCCTGCAGCAGCTCTTGTGGTATCGAAGCGCGCGTTTCCGGTTGAAGCAGCACTTGCGGGTTGGACAACTGCTGCCATTGTTCCATTGGAATGTCTTGAACATCCATGCGCATTCGAGTGATTCCTGATGCCAAACGCTCTGCCAGCAGACTGCCGAGAATACTGACCCCGATAGTCCCCCCAATCGAACGAAAAAATTGGTTGGAAGAGGTCGCAACTCCACGGTTTCTCATATCGACGGCATTTTGTGCGGCTGTGCCTACCGTCGGAAAAATCGCCCCCATACCAAGGCCGGTAATTACCATAATGAGAATCATTTCCCCGATCGATATGGCTGCAGTCATGCGGCTAAGCAAGAAAAAGCCGATGGTCATGAGTGCAAGGCTCACGGTCAAAATGGTCCGATAGGAAAACTTGTTCATCATGCGGCCGCTGAGCGTCGAGGTCACCACAGAAGCAAGCATCAGTGGTGTCAATGCATAGCCAGCCATTGATGGACTCACCCCGATCACCGCTTGCACAAATAACGGGATGTAGGCGATCCCTCCAAATAGTGCCGCACCGGCGAAAAATCCGGTGAGGTTGCTAAAAAGAAGCGTCCGGATACGAAACAGGTGCAGTGGGATCATCGGATCTTTTGCCTTGGCTTCGATCCAAATGAAAAGCACCAGCAGGAGAAGCCCTGTGCTAAACAGCGTGACGACAAGGGAAGAGCCCCAGCCTTCCTGACTCATCGCCCCCTGCGGCTCTCCTCCCATTACCAGTGCGAGGAGGATAGAGACAATCGCAGCCGTAAAGGTCACAGCTCCCAACCAATCCACGCTCCGCTTTTCGCTGGCCACGCTTTTCTGCAAGGCATAGGCAATGAGGCAAAAAGCAGGGATGCCTATGGGAAGATTGAGGAAAAAGATGGTGTTCCAGTTCCCATATTCGACAAGAAAGCCACCAACTGCCGGTCCTAAAATGCTCGATAAAGTAAAAACGGCACTAAACAATCCCATGAACCTTGCTCTTTTTTCAGGCGAAAACAGATCTGCAATGATGGTAAAAGCCACGGGCATTAACGCTCCAGCTCCAAGCCCTTGAATCCCTCTATAGAGAATTAATTCTGTCATGCTCCCGGAAAAACCGCAGAGCAGCGAGCCTATCAGAAAGAGAAACAATCCGACCAAGTATACTTTTTTTCGCCCATACAGATCCGCCAATTTACCGTAGATAGGCATGGTCGCTGTCGAAGTCAGCATATAAAGGGTGAATACCCAGCTATATAGCGAAAGTCCCCCTAATTCTTTGACGATCGTAGGCATCGCAGTTGAAACAACGGTCTGCTCAATGGAGGACAAAACCAAACCGAGCAACAACCCCGTGGTGATCAGACGCACTTTTGTTTTCGAATAATCCATAATTCACTCTCCTGTTTTATTCATCGTGCGCTGCTCCGCGGTAGCAGCATGATCACTATAAGGAAAATCCGCAAAAAAGAGTAGACTTTTTCTTTCCGTTGAATTATTCTGATGATAAGGTGCGCCCATAAGACTTAATCGAAATTCTTTCTCATCTAAACATATAAAAAGCCAATCGAAACACGAATGAACGGTGTTTTGATTGGCTTTTATTTATGTTACCCATGTGTGTGACGGCACGCTTATATTCTTACGCATGATCGGCAAAAATAAGCTTGAAGTTCCAAATGATGGCATGCATAAAATGGAACCGGAAGGAAGATCCAGCGTTGCCAATCTTAAGGGTGAAATATGCAAGTCCGTTGCAAAGTGACACCCATGGGTGTTATTATCATAAATGACACCCACGGGTGTTACATAACTAGGAGGTTTTGATCATGCAAACACAAGGAACACTACCTGAAATCCGTAAAACGGTTGTACTGAATGCTCCGATTGAAAAAGTGTGGAAGGCTGTTGCCACTTCAGAAGGCATTGCCGCATGGTGGATGCCTAATACGTTTGAACCGGTTGTGGGGCGTGACTTCATCCTTCATGCTGGTCATTTTGGTGATTCCCCTTGCAAAGTAACCGAACTCGATCCCCCGCATCGTGTAGGGTTCGACTGGGGGAAAGATTGGCACCTTACGTTTGAATTGAAGCAGCTTGAGGACGGAAAAACAGAATTCACCCTGATCCATTCTGGTTGGGATGCGGCAAAAGCTACAGAGTTCGGACAACCGCACTCGGCCATTCGTGAAATCATGAACGGCGGATGGGAAGGCATTGTCAAAGAAAAACTGGTCAACTATGTAGAGGCGTAAGTTGGCAGCGCCAGCGTTAAAGCATGATGTGTTTCAGGCAATCGCCGACCCCACCCGCCGTCGGATGCTGACATTACTCGCCGATAAAGAAATGCCGATTGCTGCCATCTCAGAATGTTTCCCAATTACACGTACAGCTGTGAACAAACATTTACACGTTTTGTCTGATGCCGGTCTTGTAAGCAGTAAAAAGGTCGGACGGGAAACCCGCTACAGGCTTCAACCGGAACCCCTGGTTGAAATCAAGCAATGGCTCAACTTCTTTGAACAATATTGGGATGAAAAGCTGTTTGCTCTGAAAATGTTCGTAGAGTCGGATGATGAATAATCGAAAAGAACCGCGATGCTTAATCCTTTTAGCACTCGGTTCTTTTCCTATCCTGTTATGTGAGTTGTATGCGAACATTGATCTTTCCCGTCTCATCTTCACCTTCATTTTCGAGGAAGGACCAGTTGGGAGAAATGGTAGAACGAAGCCAACCAAGCTCTTCTCTCTTTAGCTTCACCAGATCGAGATAAGTCTCTTGGCTTTGGTAATCCTTGTCTGCCTCCAGCCCAAATCGTAGACGGAGCAAGGTTTTGATCCCGCCATATGTACTGAATTTCACCTGATATCCCTCACGCACGGCGTGTTCAAACGTTGCCCACTCTTTCCTTGCCAGCTCGAGAAGATCGGAGAAATCGTATTTCCCTGCATCGATCTGATAAAATTTTTGATAGTCACCTTCCCTGAAAAGCGCTAGCAGCTCCTCTTCCTCTATGCCATGGTGACGAATGACCTCCAATAATACCGCTTCCCACTGTGATAGTTTGCTAACCGCCATCCTACCCCTCCTCTTCCCATTTCAACTGCTGATATCAGTATATGTTCCACAGACATTTTCTGGAAGTGTTGATTCAACTCTACTTTTCGAAATGCATCCTGGCAGATCAGCCATTTTCCCTTTTCATACCCTGTCTTATTTCCATACAATCCCTACGCATGTCAAATTAAGATTCATGTAATCCAAATTATCTATTGTTTATATAGAACAAAAAATAATACAATGGTTTTTATTGAAATTAAACAACATAGAGGTGACAACATGAAAAGAATTGGACTAGCGTGGCAAATTTTAATAGGTTTGGTTCTCGGTATTGTCGTCGGTGGGATTTTTTATGGAAATCCCCATGTGGCTGAATACTTGAAGCCAATTGGAGATACCTTCATACGCTTGATCAAAATGATTGTGATTCCAATCGTTATTTCCAGCTTGATTGTAGGAGTGGCTGGGACAGGTGATATGAAGTCATTAGGAAGACTGGGCGGCAAAACCCTCCTGTATTTTGAAATCGTCACCACAATCGCGATCGTAGTCGGATTGCTTGCGGCCAACCTATTCCATCCGGGAACTGGGGTGGACCGCTCCCAACTTGCGAAAACCGATATTCATTCGTATGTAGAGACATCGGAAACGACGGCGTCACATTCGATGGTCGACACCTTCGTCAATATCGTCCCGACTAACATCATCCAATCTTTAGCCGAAGGGAACATGCTTGCTATTATCTTTTTCTCCGTCATGTTTGGATTAGGAGTAGCGGCTATTGGCGAAAAAGGAAAACCGGTTGTCCAGTTCTTCAAAGGTACTGCGGATGCGATGTTTTATGTGACGAACCAAATCATGAAGCTGGCACCAATTGGGGTATTTGCCTTGATTGGCGTAACTGTTTCCAAATTCGGGTTATCTTCGTTAATACCGCTTGGAAAACTGGTTCTGGTTGTTTACGGATCGATGATTTTCTTCGTGGTTGTCGTGTTGGGCATTACAGCAAAACTAGTTGGATATAACATTTTTAAACTACTAAAATATTTAAAAGACGAATTAATATTAGGATTTTCGACAGCCAGCTCTGAAAGCGTGCTTCCCAAAATCATGGAAAAAATGGAGAGGCTGGGTTGTCCAAAGGCAATTACATCTTTCGTCATTCCAACCGGCTATTCATTCAACCTTGATGGATCCACTCTCTATCAAGCGATTGCAGCCATGTTTATCGCACAGATGTACGGGATTCATATGAGCATCGGCCAGCAAATCACATTGATGCTTGTATTAATGGTAACGTCCAAGGGAATTGCCGGTGTTCCGGGTGTTTCATTCGTAGTTCTTCTTGCAACCCTTGGAAGTGTTGGAATACCTCTCGAAGGACTTGCCTTCATTGCCGGGATTGACCGTATCCTTGATATGGCACGGACAGTTGTTAATGTGGTAGGAAACTCATTGGCAGCCCTTGTCATCACTAGATGGGAGAGTAAGAAAGGAAATAAACTAGAGGAACAAACAATAGCGTAAAACCCGAGTTAGTCATGTATGAAAATAAATAGATCTGGCAGCCGATAAATAATTCCGGCTGCTTTTCTATATTTTTATAGAATAACTATAAATTTTTTCAACAAAAAATTGGGAATCCTTAACAAAATAATCATACCACCTTATTCTTCTTTCGCTATCGTAGATTCAAACTGATCGAATAATAGGGAGGATTCATATGAAAAAGGGGCACCTCTGCGCAGTGGCAGCGCTCACCGCAACATTGCTTTGCAGCCATACCGCCTTGCCTGTACAGGCGAAGGAACAGCAGGCAGAAATTGAGCCTGTGAAAATCGCCATTTTTTCTGACCCGCACTATTACGCGCCTGAATTGGGGACTACCGGGGAAGCCTTTGAAAAGTATCTCGCCGGTGACCGTAAGCTATTGGCGGAAAGTAAAGCGATTCTGGAAGCCGCGCTTGACGATATTATGGAAAGTGATGCAGATGTCGTCCTGATTTCCGGCGATTTGACCAAGGATGGCGAAAAAATCAGTCACGAGCAGTTTGCTGACTATCTCAAAAAAGTTGAGAAAAGCGGCAAGAAAGTGTACGTCATCGAGGGTAACCACGATATCAACAATCCCCATGCCGTATCCTTTGAAGGCAACAAAACGAAAGCCGTTGACCACATTTCGCCCAAGCAATTCAAATCGATCTATAAAGATTTTGGGTATGGAGAAGCAATCGCCAAAGACTCCCATTCTCTTAGCTATGTGGTAGAACCCGCTGAAGGAATTCGTTTGATCGTCATGGATTCTGCCTTGTACAGTACGAATCTGAAGGATGACTATCCGAAAACAGGCGGCGCCTTCTCCAGCAGCCGTTTCAAATGGATTGAAAACCAAATCAAGGAAGCAAGAAGCGAAGGGAAGCTGGTCCTCGGAATGACCCATCACGGGATCATCGAGCATTTTTCTTTGCAGGATGAATTTTTTCCCGACTATGTCGTAAAGAATTGGCAAAATGTCTCGAAGCGATTGGCTGACCTGGGGATGAAGGCTGTTTTTACCGGCCATTTTCATGCTCATGATATCGTGAAAAAAGAAACGAATAATGATAACTTTCTTTTTGACATCGAGACGGGATCACTCGTCACCTATCCGTCGCCTTATCGTTACATCGAGATTACGGATGATTACAAGATGAAAATCAGCACCAAGACGGTAAAAGACATTGACTATGATACGGATGGCCTCCCTTTCCCCGAATATGCGCAGCAGTTCCTCAAGGATGGATTAGACAAGCTGGTGCCTGGCATGCTAGCTGAGCTGTTGATCAAACAAGGGGTAAAGAAAGAAGAAGCACTTCAGCAAGCACAGCAGCTGGCCCGCAAAGAAGTAGGAAATAACCTGACCATTGGGGATCTGCTCGCAGGTGGCATGATTGCGCATTACCAAGGTGATGAAGAAACGGACGAGCGTCTGGAACAGGTGATTGAACAACTGTCTGACTCAAAAGACGAGATGACCCGGACTCTAAGTGAAGCGCTCGCCTCGCTCTATCATGATTCTCGCCCCAAAGATAGCAAGCTGACCATTGATCTGGAAACGGGAAAAATCAAATAATCAGCCTGATCGAATAAATGATCCGCTGGAAAGTATCATTGTGCCAAAAAAGGAGAGGGAACGTATCCCTTCTCCTTTTCCTTTTTCCTATTCAGTACGATATCCGCGCAATTGATCATAACGAGCGATTTGTTTTTCCGTCATCACCTTTTTCATGACGAGATGGGCCTGCAAATGGACATATCGATACCTGCCATCTGCCTCCGCGATTTGTTGAGTGAGTGAATGCAACTGTGATTCTGTAATCGTCTTGGAACGAAAAGCATCATCCAGCTGCTTTTCCAGTGCGATGATTTGTTTGCCGATACCGATTGCCTTCTCTTGCATGAGCCGCTCTTGTTCCTTTGCAATCTGTACCTGCTCAGCAGTGAGCTCAAGCTCTTTCGCCAATTCGAGCACATGCTTTGGTCCGGGATAATGATTGAGCTCAGCAGCCAAGGCGTACCCTGCACCCTTTCCCATTTGAAAGTTTTCTATTTCTTCTGTGGACAATGCACGGATCGACCTGTCTTGGTAGCCTTCATAGGGCTTCGAATGATTTGTGGCGGGATGCCTACTGTCAGGTTGACTCGGGATAGAATGAGCGGCAGGTACAGGAGTATTGGTCATTGCCGAAGCGACACTTCCAATGGAAAACGTAAGTATCAGAACCACATAGTACACTTTTTTCATCTTGAGTCCTCCTTCATGTGTAAAAATCATTTGTTGTACAATACACCTATTGAACATAAAAGCTGCTTACCACCCGAATGTCACTAATGTGTACACGATGAATCCCACGGACAGGATAGCCGAAATGATTGTCACATACTTCATAGCCTTTGAGCACCCCTTATGCCGAAGCAGGCGGTAAAGCGACACACCGATCGTGATCGCAGTCACTGCAATCATCAGCCTGCGCAACCAAACCATGCTCGACATCGTGGCCATCATACTCGTCTGGCTCCCTACTAAAAATAAAACGGTCATATGCAGCCAGTGATGGGAAGAGGCCAAAAAAGCCAGCAGCAGTGAGGCTATCGAGGTGGTCAGCTGAGTCTTCGAATTCATTGGACTTCCCCCCTTGTCTGTTTCAGAGCAGCCGTAAAGATCTGAAAGCCTTCCAATACCTTGTGCTGCTCGTTTGTTTCCACATTGCTTAAGATGGATTCATAGAAGCGGATGGATTGTTCACGCAGCGTCTCCATTGACCTTTCCCCTTTTTCGGTTAATCGAAGAACGACTTCCCGACGATTTTGCTCATTTAGCTCTCGGGAAACAAAGCCGCCTTTCACGAGGCTGTCGATCAACCGGCTGACCGAGCTTCGTTCCAATCGCAGCTTTTCCGCGAGCTCTTTCATCGACATGGAGCTTTTCTCGAGCTCCTGCATGGCAAACACCTGTGATAAAGACATCGAAAATCCGCATGGTGTCTCCGTCTGTTCCAATATTCCAAACAAGCGGATAAATTGCTGTACGGCTGATCGCAGCGTGATGATCTCGTCACGATTCATCATAAACCTCCATATCGTGTTCTTTACAACTGTTGTATTATACACACATTATAAAATGGTCCGTTTTTCCTGTCAATTGATTCCTTGCTACCCCATAACCAGCAAAAAAAGGGCTATTCGGATTATCCTCTCTCCAAACAGCCCTTTTCTATTCTTTAGAATCTTATAAAAACCTGCGATGCACCTTTTTCCCGTCATAAGTAAACAGCACGCCACGATCTTCAATCACAGTCTCCAAATGAACGCTCTTGTTCCACAGCGTATGCACATAGGGAAGCGTCTTCTCAATGTATTTGGTATCCAGCTCCAGCCCCTCAAAATGATGCTTCAGGTAAAGCTCACCCATGCGCAGATAGTCGCCGTCCCAGACGGTGATGTAAGGGAAGCCGCCATTCACCCGCACTCCGGCCAGACCGTCGCGCACTTGCTCCCAAGCCTTGTCGGTCACCACCCAATCGTTGCCCTGCTTGCCGAACATGTACAGATCCAGCTTGTTGACCAGATCCTCCGTCAAATAGTTGCGAATGAAGCTGGTGTCCGACTCCAGCTCGCGCACCTCAAATATTTTGGCACGCCCCTGTCCGGGTTTTCGCCCGAAACGCTCTTGCTCTTCCTTGGTCGGATTGTCGTAGCGCTCTTCAATATCTTCAAATATTTTCAGTCCCAAATGATAGGGATTGATGCTTGTAGGAGATGGCTGGATAACGGATGAGTGCAGCTTGGCAAACTCGATGGTCTCATCTTCCGTCAGATCCATTTCGCGCAGGATGCGGCTGTGCCAATACGAAGCCCAGCCTTCGTTCATGATCTTGGTCTCCATTTGCGGCCAGAAGTACAGCATTTCATCCCGAATGATGGTC
>DASQNU010000131.1:0-16285 GCA_035644815.1 Bathyarchaeia archaeon | reverse complement strand
CAGAAAAGACGGGAGCAAGCTGATAACCTGATCGATCTCTTCCTCGATGCGCTTCCGCTGTTGTGAGGGGAAGATATCGGCAAGAAAATCGGAGAGTGGAACGGCCCTCCCTCCTCCATGCAGATTGGATGTGATATTCTCCTTATCACCAATACGCACGGCTTTCCCGGTTGTTTCCCACTGCCCATGCCCGTTTTTTTGCACGAGCACCCGTACATCAAATGGTGTCCGGTCAGGTGTGTGCAGGGTCAAGTAAGGTTGAAGAAGAAATTTGCGTTCTCCCATAAAGTCGGCGAGAAAGCTCTTCAGCTCTGTTTGCGAACGGAACCGCTTGCGAAACGGCTTATTCCCAGGAGCTCTGCCTGTTGCCGCATACGTGCCGTCTTTACCGGAAATGCGCACGACACCGATTCCATGTGTGCCAGCTGCCGGTTTGATGATGACGGCGTTTTGTTGCTGCAGCAGGTCAAACAGCTTTGTCATGCTGAACCACTGGGTATTGGGCAGCCATTTTTGCAGCTCCGGGGATTGGCTCAATATCTGGTGGACCTGCCATTTTCCCGATAAGCCTCGGCCGAGAAACACGATGTTGGGATCATTTTGCAACTTCTCAATAAATGGTTTATAGTGGCGATAGGACGGACCGATAAAGCAACGGTCATAAATAAAGGAGGGCAGCGGCAGCGTCACAGCTTGCCACACGCCTTGACGATATTCATAACCGGAAGCCAGTCTGCGTTCAAAATCCACTCGTTTTGGTGAAAAAACAAAGACACGGATGCCCAATTTGCGTCCGATAATGGTCAGCTTTTTGTAATAGCCTTTTTCCATAAATTGGGACCCATTGCAATAAGCGATGATTCCCAAGGTTTTTCTTTGTTTATACATAGAAGTCACCTGCGTTTGCGTTTTCTCTTTTTCGCGACTATGACTTTCTTTTTCTCTTTGCTTGGAAGCGGAAAGCCACTCAGATAGGCGGCGTAATCAAGCATGCGGACGACGGAAGGTCTGGGCTTACGGCGTACGATCAGCTGCTGCTCTCCTTCTTCTGTATCCACTTGCGGCTGTTGTACGGACGAGGAGGATTTTGAAGGCTTGCTGTTTACCTCCAGAAGCCAAATACGGCCACGTGTATCTACACCAAGATCGACTCCAAATTCAGCATAATGACCTTGGATGCTTTCTTCGAGCATGTGCGCCAGCTTTTGCGCTACTCGTTTGATCTCCTCCACGCTGGTGGAACCGGACCGGGGGCCGCATATGAGCAGGGCTTGACGGGGAGAGAGCATCGATCCGCCGCGGGCAATATTGGAGACCACTTTGTTTTGACCAAGCCGGGCAACCAGCGAACTGACACTCCATTTACCGCGGTTGTCTTTTTGCACGAGAACGCGGAAATCGGCCGGTTTTCCTCCGCGCCCGATCAGCGAGAGTCCCTGCTGCAGCAGATACTGTTTTCCTTTTGTCTGTTTTTGCAAAGCCCGATGTAAGGCCATGACATCTTGGAAAGTCTGGGTGGCCGTCCCGCTAGGAGTGGGGCGTGTCAGCTTGTAACCGGCGGAGGATTTGCGAATCTGAAAGATCCCTTGGCCCATGCTGCCGTTGGTCGGCTTTGCATATACGGAGTCAAAGCTGCGCACCATCTCAACAAGGTCTTGATGAGCGTGATAGCGAACGGTTTTGGGCAGATAGGGTGTTGCTTCCGGAACAGCCTGCAATGCTCGGTGGACATGCCATTTGTTTAAAAAATGTTCATTGAAAAACGGAATTTGCCGTTCTTTGCAACGCGTAATCAAGTTTTCCAATTCTTCGCCTTTCTCGGATTTGCGGTTGCCAATTCGGTTGTAGATGCATTGTGGCAATGGAAGTGTAGCTTTATGCCACAAGCCATTTCTACGAATCAAGCCGCGGACGGTCTCTTCTTCCCAGTTGACGTCCTGCGGGCGAAAGGCGACGGCTACCCCGCCGCGCTGCCGACAAATATCAGTAATTTCATTGAGAAAAGGCGTAAAGGTACCATAGGGGTTTCGCGCATTTTGCGAATACTTGGAGACGAGGATGCCGATGAGCGGACCAAATACAAGGCGTTGCAGATTTGCTTCATACCGAAGCAGCAGCGGAATGCCTGTAGGAATGCGCAAGGTACGAGCAAGCGATGGTCGAATCATAGTGGTAGAGGAGCGTTCGAACTCTTTTACTTGACCGGTTGCCTGCATGCTGCCAAACTGAATGGTCAGGGCAGACAGTGGAATTTTACATTTGCGACAGACGCTTTTGGGAAGATAGAGATCAGTTTCTGCAGATGTCGGTTCCAACGCTCGGATAGTGGTACGGACCTGTAACATGAATATCCCCTTCCCGTAGGCGTTAGGTTAGTCTATTTTATGAGAGCCTAATAACTTTGGTTCCTTGATAGAGAGGTGTTTGCATTGAACGACTGGGCGCTATTGCTAGTGAATATAGGAATTGGGTCAGTGATTGGCGGGGTCACAAACGAGCTCGCCATCCGTATGCTTTTCCGACCCTATAAACCTTGGATGATCGGGAGTTTTCGCGTGCCCTTTACCCCCGGGTTGATCCCGCGGCGACGAGACGAAATCGGGGTGCAAATGGGCAGGTTGGTGGAGCATCATTTGCTAACAGTAGAAGGCGTAAAAAGGGCGATTGCCCAATCTGGAGCAGAAGCGATGCTGCGCGCATGGCTTACTGGTCTGTTCGAAAAATGGTTGGCTAGCGATCGCAGTCTCAAGGAGCAGATCCAAGGCTGGGTTCCGGGACTGTTTACAGCTGAAGGAGGGTGGAGCGAACACATTCGGCAACCCATTCAGCATAAATGGAAGGACGGCATCCGAATGCTTCTTCATCGCCATGGCGAGCGGACGATTGCAAGTCTTGTCTCGGAGAGTGCGAGAGACCGTCTGAAAGCTTCGGTAGATTCGCTCGGACGCATGATACTGGAGCGGTTTGCTGATTATTTGCGCTCTTCCGAAGGGCAAAGAGATGTGCAGCAAATGATTCGCGGCTTGCTTGGCGGGGGAGGCGGGATGTTTGGCGGTCTTATGGGCATGTTTCTAGGTGATGACAAAATGGTTGCCAAAATTCTCCCGTACCTGGAAGATATTTTGCAGAGTCCGGAGTTGGCACAGCGCCTGTCTGACTTTTTGCATCAGGAAGTAGACAAGCTGCTGCAAAAGCCGTTGCATGAGGTTGTGTCCATGATCGGGGAAGCCCAAATCGATGAATGGTCAGAAGCGTTGTTTCAACGCCTGGAGGAGCAGTCGCTGGAATGGTTAGACCAACCGCCAGCTCACTGGTTTTCCAATTGGCGGGAGAGTGTTGTGCAAGAGTTGATCCCGCGTGTGACGAAATGGGCGGTTACACTGATGGAGCAAAATGTGGAAACGCTTTTCACCAAGCTGTCGATCACCGAAATTGTGACCCGTCAGGTGGAATCTTTCCCATTGGAACGCGTGGAGGAAATGATTGTAGGGATATCCGGAAAAGAATTCCGCATGATTACCGTGCTTGGCTTTATCCTTGGCGGCATCATCGGAGCGGTTCAAGGAGTCATTGGCCTCATGTGGTAAGAGCTGACCTCCAGTTTTCCATAAAAATGAAAAGAAACTGTAATTGCGTTGTAATAATCCTGTAACATTTCCGGGGTAAGATAAAAGCACGATGAAAACCCCCTTAATGTTATATAATTGCAAGATGCAGCTGACGAAAGCTGCTCTTTTTTTTTGCTTCCTGTTCAGTTATATTTGTCGGAGGAGGGGGAAGACCGATGGCGACCAAACACGAACAAATTTTACAATATATCGACCGCCTCCCTGTGGGGACGAAAATATCTGTCAGACAGATTGCCAAAGACCTGGATGTTAGTGAGGGCACCGCTTACCGAGCGATCAAGGAAGCGGAAACACAAGGCTACGTCAGCACCATCGAACGCGTCGGAACCGTACGGATTGAAAAGAAACAGAAGGAAAACATCGAGCGCCTGACCTTTGCCGAGGTTGTCAATATCGTGGACGGACACGTGCTGGGCGGCAAGGAAGGATTACATAAAACGCTGAACAAATTTGTCATCGGTGCGATGAAGCTGGAAGCGATGATGCGCTACGTGGAAGCGGGCAGCCTGCTGATTGTCGGAAACCGCGATCAAGCGCACAAGCTTTCTTTGCAACAAGGGGCAGCCGTCCTGGTCACAGGGGGATTCGATACCAGCGATGAGGTGAAAGCACTGGCGGATCAGCTCGCCTTGCCGATTATCTCTTCCAGCTACGATACATTTACCGTGGCTGCCTTGATCAATCGGGCGATCTACGACCGACTGATCAAAAAAGAGATCGTCATGGTAGAGGACATTCTCAAGCCCTTGGCGGAAACGCCTCTTCTTCATCCCTGGGACCCAATCGCCAAGTGGCATCAGTATACAGAATGGTATCGGGAAACACGCTTTACGGTCGTTGACGAGCAAATGCGGCTGGTCGGCATTATTACATCAAAAGACATCATTGGCCATGAACCAACGGTCACCATTGAAAAAGCGATGTCGAAAAACCCGATTACGACCTCTCCGCGCGTATCAGTTGCCTCCTGTGCCCACACGATGGTGTGGGAAGGCATCGAGCTGTTACCTGTCGTGGATAACTATAAAAAGCTGGTGGGAGTGCTTAGTCGTCAAGATGTGCTAAAAGCCCTGCAGTATATTCAGAAACAGCCGCAGACGGGAGAGACCTTCCCGAATCTGATCATGAACCATTTCCGCGAAGAAAAAGAGGGAGATACGCTTTCCTATTATGGCGAAGTGTCTCCGCAAATGACCAACCATCTGGGCACGGTGGCAAGCGGCATTTTAACCACCGTCATGGTCGAGGCTGCCTGTAATCTGCTCAGGCAGCATAGACGAGGGGACATGATGCCGGAAAATATTACGGTGTACTTTTTGAAGCCCGTGCAAATGGAAAGCCGGATTGAGGTAGTCCCACGATTGCTGGATATCAGCAGAAGGGTAGGAAAAGTAGAAGTATCGGTGTACCACGGTGAAGTCATGGTCGGGAAAGCCATGGTAACCGCCCAAATACTTGAGCGTTAATCTATTAAAAGATGCCAAAGTGGAGTCCGCTTCACAAAGGTGTCTTTTTTTATTGGAAAAACTATGGAAAATATTTCAAAGTGTTGCTATATTTGATTGTGTGTTATAGGAAAAAGGAGGAAATCAAATGAAGATTTGGAAAAAAGCTGCTCTTTCTGCTGTAGCAGTCAGCTTGCTTTCGGCAACTCCAGCATGGGCGGCGAAACCAAAAGACCATGAGGACCGATTGTCCAACAAAGAGGCATGGTTGAAGAAGCTGGAAGAGGCTCAGGAAGCAAAAGAGAAAGTAGTGGAAAAAGGAAAAGGGAAAGTAAAAGCGAAAGCGATCAAAAAGCTTCCTGCTGAGATGAACCGTGCTTTGCAGAAGATCATCAAGCAGCTGCCTGAGTTGAAGGATTTTGAGGTGAGCAGCGCTTACATAAATGAGGGAAATGAATACCAGCCAGAGACATGGGAATTCGAGCTGGATAATGGCAAAAGAGGCAGAGAAGCTGAATACGCCTATATTGATCTGAATGCAGAAACTGGCGTGCTGATTAGTTATAGTTTCCACACGAGAGACGAAGAAGAGGGAAAAGCACCCGATTATGATACAGCTAAGAAAAAAGCAGACGAATTTTTAGCAAAGATCATGACTGCGGATGCGAAAAAATATAAAGTTATCGAGGAAGACGCAGAGGAAGAGGAAGAAGACGAAGACAAAGACGACGTAGGATACAAAAGATTCACTTATGAACGGATGATTCATAACATCCCTCTTATCGGTGCAGAAATACTGATTCGAGTTGACAGCGAAGGACGCGTTGTTTATTTCAGAAATGAAAGCCCATTTAATATCAAGGATTCCAGCATCTCAAAGCCCAAAAATGTGTTATCTGAGAATGAAGCAGATGAAAAATATTCCGATCTAATGGACATGGAGCTGCTTTACAATAAATCGGAAATTATTGAGTATCCAGCGGACGAAGATGATGAGGACGAAGATGATAGCGTCTATAAAACCAAGCCAGTGCTGAAGTATGAGCCTGGTTACTCAGGGCCAATGGATGCGGTGAAGGGTGAAATTCCGAAAGATTTGGATCTGTGGGAAGAGAGCAAGAACGAAGGGAAAATGTTCACAATTTCTCCAAAAGGGGAGAAATTGTACGCTCCCAACCAAGAAGCAGCTGAACAATTGCTGAAGAACGTTTTTGGCATCGATATGAGCAAGTTTGAAATGTATGATGAAGATAATGATGAGGATGAAATCTACTATTCCTGGGAATCTGACTCAGATGATGAGGATCGTGAAATCGAGATTGGGGTAGATGCAAAGACCGGTGAGGTGATTGATTTCCATATTTGGCATGGAGAAGATGCACCGCAGCCAAAGCTAACAGAAGAACAAGCGCTAGAGTATGCAACTACCTTTGTGGAGAGATTCATCGATACAGATATAAAAGAAGTCCAATTACGTAATGTGTATCAGCCTGTGGAAAAGCCAAAGTTCCCTTCATGGGTGGATAAGGACATCATTGAAGAAATCGAGGAAGAAATAGAGCCAGAGCATACTTACCGCTTCTCTTTTTATGCCACCCATCAAGGTGTACCGGTTGAGAACGACTATTTCTCTGTTCGAGTAAACTCCACAACGGGGGATATAGAAGGGTTCGGC
Source organism: Bathyarchaeia archaeon (assembly GCA_035644815.1). Classification (GTDB taxonomy): domain Bacteria; phylum Bacillota; class Bacilli; order Brevibacillales; family Brevibacillaceae; genus Brevibacillus_F. Next base: position 9,536 of record DASQNU010000131.1, on the reverse strand, counting down.
TACAATCTAGAGGATGATGTCGACCTGCCGGATAATGAAAATGTGGCGTCAGAGAAAAAAGCGGCAAAAGCTTACTTGAAAGCTCAACCATTGAAGCTCATGTATATTTACCCTGAATTCTTTGGTTACAAGGCTCCGAAGCCAATCCTGGTCTATGAGTCCGAGTACACGCAAGCAGGTTATATCGATGCTTTTACCGGTGAGTTTGTACCTGTGAAGGAAGCAAAAAAAGACTAACTTGTAAAAAAGGCTCCGCCACATCCATGGCGGAGCCAAACTTTTTACTGGGACTTATTAAAAACCACTGTGCTGATCATTGTGCATCGTACTCATGGACTGCGCATAATACGCATCGCCTTTATAATCTTTTGTAGCAAACTCATCCCGCGCCCGCAAGCTTACTGATCCCCTCATGAAATAGGCGACCCCAATGAGCCCAGCAGCCAGAATGAATAAAACCAAAAACGGATTCATCTGAACCCCTCCTTGTAACGGTATCATTCCCGTTCTATTCAAGTACGAAAAAGAACGAGAAAAGTTGCTGGTCATATGGAAAATAATAGTTGACGAAACATGTGCCAAGGAGTATCATTTGCTTGGTTATGATAATCATTATCAATTGTACATAAGGGGAGATTTCCTTGTTTAACCCACGAAAAGGAATTACAGCACCGATTCTCGGCCTGGCCTTGCTCGTTTCCGCATGTGGCAATAGCGCGAGCACACCAGCTAACCAGCCGGCTGATACGAATGCGACGGCAACATCCGGACAGCAAGCAGCTCAACCGCAGACAACTGCGAATACAACTAGCCCTGATCAGTTCGAGGAGGCAGTAAAGGCTTACCATCAATTTGTGATCGCACAAACGGATCAATTTGTGAAGGATACGCAGGCTTTTGTAGACGCGATCAAAGCCAATGATATGGAAAAGGCAAAAGCGTTATATGCTCCTTCGCGGATGTATTTCGAGCGCATCGAGCCGATCGCGGAATCACTCGGGGATTTTGACCCTTGGATCGATGCCAGAGAGGGTGATGTGCCTGCGAATGAGTGGAAAGGATTCCATCGTCTGGAGAAAGCGCTTTGGCAGGATAAATCGTTGGCAGGCATGGAGCCGGTAGCGGATCAATTGCTGCAGGATGTAAAAATGCTCCGCGTAAAGGTCGAGGGTGTGGAAATTGATGCACCGATGCTCGTTACCGGTGCCGTCGAATTGCTTAACGAGGTATCTTCCAGCAAAGTGACTGGTGAGGAAGAACGTTACTCACACACAGATTTGTACGACTTTGCGGCAAACGTGGAAGGAGCCTATGAAATTTTCAAAGTGCTGCAACCCACTGTAGATGCAAAGAATAAAGAACTTGCAGCTGAAATCGACAAGCGCTTTAAAGAGCTGGATGCGACGCTGCAGCCTTACCGTAAAGACGGCGGCTATGTCCTCTATACGGAACTGAAAGAAGATGAAGTGAAAAAGCTGAGCCAGGCGATTGATGCTTTAGCCGAGCCACTTTCCCAGATCGGTACCGTGGTGGAGGGATAAACCAATGAAGCGGGAAGCAGACGATCGAACAGCAAAGTCCTCCATCAGCAGACGTGAGCTGCTGAAAATGGGGGCTGCCGGAGGATTGGGGTTATTCCTTGGCGCCGGCGCGATGAAAGGATTCGGAATCGTTGACAACAGCAAACCAGCCGCTTCCATGCTGACAAATGCGAATGGGGTCATCCCGTTCTATGGTCCCCATCAAGCTGGTATCGTTACACCCATGCAGGATTTTGTCTGCATGGGTGCGTTTGATTTGACGGTTACGAATATCGCGGAGGTCCGAAAATTGTTTCAGGACTGGACGGTGGCTTCCGCAAGACTGACAAAGGGAGAGAATGTCGGAGAGGAAAGCAAAAATCCGCTTGTTCCGCCAGTGGATACAGGAGAAACGATCGGTTTGCAACCGATGCGTACAACGATCACCTTTGGTCTCGGTCCGTCTTTTTTTGATGATCGATTCGGTCTGGCGAACAAACGACCGTCCAAACTCGCAGATATTCCTGCATACAAACGAGATGAACTGGTGGAAGAATGGTCTCATGGGGACATCATTGTCCAGGTCTGTGCGAATGATCAGCAGGTGGCGTTCCATGCCCTGCGCAATTTGGCCCGCATTGCTCGCGGCAAAGCGGTACTGAGGTGGCTCCAGCAAGGTTTTCAACGGGCAGGAGCGGCGGATGCAAAAGGCTCAACTCCGCGAAATTTGCTTGGGTTTAAAGATGGAACAAACAATCCTAACGTCGCGGATGAGCAAATTGCCAAGGAGATTGTTTGGGCGCAAGCGGAGGACGGCACACCGTGGATGGACCAAGGCACCTACATGGTCGTCCGCCGGATCCGGATGCGTATTGAGGTGTGGGACCGGACCTCGCTTGGAGAACAGGAGGCCACGTTTGGGCGATACCGCGACTCCGGCGCACCGCTTGGGGCAACGGACGAATTTGACCCAGCCGATTATTCGAAGCTGGATAAAAGCGGCAAGCCTGTGATCCCTGCTGATTCTCATATGGCCATCGCCAGTATGGGGGGAAAGGTCAAAATCCACCGCCGGGGCTACTCTTATTCCAATGGCATCGACATCAAAACTGGACAGTTGGATGCTGGGCTCCTCTTTATCTGTTTTAATCGGGATCCACTTCAGCAATTCATCCCGATGCAAGCCAAATTGGCGGAGATCGACCGGTTAAATGAATATATTGAGCATGTAGGCAGTGGCATCTACGCCTGCCTGCCCGGCGTGAAAGAGGGCGGTTATCTTGGTGATACATTACTGTAAGAGGAAGAGCGGGTTGAAAATGAGACGAATTAGCATCATCCTGTGTACCTTCGCCATGCTCATGCTTTCCGTTTTCCCTTTTTCGGCGAGTGCGAATGAAGAAGACAAGACCGCCTTGCACAATCAGCTGATCTCCTATTCCAGTGATGCCTTGATCAGTGCCAGAGATGCTGACTGGGAAAACGTGCGCAAAGCAATAAACGGTTTACGGACAGCTTCCGTTTCGTTGCAAAAAGAGGAAGCGAATGAAGCCAAAGCCTTCACTGCAGCCTTGCAGGAAGCAGAAACCGCTCTAAGTACGGTGGATCAAGACCCGAAGCACGCTTATGCGGCCATATCGGCACTTGCCAAGGCGACGGATGCCTACATATCGGCTGGCGATCAAGAGCAGATAACGGCACAAATCCATGAAAAGATCAAAACAACCTTGCTTCCTATTCTTACGAAAACGCTGACTTTCGTACAAGCAGGAGACTGGGCTTCAGCGAAAAAGACGTACAACCAATTCGTTTCCGCATGGGGAAAAGCAGAAACGGCGATTCGCAAGGAAGATTCCAAGCTGTACGGCAGGATTGAGGTGAAGCTCAGCGGCGCTCGCATCGCGCTAAACACAGAGACGCCCAATCAAGAGCAGGCGATAGGGAAATTGCAGGAGCTGATTACGATTCTGGATGACTATGCGGCCGGCAGAGTAACCGCGGCTGATACTTCTGCGAACGGAGCTGCTGTAAATTCCATCGCAGGGCTGATTATGCTGGTGCAGCAAGCGCAAAAGGACATCGAACAAAAGCAAGCCGCTGCCGCCTATGCCAAAATGGAGACATTTGTCTCCTCCTGGCCCGAGGTGGAAGGCGAGGTGTCGACGCGTTCCCAGAAAGCCTATCGCGATATTGAAAACGATATGATTGCCCTGTCTAGCTTACTGCTCTCTGCGGCACCGGATTATACGAAAGCAAGCCAAACTGCCGAGCAACTGATTCAAAGGCTAACCCCATATGCTCAGGCATCCGCGTATACCGTTTGGGATGCTTTTGCGATTTTGTTTCGGGAAGGCTTGGAGGCGATCTTGATCGTTGCTGCTCTGCTCGCGATGCTGAAGCGCTCTGGAAACGAGGATAAGCGTAAATGGATATGGTCGGGAGCGGCCATGGGGATCGTGGTCTCGATCGTGATGGCTCTAGTGCTCACCGTATCTCTCTCGAATCTCTCGACGGGAAGCTCGCGGGAAATGGTAGAGGGGATTTCCAGCCTGGTTGCGGTGTTCTTTATGGTCACCGTTGGGGCGTGGTTGCACGGAAAATCCAATATGCAAAGCTGGAATCGTTTTGTGGAGCGCACGATCGGAGCCTCATTGGCGAAGGGTGCATTGTGGTCGCTTTCCATTACCGCTTTCCTGACCGTCATGCGTGAAGGAGCGGAAACGATCATCTTTTACGTGGGGATGGCGCCTACGATTGACCCGTCGGACTTGCTGCTGGGTATTGGGACTGCTGCCCTCACCCTGATGGTCATTGCCGTCGCCATATTGAAAGCAAGCGCTCGGATTCCGATCACGCTCTTCTTCCGCGTGGCAGGCCTATTGCTGTACTACATGGCCATTAAGTTTCTGGGCGTTGGCATTCATGCACTGCAAGTTTCCGGTGTACTCCCGGCTCATACGACTGGGGTAGTTCCGGAAATTACGACTTTGGGAGTGTATCAAAGCTGGGAAGTCATCATTCCGCAACTTGTTGTCCTGATCATTATTCTAGGGAGCATTATCCGGGTGGAATGGAAAAGGCGGACAGTCAACGGTGGACCGACTCCAGACATGTAAATCATATTTTTTGATGGTAGGCTCACACATCGCAATCGAGAAGAAATCACCTCCCATTTCTCATGCTACCATGAGGATAAATAAATGAACGAGGTGATAGATTGTGGCTCTTACAGCAAGCAATATTTTTGTCAATTTACCAGTGAAAGATTTGAAAAAATCGATGGAGTTCTTTTCCAAGGTTGGCTTTACCTTTAACATGCAATTTACGGATGAAAATGCAGCGTGCTTGGTTATCAATGAGAACATCTATGTGATGCTGCTCGTAGAACCATTTTTCCAAGGCTTTAGCAAAAAGCAAGTCGCGGATACTGCAAACAGTGCAGAAGTGATCGTGGCATTGTCGGCAGAGAGCAGGGAAAAAGTCGACGAGATTGTCAACAAGGCTCTCGAAGCGGGCGGAACACAAGCCAATGAGCCGATGGATCAGGGCGGTTTTATGTATGCGTGGAGTTTCCATGATCTCGATGGGCATCTATGGGAGTTCTTGTACATGGATCAAAGTGCCGTGAATCAGTAATCGGGCAAAAGAAAAAGGAGACGGGGCTGCAAGCAAGCAGCCCTGTTTCGTTGTGCTTAACGAAATAAACGAAAATGGGAAATGATTCGTAATGGAGAAACGAAGACTTCGAGCCTGTGCACTGATTATAAAAAATGGCGCCATTCTTCTGGTAGAGTTTAAGAACGATCATGATGAGGGCGTTCACTATAACCTCCCAGCAGGCGGGGTTGAACCGGGAGAGACACTGGTGGAAGCAGCCATGAGGGAAGCCAAAGAAGAAGCATCGGCTGAAATTAAAGTTGGTCCTGTCGCATTTGTGTATGAATATCAGCCGCAGAAGAACAATTACTTGTATGGAGACGTTCATTCGATAGGCATCACATTTGAATGTGAATTTCCTACACAGACAATCGACTATACGGGCTATCTTCCCCCAACATATGATGAGGTACAAGTGCGTAATATTGCGTGACTCATCGGGAAAGGTAGGGATTGATAGGTGGCCAGGGCGCATTCGCTGCATAAACCTGTCATTGCGATTACCGGAAGTGTGGGAAAAACGACTACCAAGGAAATGATTGCTTCGATCCTCACGAGAAGATGGCGGATTGTCAAGACACGTGGGAGTTTTAACTATGTGAAACACACGCGAAGTTACGCAAAGCAGCTTACTTCGGCTCATGGCGCTGCGGTGTTGGAATACGCAATGACTCATGCCGGCCACATCCGTAGCCATTGCCGCATACTCCGTCCAAATTATGGCGTGATTACCAACATCGGAACGGCACATATCGGAAACTTTGGCGGGAAAATTACCGGTATTGCCCGAGCAAAATCGGAACTGATCCGATATATGAAACAGCGGGGAAAACTCTTTCTCAATGCGGATGATCCCAATTCCAGACTACTTGCGACCAAGCACTTTTCCGGGCGCATCTTCAAGGTTGGCTTAGCCAAACCGGCCCATTATAAAGCATTCAACATCCGGTTCCACAGGAATGGCATGTCTTTCCAAACGATCTTACAAGGAAAGAAATATACGTTTTTCATACCGGAATTGGGTAAACACAATATTTACAATGCGTTGTTTGCAATCGCAGTCTGTCATCAGTTGAAATGCAGCCCGTCCTTGATAAAGAAGGGGCTGAAATCGTACCGGAGGCTTGGACGAAGAATGAACGTATACCGACTGCCGGGCGGTATCCGCCTCCTGGATGATACGTACAGCGCCAACCCTCAGTCGATGAAGGCAGCCCTCGATGTTCTAGCGAAAATGGGCAGAGGCACCAAAATTGCCGTTCTCGGCAGTATGTTGGAAATGGGCAAGTATTCGGCAAGAGGTCATCGAAACGTCGGTAGATATGTCGCTCATAAAAAGATTGACTATCTCTATACCTATGGAAAATCTGGCCGCCAAATCGGATTGGCAGCAGTGAAAGCCGGGTTTCCATCATCAAAAGTAAAACATGTTAACAGCAAGCAGCTCTTGCCTCGAAAAGTGAGTCCCCATCTGCGACCAGGTGCAACCATTTTGTTGAAGGGGTCAAACAAGCTGGAAATGAATACAATCGTATACGGAATAAAAAAAGCCCAGCGGAAACGCTAGGGCTTTGTCTGCGAGATATTCCGTCTCGATTTCACAAATGTAAGCGGCTGCCGTAACCACGGGAGCCTTTTTCATTTGTAAGTAATTGACAAAACAAGGTTAATTTGATTAATATCTAATTAGATGATTATCGAAAAAGTATGCGAAGTGAAAGGAGGGTATCAAGTGCAATTACAGTACCTGGTAAATTTCCATAAGACATTAGGGGATCCGACTCGCATACGCATCCTCGCTTTACTGGCCAATGGACCACTCCACGGCCAAGCGTTGGCTGGCAAGCTCGGAGTGACACCGCCGACGGTTTCCCATCACATGGAGAAGCTTCGTGAGCTGGGGCTGATCTATGAGCGAAGAGACAAAAATACCATCTATTTTCATTTGCATGCCAACCGCTTAAAGCAGGATGTCACCGCGATTTTGGACATCGTGTTCCAGCAGGGAATGCCCACAGAGCAGGAGGAAGCCGAGATTATGCGCACACAGGAAGCAGAAAAAGCAGCTGTCATCCAAAATTTCTTTACCGTGGATGGAAAGCTCAAATCGATTCCAGCCCAACGCAAGAAAAAGCTGATTGTCTTTGAACACATGGTGAAAGGGTTAACCATGGGGAAAAAGTATCCGGAAAAGGAGCTCAATGAATACATTAAAAAGTTTCATGAGGATTATGCCACCATTCGCCGTGAATTCATCATGAATCAGTATATGTATCGGGAAAACGGTATCTACGAAATGAACCCGCCGGAATTGTGGGGAAAATAAAAAGGACAACCGCAGGCACACAGCACGGTTGTCTGAAGCAATAGAACGTCACAAGAAGAGTATAACGCAGATTGGCGAAGCACCGCTATCGCAAACGTCTGGCAATAGAGGAAAAAAATAATCCCGGTCATCGGTGGCCGGGGGAAGGAGACTATTTAGAAGAAAAGGTTGTTATATTCCTTTTTTCGGTAAGAATGGTCTCTTTCCTGCTTAGGGAAACGCTGGAAAATAAGCTCAGAAAGTGCAGCTGGATGCTAGCTTTCCTTCTTTAGATAGGCCATCCATTCGCGACGATTCGTCAAAAAATTGCGTGAACCTTTAATGAAATTGAAAAGACCGACAAGCAAAAACATGAGACCGACAATAACCCGGACGGTTGTTAACGGTTCGTACGTATATTGGTTGATCCCGAACAACAGCAACAACACTCCTAAAGACATATTCATCTTGCCGAGTGTCATTCTCGCTTCTAACGGATGCATCTCACGTCTACGGCCGTTGATGCTGTAATAGACACTCCCGATCAAGGATGCAAGCACTCCTGTCAAATAAAAAGCAGACCACATCGATTCATCATCCTCCAGTAACCTTCTCCACCTTTTCATCCTACAAGAGAAACAGGCGCAAAGCAAATTCGGCCGATTGTATGTTCGCATTTTCGTAAACAATGCTATAATAATAGAAATCATTAAGACGGCCAAATTTAGGCGCTAACCACAGGGAGGAGGGGAAGCATGGACACTTCCTTTATCCATCTGCATGTACATACGGAATACAGTTTGCTGGATTCCACAGCACGAATCGACAAGCTTGTCGCCAAAACCGCTGCACTGGGGATGTCGGCACTGGCAATGACGGATCATGTCAATTTATACGGAGCGATCCCGTTTTATCAGGCTTGCAAGAAGGCCGGGATCAAGCCGATCATCGGGCTCGAGGTATACATCGTGCAAGGCGATTTGACGGATCGGTCCAGGCAGGCGCCGCCTCCGTTTCATCTGATCTTACTGGCCGAGAATGAACGCGGCTATCGCAACCTGCTGCGCATCAGCTCGTTTGCCCATACGGAAGGATACCACCTGCTGCCGCGGATCAACAAAGCCATCCTGCAAAAATATAGTGAAGGTTTGATCGCGCTTAGCGGCTGCGGTAAGGGAGAGGTTTCTTCTCTGCTGTTGGCCGGACAGACAGAGGCGGCAAAAAATGCGGCTCTATGGTATCAGCAAGTCTTTGGACGAGGCTCCTTTTTTCTGGAGATGCAGGATCACGGGCTGGAAATCGAAAGAAGACTGAATCAGCGCTTGGCGCGTTTGCATCTGGAGACAGGTATTCCGTTGGTGGCTACCAATAATGTTCATTACATCGAGAAGCATGAGGCAAAGCTGCAGGATGTCCTGCTGGCGATCGGCGAAGGCAAGGCAGTGGATGAAGAGTCGCGCTTTCGCTATGAAGGTGAGGAATACTACCTCAAAAGCGGTGAAGAGATGGCGCAGCTGTTTGCGTTTGCGCCAGAGGCCATCAGCAATACGGCGGCCATCGCGGAGCGTTGTGAGCTGGAGCTTGCTTTTGATCAGCATATCCTGCCGCGGTTTCCGGTGCCGCCGACGAGGGATCCCGTTATCTACCTGCGCAAGCTATGTGAGCAAGGCTGTGTGGACCGATATGGGGAAATCACCGAGGAGATCCGTCAGCGACTGGATCACGAGCTTGCGATCATTACGAAGACCGGCTTTACCGATTACTTTTTGATCGTCTGGGACTTCATGCGCTACGCCCACGAGCAAGGCATTCCAACCGGCCCGGGACGGGGGTCAGCGGCAGGCAGTCTGGTTGCCTACGCACTGAAAATCACCAATGTGGATCCACTGAAGTTTAATCTGCTGTTTGAACGATTTCTCAATCCAGAGCGCGTCACGATGCCGGATATCGATATCGACTTTTCCGTGGAGCGCCGCGATGAGGTCATCCAGTATGTAGCCAATAAATATGGACGCGATCGGGTCGCGCAAATCATTACATTCGGAACTCTTGCT
>DASQNU010000130.1:0-10976 GCA_035644815.1 Bathyarchaeia archaeon | reverse complement strand
CCTGTAAAGATACCCGCCACCGCACCGGCGACCATCGCCAAGAGCGTCGCCAGCAGCGGGTTGGTTCCTTCGATGATCAGCTTGGCAGCCAATGCACCGCCAAGGGCGAAGCTGCCATCCACCGTCATGTCCGGAAAGTTTAAGATACGAAAGGTTAAATAAACACCAAGAGCCATAATCGCAAACAACAGCCCTTGTTCAATTGCTCCATTAAATGCGAAACCCATTTGCTCCTCCTTCAATCATCAGCGAAAATCTCGTGTTGTTACTGGCTCACGACCTCGTCCGCACGATCCAGCAGTGCTTGCGGCAGAGTAACGCCCATTTTTTCAGCTGCTTTCGAGTTGATCACGAGCTTCATTTCCGCTTGCTTTTCAACCGGCATTTCCGCTGGTTTTGCCCCATCCTTCAAGATTTTGGTTGCCATATCTGCCGTTTGCTCGCCGAGCTTGCCGTAGTCGATGCCGTAAGTGGCAATGGCACCGCTTTTCACCGAGTTTTCTTCACCCGCGATGACCGGGATTTTATGCTCTTCCGCCACTGTCAGGATCGCCGCAATGGAGGAAACCACCATGTTGTCAGTTGGCACATAGAATGCTTGGACTTTGCCAATCATTGCTTCTGCCGCTTGCTTCACTTCTGTTGGGTTCGAGATAGACGCTTCCTCAATCGTCAGTCCCAATTCAGCGGAAGCAGCTTTTGCCACATCCACTTGCACCTTGGAGTTAATTTCACCCGAGTTGTAAATCACACCGACTGCTTTCGCATCTGGTTTGATTTCTTTGAGCAATTCAAGCTGCTCTTTGATCGGGTTCATATCCGTTGTACCCGTTGCATTTCCTTCTGGCTTATCCATAGACTTGACAAGACCTGCTTCCACTGGATCGGTTACAGCCGTGAATACTACCGGGATATCCTGGGTTGTTTGGATTGCGGCTTGAGCAGTCGGAGTCGCAATCGCCAGAATCAGATCCACCTGATCTCCCTTGAACTTTTGTACAATGGATAATGCAGTGTCCATATTCCCTTGTGCCGACTTAATATCATAAACGACTTGCTTATCTTTCTCAAATCCATTCTTCGCCATTTGTGACATAAATCCTTCACGCGCAGCATCCAATGCCGGATGTTCCACGATTTGCACGACGCCCACCTTCAGTTGTTTGTCCGCAGGGGCTGCACTGTTGTCGGCTGGCTTATTTGCCGTATCGCTTTGTTGCCCACACGCTGTGACGAACAAAAGCGTTAAAGCAAAAATAACAGCTGCACCGACAGCACTCTTCTTTTTCATAGAAAACTCTCCTTCGCGTAAAAATTGTTTTCATCTTACCACGACTTGCCCAATTTTGAAAGATCGTTTATTCATAAAACTCTGACTTTGTGCAAAAAAGAAAAAAGAGTGATATTTCCTCACTCTTTTTCCTGTCAGAATTGAAATTATTTAAAAATTTCCTTTGCGGATTTTTTCAAATCTTCGCTGACGGTGAGTCCAAATGTCTGGGCGGCTTTTTCGTTAATGTATAGATCGGCTTCTTTAGACACTTCCACAGGAGTTTCCGCTACTGCTTTTCCATCCAATACTCTCGCAGCCATTTCTCCTGTTTGTTTTCCCATCTTGTAATAATCGATGCCATACGTCGCTACCGCTCCGCGTTTTACGGTGTCCAGGTCAGAAGCATAGACCGGAATCTTCGCTTGTTCAGCGACACCTAATACGGCTTCGAAGGCGGAAACAACGGTGTTATCGATCGGAATGAAAATGGCTTCGGTTTTTTCCGCTAATGTACCTGCTCCCAATTGCACCTCAGCAAGGCTAGAAATACCCGCTTTCACGACTTCTATCCCTTTTTGCTTCGCTGCTGCTTCCAATTCAGCAACCTGTACACCCGAATTTACTTCCGAGGTGGTGTAGATGACCCCTAATTTTTTCAGACCAGGCTGAAATTTTTGGATCAATTCCAATTGCTGCTGCATGGAAACCTTGTCGGACGTACCGGTAATATTTTTATCCGGTTTCTCCAGGGATGCTACCAACTGTGCAGACACAGGATCTGTCACGGTACTGAAAATGATTGGCACATCTTGAATCGTTTTGGCCACCGCCTGTGCGGACGGGGTCGCAATCGCCACTACCATATCATTTTTATCGCCTGCATATTTTTGCGCGATCGTCACCGTGTTGTTCATGTCTCCGTGCGCATTTTGATAGTCTACCTGCAGATTTTTCCCTTCTTGATACCCTTTTTCAGCTAATCCATCAAGGATTCCCTGACGAACGGAATCAAGTGCAGGGTGTTCAACAAATTGGGTCAGGCCCAGCTTCACTGTTTTTGCAGCGGGCTGCTCTGCTGACGTCGATGCTGCTGGTGCTGCTGCCGGAGTGTTCCCTCCGCCGCATCCTGCCAATAATGCCACTACAGATAAAGACAATGCAAAACCAAAAACCTTTCTCATCTCAACTTCCTCCTCTAATCTGCTCTCAGCTAACTAATTTTCTAACTTCCTGTCATTATAGCACAATTTCATATATTGAAAAGTTTTTTGGTAAAGGAAACATCTGCTTTGCTAAAAAGAAGAAGGCCCACCGTTCGAGCCTTCATCCTTCTATTTGATTTTCTCGATTTCTTCCTGAAGGGTTCGTTTTTCTTCTGCACTCAACATCTGTTCCGCCATGGGAAACAGGACTTGCTCCTCCTTCAAAAAGTGCTGGCTTAAAATCGCTTCGGCAGAAATGGCATCGTCTGCGATGCGGATCGCTTGCTCCCGGTCAACCATCCCTTCGACCGCTCTGGCTGCCTGCAAAAATTGCTTCAACAGCCCTTTGGCGGTATCGTGCTCATACTCCATGACGGCGATTGGCCCGACTTCACGACCGATATGTTTGGCCATCATCTCAAAGAGGACATCCTCTTCACGACGGGAATGGACATCGAGATTGCTGACAAATCGTTCTACCATGACCCGCAAGACTGACAACGACTTCGACCAGTCATCACGGTTTTCATCTCGTCCGATCTCCATTGCCATCACTCGAAATGCATCCATCTGCTCCCGCAAAGGCCCATGTTCTGTTTTCAACTGACGCAATGGCGGGCAGAGGTCTATATCTGATGCGCATTTTCCGAATAGATTTGTGCACATATCCATCACAATCTACCTCCTCATTCATCGGCTGCACGGTAAGTATAAACCGGCTGATGAGGAAGGACTATGATATCCGTCACAGTTTTTCTAAACGCTCTATTAAAAATGGCTGCGGAATAAAAACCGCAGCCACGGTAACCCGAACCTGTCTCCCTCACAAGTGAGAGCCACCAGTTGCATCGAGAAGTTGCGCCGTTACCCAGCGGGCATCGGGAGACGCAAGAAAAGCAACTACATCCGCAATATCCGCCGCTTCCCCAATCCTGCCGAAAGCGGACATGTCTGCTGCATACTGACGGGCTTCCGGCGTGTTCAGCCAAGAAGCATTCACATCCGTGTCAACGATTCCTGGGAGTACCGCGTTTACCGTAATCCCTCGTGGACCGAGCAATTTGGCAAGATGGAGGGTAAATGTGTTGATGGCACCCTTGGTCAGGTTGTATGCCATGATATGCGGATAAGCAATCCTGGTCACTCCTGAAGAAATATTGATGATACGCCCGTTGTCTCGTATGCGCGGCAGCGATTGCTGAACAAGAAAGAACGGGGCCTTCACATTGACAGCAAATACTTCATCAAAGTCTTTCTCCGTTGTCTCTTCCATCGTTTTGGAGGTGCCAATCCCGGCGTTATTAACCAACACATCAAATTGGTTGCTCCCGGTCAGTCTTGTCAGTTCTTCATCCAAGGATTGGATCAACCGCGTGACACCCTCCCCTGACTCCAATCCTGCCCCTACCGCAAAGGCACGGCCTCCTCGTTCTTCAATGGTCTGTACAACCTTATCGGCCGCATCGCGGCGGCTGCCATAGTGGACAGCAACAAGTGCGCCCTCTTCCGCAAGACGCAGGGCAATTCCACGACCGATCCCTCTGCTTCCACCGGTCACTACTGCTACTTTTCCTTCTAAACGTTTCATTGTCTAATCACTCCTCTTTTTTGTCTAACCCGACTGTACACCTTCCCCTTAAGGGGAGAGTCAAGAGGTTGCCCAGATACAATAAACGTTTCAAAGAAACGTTAGACGTTTTTACACAGTCTCGACAGGAACAACCAACATCGCCTTCCTTGCTCTTCCGTACATATGCTTGTCAGAGGTCAAATATACCTCTCGAATCGGCTCAGTGTCCGAGGGGCGATAGCCATTCACTGACATCCACAAGGCAAGCTCATGCGTAGATGAACAAGTATGGGCATATGGATCACAGCTGTGCACGAACGTAGCCGCATGTGTCAACCTAGGCAGGTGCCCGACCTTCACTCTGTCACTGCTCGGAATCTCTCGGTTGATCCGAATCGCGACTTCAATGTCGATTCGTTCATCCTCTTTATCACATTCATACCATAGAACCGTGAGCGTCTCCTCCGGGTCTTCGCCAAGTGATTCAACATGGCGTTTGAGCTCATCCAGTAACAGGCATACATTCGAGCGAAGGATGGTGTCGCGAATGGAAGCGACCAGCTGAGGTGCTATCGTTTGCAGTACTACAGGACTTTTCTCGTTCAATTCGACGTCAGCATCAATGTGCCGCATTCTATGATCTATTTCGTTCATTTGTCGCTTAGCTTCCTGGATCAGATGCTCCAGTTCATTACGCTTCCTCTCCAATGTGCTGATCACCAGCTGTGGTGTTGCTTGCGTGTCTAATAGCGGTTTGATCTGCTCAAGCGTTAAACCCAGCTCTTTATAAGCAATTATCCGTTGCACTGTCAGTAATTGTTCGGCGGAATAATAACGGTACCCTGAAGTCTCATCAACCGCTATCGGTTTCAAAATACCGAAATCATCATAATATCGAAGTGTTTTGACGGAAACTCTGCTTAATTTGGAAAAAGCACTGATTTTGTACATCCATACCCTTCTCCTTTTTGGAGGTTTTCTAGCTATTACTTCTCCCTTTCGTTCATCGTAACACTAGAAATGTGACGGGTGAACCGTCCTCTTCCTTTACCTATATAAATTATTCACACAAAAAAGCCTCGCCGATTTTACTGGGCGAAGCTCTTTTAGCTATTGCTATTATGGCAATACGACGATATTGCTGCTGACTACACGTTCCCTTCCATCCGAAGGACGATTCAAAATCTTACCTTTATAGTAGAACGCACTGGAGCCGCCGCCATCCAGATTGTACGCATCCACAACATGGAACTCTTGCAGTTTTCTTTGCGCTTCTTCCAGAGTCACTCCATTGCTCCAGCCTTTTCGACGGCCATCAATGACGATAAAGAGCAAGTCTCCGTTATCAAAGTGACCGATCAACGTGCGTGGCTGTCTGGCATTTGCCCAATCACGCGGAATCGGCATCCGTTTTCCATCCTGCAGCAAAGTAGGCAAGAAGCTTGCTCCCTGCAAAATTCCTTTTTGGGCAATTTGCGCCTTGGAGGTAATTTTGCCGCCTACCAATCGGCCTTTTTTGTTAAAACCGACAAAGCTGATCTTGGAATCGTTGGAAAACGTCTTGATCTGGCCGTTAACGACCGTGATCCCAATCGGCGAAAGCATACCGTTTTTCGCTTTCATAAAGCCACCTGCGTTGATCGCTAGGACAGCGCCGGTCCGTTTCCCTGCATGACTGGTTGTCTCGCCTTTACTGGTGACCTTGTCATTTGCCAGCACCATTTTCAAGGCGTTGGGATTATTGAGTCGAACCTTTGCCATATACCCCCGATAGCCTGCCTCTTCCAGAGAGTACACTTTTACCGTTGAATTCGGCCCAAACGATTGCCCGATCGGATTCCCTAGCATATTGCTCAATAAGGTATCCAATACATCTGCGGACATTTTCGTTTGCGATTTGCTGGCTGTTAACAGCTGGTTGACTTTTTTGTTCTGTTCCTCGTATTCTTTTTTCTCTTTTTTCGCTTTATCCTGAATTTCATCAAGCGCATCTTCGGTATCGTCCAATACCGCTGCGGTCTTCTCTAACTGATCCTGAATCTCGGATATCTGCTCACTGGTCATCTCTAATGGGATCGAGAGTCCTTTTGCAGCAATCTGTTCAGCCGGGGAAGACTGGGTAAACGCCAAGAGAAAGCCAAGCGCTGGTGCAAGCAGAAAGGCTAAAAAGCGATTGACCTTACCAAGCACGTGCAGCATCCTCCAGTTTCTTCAAGGAAGCTTTCAATTCCACCAGCTGCTTGTTCAGTTGGTCGATCCGATCTTGCAGCGCTTGCTTGGTTTGATTGGTTCCACCGATCGTTTCCCCGGTCAACTTCAGATCCTCTTCAATGGAACTAAGCCCATCCTGCACTTTGATCATTTCATCTTGCACAAGCACAAGCTGTTCCTCCAGTATTTTCACCTGTTTTTCATTGGCTTCTTTGACTTGTGCAATCCGTTGATCCACATACTTTTGTTGTTGCTCGAGCGTATATTGAGTAAATGCATAGCCGCCATAAACAAGTCCTCCCCAGAGAACTACGGCGAGAACAATCGGCATAACAGAACGTTTTCCTTCTGTGTGTGTACTCACCGTCGTCTGAAACAAACCGGAAAAGAAACCGGATCGTTTGCGTTTTCTTGCTTCCTTCTCAGTAGTGCGCACTCCAAGTGCGGAAGATTGTGTGGTCGGGGCAGTATAAGCGTCTTTGCTCATAGCATGTCCTCCTTTCATGTGACAAAGGATGAGGGTTCATTATAACATATCATGTGTGTCGACGCCCCTACTCTATGACGTCGAAAAAGAGAGAAACGTTTCGAAAAAACAAAAAAACCAACGAAATCGCTGGTTATCGTTGTTATATGATGGTGCGGTCAAGAGGACTTGAACCTCCACGGTGTTGCCACCACTAGAACCTGAATCTAGCGCGTCTGCCAATTCCGCCATGACCGCATGAAAACGATTTGCTAGATTTACTATACCAAGTTGCCCCTATAAGTTCAAGGAAAAAATGGGCGGTTAATCCATATCGATGTCGTAAAAGATATAGGTATCAAGCTTGAAATGGGGGAAAATGTTGGACACCTATCGACTTGACGAAAAAGAAGATGTTCGGGCAGAGCTGATCGCCCCATCACCTGCATGGGACGAATCCTGGGATTGCACCGCAGAGGAACTCGAAGCACTTGAAGCTCATCCGCTCGTCCTCCTGCATGCTATCACCTTAGTGGATTATTGAAAGACGATCAGCTCATCCGATTACCCTTCGATCTTTACCGCAGTCTGCGCATGGATCGATTTTTTCTTTAAGGAAGAGATGGTAAAGACCACCAATGCTCCCCAAATAAAGGCGAAGCTGAACAAATGCGTCGTCGTGAACGGTTCATGGAAGATAAATACTGCCAACAAAAGACTCGTGCTTGGGGCGATATACTGCAAAAATCCGACTGCTGCCAGCGTCAAACGCTGGGTTGCCATGGCGAACCAGTACAAGGGCAGCATGGTAGCCACACCGGACAGCGTCAATAGAAAGATCATTCCTGGGTGCATACCAAGTACGGTTTGGGCGCCCTCTGATTGCATGTAAATCAAATAACCGAGTGCAATGGGGAGTACCATCAGGGTCTCCCAAGCCAAAGACTGCATGGAATCGATTTTCACGGTCTTTTTCAACAGTCCATATGTCGCAAAGGTAAGCGCGAGCGTGATCGCAACCCAAGGCATTTGACCATACTCGAAGGTCAGGAAGGATACTCCTATAGCAGCGAGGCCAATCGCAATCCACTGCCCTACTTTCATCCTTTCCTTTAGAAACACAACGCCGAATAAGATGTTGATCAACGGATTTATATAGTAACCAAGGCTTGTTTCGAGCACGCGCCCGTCATTCACCGCCCAAATAAACAAAAGCCAGTTGGCACTAATCACCATGGAGCTGAGCAGCATCAGGAGCAGACGCTTGCGATCCTTCGCCAGCTCCCACATCATTTTCCAGCGTCTTCCAATGAAAAGGATGATACCGACAAACACGAACGACCAGATAATGCGATGCGACAAGATCTCCCCAGCCGGAACCTGCAAAAACAGCTTCCAATAAAGCGGCAGCAATCCCCAGAGGAGATAGGCCAATATGCCGTATATGACGCCTTGTTTCACGTGAAGGACCCCTTCATCAAAAAGTTTGCATACAGTGTACCCGAATTCCAAACATTTCGCCATATTCCCCTTCGTTATATGCTGCATTCCACCAAACTGACCCGATACATTCGGGGTGTTCTGACCATTGACACCGTGTCAAAATTGATTTTCAATAAGGTCAAATAAAAATCTGTTATGACAAGGGGTACATAGCCATGAGCATGAAGAAAGCATTGACCATCGCAGGTTCTGACACTAGCGGAGGAGCTGGACAACAAGCTGACCTGAAGACGTTTCAGGAGCTCGGTGTTTTCGGTATGACGGCACTCACTGTCGTCGTTGCCCAAGATCCAGATAACGAATGGTTTCATAATGTATACCCACTCTCTCTTGATGTGGTAGAAGCCCAACTGAGAACCGTACTGGCTGGCATCGGAGTGGATGCGGTGAAGACAGGCATGCTGGGATCCACGGAACTCGTTGAACTTGTAGGCAGAACCATCGATCAATATGGTTTGAAAAATGTAGTCATTGACCCTGTTATGATCTGTAAAGGTGCTGACGAAGCCCTCCACCCGGAAATCGCGGATGCTCTTCGCGACATCGTGGTACCACGGGCAACGGTTATTACTCCGAATCTGTTTGAAGCGGCCATCCTGAGCAAAAAATCCGAATTGAAAACCGTAGACGACCTGAAAGAAGCGGCTGCCATCATCCATGAGCAAGGCGCAGGCGTTGTCATTGTAAAAGGCGGCAACAAACTGGCACACGAAAAAGCAGTTGATGTGGTATACGACGGAAAGAGCTTCGAAGTATTGGAAGCAGAACGCATCCCGAATGCGTATACGCATGGCGCAGGCTGCACCTACTCCGCTGCCATCACTGCAGAACTGGCAAAAGGAAAATCCGTGAAAGAAGCCATTGATGTGGCCAAAACATTTATTACGGAAGCGATTCGTCATTCCTTCCCGTTGAATAAATATGTTGGTCCTACGAATCATAGCGCATACCGCAACTCATTGGTCGCTCAAAAGTAAAACGAAACTCTTGCTTAAGAAAACCAACAAACGAATGATCCCAAAGTGTCCCTGCCCTAGGGACACTTTTTTCTATGCAAAATGAACACTTCGAAGTGTTTCTTCTTACTGGTCAGGTCTGCCTGCTTTGTGATATGGTCTAACTATACGTCTAAGGTGCTTTAAGGAGGAATTACTTGTGCAAATCAAGGTACTATTGTTTGCCGCTTTGGCAGAAAGGGCAAACAATCGGGAACTTTCCATAGAATTACCCGAATCATCTACCGTGGAGGACCTTCTGGAGCGGATCGGCTGCCTTCATCCTGAACTGTCATCACTTTTGCCAAGCTGCTTTGTCTCGCTTAATCAGGAATACGCTTCTGGGGAGCAAGTCATTCAGACTGGGGATGAGGTCGCTATTCTCCCCCCTGTCAGCGGCGGTGAAGATCAACGTTTTCTCGTAACCGAGCAGCCTCTGCAAGCCGATCCGTTGATTAAAATGGTAAGCAATCCTCATGCTGGAGCAGTCCTTACCTTTGTCGGAACTGTACGTGAATTTACACAGGGGCAGCGTACGGTTTCCCTCTCTTATGAGGCCTATGTCCCCATGGCCATCGAAAAGATGAAACAGATTGCCGGTGAAATCGAGGAAAAATGGCCGGGCGCCCAAGTGGCCATGCATCATCGCATCGGCAGCCTGGATATCGAGGAGATTGCCGTGGTTATCGCTGTCGCAACCCCTCATCGCAATGAGTCCTTTGAAGCCGGAAGGTACGCGATCGAGCGCCTCAAGCAAATCGTGCCGATCTGGAAAAAGGAACGCTGGGAAGACGGCGGCGAGTGGAAAGGTCATCAGCAAGGGCCGTGGAACCCGATTGCTGATCCAAGTGAATAAGTAGAATGACAATTACAAAAGCCCCAGACCATGCGTCTGGGGCTTTTTTATCGAGCCATCAGGTTTCATCGTAACCAGCTATGGCTTCCATTCGTCTTTCTAAATGACGGTTTTTTTATGAAATTTCAAACATCGAATTGGAGGGGGAAAAAATGTATTGGGAGACTCTTCCTAAATGGTTTTGGGCCATTTATTACTTATTTTTAGCAACAACATTCGGAACTGCAATATTTAGTCTCATCAAAATGAAAATGAAAATGAAAAGTTTGTCGATTGTAGCCATAGCCTTTACCGTAACAGTACCAATCATCAGTTTGATAAATAGCATTGGAAGATCAGAAGGAATGAATGAATTTGAGCATTTTGTGAGTCAACTACAACAAGGCTCCTTTTGGACTATTTTTGCAATCACAGGTTACTTGTATGTAATAGTTTGGTGGGCTTTGTTCTTCCGGAAAAGTAAGGCCAATGATCAATCTACATTTTCAGAATAATCTCTTTCTTGACATATCTTCTGTACGGATTTCGAAGGCTCGGTAAATTCTTCATAAACGCTTTTCCACAACCTTGAAAGGCTCCTCAATCCGAATAATAGTAACCTTTTAACAGAATGGAACCATCTATACGCATTAACGTAAGTCGCATGAATCGCACAAATGTTCCGGGAATATAAAGATTTAGACTGGAGTTGTTAATCCTACGCAGTTCTTGGATAAGAAAATCTCCATCCTAAATAAATTAAGTTTTAGACCTCCATGCGGCTAACTCAGCACTATCAGTTGATGAAATAAAGTTATTTCAAGATAAACTGACCACAATAAATAAAACAGCGGTAACCTAAGACCAGAAAATAAAGTCTTAGACTCACCGCAGTTTTATTATGCTATCGAACCCGTTAGC
>DASQNU010000129.1:0-34167 GCA_035644815.1 Bathyarchaeia archaeon | reverse complement strand
TTTGATTGCGGAGAAGTGAACGAATACATCGCCACCGTCTTCGCGCTCGATGAAACCGAAACCTTTTTCAGCGTTGAACCATTTAACTTTACCTTGCATGCGAAATACATTCCTTTCCGTTTACAAACTTGTATGAGATGTTGCTTGTTGCTTGTCTCATGAGACGAATATAGCTCACGTGATTTTGAAAGTCAAATGAGCCGTTATTTTGGGGTGTACCGCTTTTCCAGGCCGCGAACGACGACGCGGGAAAGGAAGAGGGTGAGCACCAGATAAATGGCGGCAGCCGTCAAGTAAGGAGGGAGCTTCTCAAATGTATTTTTCGCCACACTAAAGGCAAAATACCCGAGCTCCTCGGTTGCAATGACTGCCAGCAAAGAAGAATCCTTTAAAAGTGCAATAAACTCGTTCCCCAGCGCTGGCAGCATGCGCAGGAAGGCTTGCGGGATAATAATGATGCGCATCGCCATTCCCTTGGTCATTCCAAGCGAACGCGCCGCCTCCATCTGCCCGGGGTCGACGGACTGAATCCCCGCCCGAAAAATCTCCGCGATATATGCCGCCGCATTCAAGGAAAGAGCAACAAAGCCGGAGAACAGGGCCGTTGGCATATCCGCATCTGGGAAAAATGTCTGCCAAATGGCTGGGATGAGGGAAAAGTGAATTAACAAGATCTGAACAAACATCGGCGTCCCGCGGAACACCTCGACATAAACCGACGCTGGGGCTCGAAGCAAAGGATTTTTCGACATTTTGCCGAGTCCAATAAACAGTCCCATGATCGTCCCGCAGACGGTCGCAACCGTCGTTAGCAAAATGGTATTCAGCACGCCCCGATACAAGAGCTCACGATATTCGTATATGACGCTCCAATCCATTCGACCCCTCCTCTTGATGTCATCGATCTTTGCAAAGCTGCCTACTGCTCTGGCCTCAAGATCGATCCGGTCTAGCCCGCAGAAAACGGGCACGCCCGAAGACGCACCCGGCCTGCGTTCCTTGGATTACTCACCGAAGTATTTCGCGTGAATCTCTTTCAGCTTGCCGTTTTCCTTGATGGTTTTCAGACCTTCGTTGATTTTGCCAAGCAGTTCAGCGTTCCCCTTTTTCACCATGATTCCGTAGTTTTCCACTTCAAAGGAATCATCTTTGACCAGCTTGTATTTTTTGTCCGTCATTTTCTTCGCATAGTCTTGCAATACCGCGTTGTCCGCTACTACCGCTTCTACACGTCCGTTGAAGAAATCGTCAACCGCGGATGGCGTATCATCATAGCCCTTAATGCCTTCGTAAGTATCGCCAAATGCTTTTTTCACCACGGTTTCGCCTGTTGTGGCAGACTGTACACCGATCTTCTTGCCTTGCAGATCAGCCAGCTTCGTGACCGTAGAATCCTCTGGCAGTAAGATCAGCTGATGAGCCTCGAAGTAAGGTTCGGAAAAGTCAAACTTCTCTTTGCGCTCATCGGTGATGGTAATTGCGGAGATACCGATATCCACAGCCCCGCTGCCGATACCCTCGAACAATGGATCCCAGCCAGTGTTTTTCACTTCGATTTTAATGCCAGCTGCATCAGCCACCGCTTGAATCACTTCGATGTCAAAGCCCGTGATTTTATCGGCTTCCATTTTTTCAAATGGCGGATACGCAGCATCTGTACCTACCTGGTAAACCTTTTCTGCTCCACCGCCCGCTGCTGCTTGGCTGCCTCCGGACGCTTGGCCGCCTTGCGCTGGTTGTGAACCGCTGCCACAGCCTGCGAGCATCAGGCTAAGACCCGCTACAAGCATCAGTGATGTTGCCCATTTCTTTCCGATCTTCATAGAAAAGCCCCCTTGTCATCTCTACCGGATTCTATGGTCCTACTCCTTTTTCCCCATACCTGTCCACATGTAAAATGTTTTTTTTATGCGTTCTCCACAAGTTTATCCACATTATCCACATGAGGTTGTGCACAAGCTGGGGATATCCCCACCCGTTTCGAAATTACAAGAAATGGATGGTTTATCCTTCACGATTTTCCCTCCATTTCTATTGTTTTACGAAACAAATGGTTTCCATAGAACAACAAAGTTCGCTTTTTTCTATGTTATTTCCTGCTTTTTTTGAATATTTTTATTAGAAAAATAATTTTTACTACATTTGTAGTTTGTTTATGGCAAAAGAAAAGAGAATCCGTATCGTTACGGATTCCCTGTCTCAGCTAAGATCACCATTTCCACGCGACGGTTGCGGGCACGGTTTTCATCATTCGAGTTATCAACAATCGGATTGAATTCGCCCCAGCCCGCGATCATGAACCGGGATGCGGCCAACCCGTGCTGATCCACCATCTCGCGCATCACCGCGATCGCCCGCGCCGAGGACAGCTCCCAGTTGGATGAATATTTGCTGTTCTTCACTGGCACGTCATCCGTGTAGCCTTCGATGCGCACATGGTGCTTGAAACGGCTTAATACACCGGCGATGTTGCCGATCGCCTCTTTTCCATCTTCCCCAAGCTCGGCCGAGCCGCTTGTGAAGAGAATATTTTCCGGAAGTCGTACCATCAGACCTTGCGGCGTCTCTTCAAAGCTGACGTTCAGCTCCTGCAGAGCAGCTGCCAGCTGATTGCGGACCGTATCCATTTCGGAGTCGGTTTTGCTCTCCTCTGTCTTGGCCTGCTGTTGTTGGCTTGGCAACGGGGTATTCGTCTCTTTCAAGAGCCCGTCCCGCTTCCCTTCCAGAAAGGCAATATCCCGCTGCAGCTCCAGCTTTTGCAGCGACAGGATGTCTTTGCTTTCCACCGCTTCTTTTAGATCAGCTTGCTGCTTCGCCTCTGCCTTTTTCACCTCATCCAGCCTTGCCTCGATAGAAGAACTATGGGCTGCGGCGATGATCAGGATGATGACAAACAACAGGGTAAAAAGGTCGCTGTAGCTGAGCAGCCAGCTCTTTTCCAGCTCCTTCTCGTCATACTGCCGATCATCCAGCATAGTTGGCCTTCCTTTCAATCGTGCCGCGCATGCTGCCCTTTTCTTTGATCAATACCATCTTCTGATCCGCCGGCAAGAAGGAATTCAGCTTTTCAAACAGGATCCGCGGTGTCTCCATCCGCTGCAGACTGATGCACCCCTCGATGTAGAGGCGTTTTTCGAACATCTCCTGGTCGTAGATGTCCATCAGACGATAGTAGCATGGCAGTGCGAACATGTTGGCCAGGAGCGCGCCGTACAGGGTTGCGACGACGGCCGCGCTCAGGCTGTGTCCCGTTTGCGAGAAGTCAGACAAGGTGCGCAACACGCCTGTCATCCCGAGGAGCGTCCCGACCAAGCCCATCCCTGGGGCCAAGAGGCTGATGAGACGGAACATCCCGCCAATTTGCTGGTAGCGGTACTGCTCGCCTTTGAGCTCGTTTTCCAGGATGAGGCGGAGTTCTTCTTCCGGTACTCCTTCGATCGCAAGGTAGCAGCCTCGTTGGATGAAGGAGTCTTCTTCTTTCAGGAGCTCCTGCTCGAGTGTTTTGTGGCCTTGTTCCTTTTGGACGAGGGCGTAGTAGTAGAAACGTTTGATCGATTCTTCTACGTTGCCCTGGCGACCGTGGATCAAGAGGCGGAATAATGGTTTGATTTCGATGTGTTTTCGTTTGATGGCGTAGGAAAGGATGACAGATAAGGCCACCAGTTCGATTGCCGTGATGTTAAGCAGTTCTTTTAAGCTGCCGTTTAGGTAGACAGCGTGAATCAAGATCAGGGCTACGGCTCCGATCAGGATCAGGGAGCGTTTTTTGGTTGTGTTCATAGGTCACCTTCTTATAGTGATAGAAATATGTCGAAAGTTGTTAGTTTCTATTATAGCAGAGTGGGAGAATAGGTAAGAGGGGGAATAGTAGGGATGATAAACAATTTTGGCCAGTTAGCCGATAGTAGAAGAGTAAGGAATATTATGGAGGAATGAGGTGAACAGAATGGATATCAGTAGTATCATGAGTTCACAATTAGCCAGCTTAAAACATACAGTTAGCCTTAGTGTTTTGAATATGGCGAAAACCACTCAAGCTGCTGGAGCCGCAGCTATGATCCAGGACTTCTCCAAAGCACAGTCACAGATTCAAGCGTCTCATCCGACATCGGGTGGAAAGTTTGATGTTAGCGTATAATCAAAAAAATCGGGCGAGATTTCTCTCACCCGATTTTTTTGTTGTACTAAGACGATTATCATTTAGCGTAAGCAGTTAACACCTTTTCCACCGCAGAAATTACGTCATTGACATCCTGATCATTCATTGCTGGAAATAATGGAATGGTAATCATTCGCTCATAAAGCTTTTCAGAGATTGGAGCAATCCCTTTTTGATAACCGAGACGTTGGTAATATGGATGGAAATGTACGGGCAAATAATGCACATTCACCCCAATATTTTCTGCCTGTAGTGCTTCATAAATCTCCTTACGAGAGGCTACAAGCTTTTCCAATTCTAGTTGCAAAATATATAGGTGCCAACTTGATTCCCGATCGTTCAATTGAAAAGGAATTTTCACATACGGATTCTGCGAAAATTTCTGGTGATAAATATCAGCAATTTCTCGGCGTCGATCCACAAATTCAGGAAGCCTAGTAAGTTGTGATATTCCCAATGCCGCTTGCAAGTCTGTAATACGGTAATTATAGCCAAGATCGACCATTTCATAATACCACGGACCTTCTGCTTCTTTTTCCAAAAGTAGTGGGTCCCTTGTTATTCCATGACTTCTAAAGAGTAGTAGCTTTTGATAATACTCTTCGGAATTGGTGGTAATCACACCACCTTCACCTGTGGTAATATGTTTCACCGGATGAAAGCTAAGCATGGTCATATCTGCAATACTTCCCACGCTACGCCCATGATAGGTAGCCCCGAGTGAATGGGCCGCATCTTCAATGACAACCAAACCTTTTTCTTTCGCTAACAACATTAGTTCGTCCATATCAGCAGGTTGGCCGGTAAAGTCCACTGGGATAATGGCTTTTGTTTGTGATGTAAGTTTTGAACGTACCTGCTGTGGATCGATGTTATAGGTTTCAGGATCAATATCAGCAAATATTACCGTTCCGCCGCAATAGCGTACACAATTTGCGCTTGCTGCAAACGTCATCGGTGTGGTGATCACTTCATCTCCGGGACCAATTCCCGCTGCATAACAAGCACCATGAAGTGCAGCTGTGCCATTAGCAAAGGCTACCGCAAACTTTGCCCCGACAACTTTCGCCACTTTTTCTTCAAATTCTTTTATACGAGGTCCCTGTGTTAAAAAAGGAGATTTCAGTGTTTCTACTACAGATTGAATATCGTCCTCTGTAATCCACTGTCTCCCATAAGAAAGATATGAATCTCTTACAGGACTTCCTCCATGAATCGCAAGTTTATCAGTACGATTTTCCATTTGTACTCACCCTAGATTAATTTGGTAGTAGCAATCCACTCTTCGGTCCGACGGATTCCCTCTTCCAAAGAAATCTCCGGCTTCCATTCCAATAATTTTGTTGCTTTTTCGTAATTGCAAAGGAGTTTTTGAATTTCTGATTGTGGATGAATATGCTCAACATGCTGAATGCGGCTCTGATCACCTACAATCATCATGGCAAGATCATTCACACTAATATCCCGTCCCAAGCCCGCATTAACAATATGTCCGTCAACGGAGGAATGATATCCTGCCTCTACAACAAAACGTGCGCAATCTTCTACATAAAGCAAATCACGTGTTTGTGTACCATCACCGTAAATATTGAGAATCTCACCATCACGTTTGCGTTTCAAGAAGATAGCTACCACTCCGCCTTCACCGCCTGTTTTCTGGAAAGGTCCATACGTATTAAACGGGCGAATCACAACTGTTGGCAATCCATACGCATGGTAATAGGAGAGCACCATGTTTTCACCAGCAATTTTTGACCCTGCATAAGGAGAAGCAGGTTTGATTGGATGATCTTCGGTAATTCCCTTTTCATCGAGGCAGCGGTCGTACACCATGCATGTGCTCATAAAAACCATTTTCACTTGATGTTTTCTGCACTGTTCCAAAACATAAAATGTGCCTAGCGTATCATTATTAAATGTTGTCCGAGGATCGTCAATACTGTCCTGTACATTGATGCTCGCTCCCAAGTGGTAGCATACGGAAAATTTATTAGTAAACAACTCATCGAGCGTCGCTTCATTTTTGATATCGCCATGGACAAAAGCACGGAAATTAGGATGTCCTTCAAATTCTGCGATATTTTCCTTCCGACCATTCGATAAATCATCCAGAACCCACACTTGATGTCCGTCATTCAGAAGGCGCTGTACTACCCATCTGCCGATAAATCCTGCTCCGCCAGTAACTAGCATATTCATGATTGTTTATCTCCTTTTCCCAATTGAACTTTTATACAATATCCCACGTGACAGGTGTTCCTTTACGTACGTCCTGCTTCACTTGCTTACCCAAGAGAAAATCGTAATATTTCGGCGGTAAGCCATAACCCGGACGGATCGCACGAAGATTATCTGAAGTGAAAATATCCCCGGCTTTCATATCAGCGGATACATACAAGGAGCGTCTGAATTTCAAAGACGCTTTTTCAGCTTCGGAAGGCCCGTACGTTACTTTTCCTATGCTTTGCCATGCACGCTCGGTCTCGACCACCAACGCTTCAAATTCATGTGGTTCAAGAGAAAACGCCGAATCAACGCCTCCGTCAGCTCTCCTTAACGTAAAGTGCTTTTCAATAACGGTGGCTCCCAAAGCCACGCTTGCTACCGCAACACCAACACCCATCGTATGGTCTGACAAACCTACTTGCAAACCAAACAATTCTCTCATGTGTGGAATCGTCACCACATTCGAATTCACCGGTGAAGCTGGATAAGTGCTTGTACACTTTAACAGGACAAGATCTTGGCAGCCTGCTTCCCGAGCAGCCCGAACCGTTTCGTCCAACTCAGCAATCGATGCCATTCCAGTAGAAATGATCATCGGTTTTCCTGTAGCTGCTACTTTGCGAATCAAGGGAAGATCCGTGTTTTCGAAAGAGGCAATCTTATAGCACGGAACATCCAGCGATTCTAGAAAGTCGACTGCAGTCTCATCAAAAGGTGTACTAAAACCGATCATTCCTAGCTCTCTGCAACGATCAAAAATGGGTTTATGCCATTCCCATGGAGTGTACGCTTCTTGGTAGAGCTTATGAAGGGATTTTCCCTTCCACAGGCTTTTTGGATCGTCAATAAAAAACTCACCTTGCTCGACATCAAGTGTCATTGTGTCAGCTGTATAGGTTTGAATTTTTAATGCATGAGCTCCTGATTTAGCTGCAGCTTCCACAATCTCTAATGCTCTTTCAAGGGATTGGTTATGGTTTCCGGACATCTCAGCAATGATAAATGGTTGGTGGTCAGGACCAACTCTTCTGTCCCCAATAGAAAAATTCCGCATTGTTAAACGACTCCCTTATAAAGCAACTATTTTTCCTCACGTAAATAACAATTTTGTCAGCTCTGGTTTATAAGCCTGCCACTCATCCTGCAAATAGCCAAATAATAAAATATCTATGTACTCTCCATTTTTCGCTACATGCTTCCGTAAACAACCCTCTTGATAAAACCCGAGTTTTTTATGGAATTGGATGCTCGCTGAATTAAACTCAAAAACCTCACCGATTACCTTCCGAATGTTTTCCATTTCAAAGATATAGGATAAGCCTGCGTATCCCATTAGGGTACCAGTTCCCTTTGGAAGATTTTCTTCTCCTAGGTAAAAACCCCATTTGCATCGTTTATGATATTGATCGATTTCCGAAAAATTTACTATACCAATGGGTCGATTGTTTAACTCAAAAACTTTCTGCCTCTTAGTATGATCATTTTCCAGACGCGAAAACCATTGTAAATGCTCATCCAATGTGATGATGTTATCGTGATACATATATTTTCTAATGCGCTCAGAATTTCTCCAATTCCAAACGAGTTCTAAGTCCTTCTCAGATAAGTCTCTTAGCTTGAAATCTGAAGTTATCGGCAACACCGCTTTACTCCTCCCAAATGGCGCTTACCACGCGAGCAGTTCCTCCAGTCTTTACATTGCCCATTAATTCCAACGAAATTGCACTCATCTCTCTTAGCCGTTCCGGATTATCCAAACATTCAATTAGGGCTTCCCTAATACGGCCTACAGAAACGTCATAAGAGTGCCCTAAAAATTGGATCGCACCTGTGCTAGCAACGTCCTTTGTCATTTCCATCTGGTTTTCAGCTGTTGTGATCGTTATCGTTGGTAATCCTAGAGAGCATCTTTCCCAAGTAGTAGATCCTCCTGCACCAATAGCGAGATCAGCTTGTGCTATTAATTTCGCCATATAATTAATTTGACAGTGAAAAAGAAAGTTTTCGTGTTTCTCACAAATTTTAGCGATCAATTCTTTATTAGGATTTGAGTTCCCCACAACAACATCTACGATAAAATCTTGACGTTGTAAAAACGAAATGGCTTCCAAAGCTTTCGAGGTCTCATTGGTAGGATCACTCCCCCCAAAAAATACCAATATTCGTTTGACATCGCCATTTCTTTGTTTTACATGCTTTCTTTCCTCAAAGAATTCTTCGCGAAGTAATGCGTATTCAGGGCCTAATAACATTTTGCAGTGGTTTGGGACTAATCCTTCATATCTGATGGTCATGTTATGATACAGATTCTGATCAAGCAAAACATCACAAGCATGCTGTCGATTGGCCAGATCATCAATCACAAGGATCCTACATCCTACTTTTTCAATGATGTTCTCTTCCCATTTATAGTCAATTCCATAATGGTCAACAATAAACCAATCGACTGGCGTATCTGAAATACTTTCCATTGTTTGTTCAGCGTCTCTATTCCATTCTACTCCTAGCCACTTTTCATAAAAATGACGAACACTCATTTTTGGGGCATGCTGTAGGTAATCTATTGGTGGTAATTTGTGAACCAAATAATCCTTTTGTCGAAGAAAATCACAAAGATTGCCTGAATGCTCCCGACAAATAAATCGAACAAAGACCCCTCTTTGTTTCAGTTCCTCTGCAAGGGTCAAGGATCTCATCACGTGTCCAGTTCCGATTTCAATAGAAGCATCTACTCGAAAAACCACATGCACGATCTTATCAAGCCCTTCCCTTCCGTCTACAGAAAGAAAAAACCCCAATAAGGGGATTTCTATATTTTAGTATCAACGATCAGACCTAGTTTTTCATAAAAGTTCGCTACGATATCCATCATTTTTTTAGACGGAATTTCTTTTATTACTTCTTTAGATTGATCGTCAATTACTTGTACATAATATTTGTTTAACTCGTCATGTAATACAAATTTCAAATGAGAGCTTCTTGCCTCTAAAAATTTGTTTAGATGTTCAATTTCTTTTGCAAGTTCATCCTTACTAAGTTCATTTTTTCTCTCTGTTTGAACGCCTTCAATCGCTTCTTCACCCGTTGCACGATCAGCGACTTTTTGCTCTGAAATATACCCGCTCTCTCCACTAACCGATGAAACTCCCTTAATATCCATAACGCTCTTCCTTTCTTTTTTATTCCCCTAGTTATTTTTTGTGGTCAATGAAGGCACCATATGGCACTAAGCGATTATAAGCGTCATAATTGGTGGTTACAGAGCGGCTTTGCTGTGTATCCTTTAATTTCTGGGATAGTGTTTCTAGAGATCTCTTGAGTAGTTGCTCTGCAACAGATTCTTTTTGTTGATAAGAATCAAAATAGGAACGATATTTTTCACGATCAGATATATTTTCTAATTCTTTTCCCAAGGCTTTAATCAAGATTTCACGTTTGTCCAAAAGTTGAACAAGCCGCTCCTCATTAATCGCATCACCATTGGGAGAGGTGCACACCTTGATCAGAGCATCTGTACACTCTAACACTTGTTCAAACAGATCTTCTACTCCAATCGTCATGGCGCCCTCCCTTATTTTTGACTACGTGCAATAATCATGGCTTGCTTCCATGTATCACGGAATTCAGCAAAAAACTCTTCCACTTCATCAAGAATTTCTGTTTCTTTTTTTACATTTGCTTCAATTAAACGCCGCTTCAAATAATCGTAGATTTGCAGCATTTGAGCAGCGATTGGATACTTTCTGTCAAGTGTAATGATAAGTTCACTTAAAATATCTTGAACGCGTGTATTCAACTCATGGGCTTTGTTAAAGTCTTTTTCTTCGATTGCTTGTTTCGCTCGTTTTATAAACTTGATAGCCCCTTCATAAAGCATGAGCGTGAGATCTTCAGGAGTCGCCGTACCAACTTGATTTTTCTTATAGGTGTTTTGCGCAGCTGACTGAATCATAGTGTACCTCCATTAATCATGATTGGAAAAAGCTACTGAGATACGATCCCTGTGAGTTCAACTTATTAAGTGAAGTTTCCAATTTCGAATATTGACTGTATAAATTTTGCTCGTACTCGGAAAGCCTAGACTCGGCTTTATAAATTTGGTTATTGTAATCATCAATTTGGCTAACGATAGAGCTTTTAGTTGGTATAATTTGAGTCTTAGCAGTCAATCCAGGAAGGAGTTCTTTGCTCAATGTTTCAAATAATCTCGTTCCAATACCTGCATCCGAGCCAGCAATCAATTTATTGTTTGAATCTCTTGCCCCATCCTTTGTGAATAATTGAGCGACTTGATCAGGTGCCGTGCTTAGTGCTTCACGCAACTTCCCTTCATCGATGTAGATTTTTCCATTTTCCTGGTAACCATATTCATTTTTTCCATTTGACGGGACGGTAGTAATTCCAATATCAGCTAAAGAATCGTAGGTTCCTGCAGCCAATCCTGAAACTGATTCTGCAAGATTCCGTCTCATTCCATTAAGCCCGTTCCGCATGATACTATCATTCCGAAGAAGACCAGATTTCGCTTTTCCTTCCCAGAGCTCAATATCAGTCTCTGACATTTCGCTCCTCTGAGAGTCAGTAAGAGGCTGGTAATTTCTATAACGAGTCTCGCCGACTTTCGTATTCATTTCACCGATTAAATTGTTATACTCCTCAAAAACGCCCTTGATGGTTTCAACAACACTATCTACATCAGCATTGATCGAAGAGTTAATCGTATAGCTAGTAGCCCCTGGATCTTTCAATAAAGTGAAATTAATTCCGCTCAATGTAAATGAATTGCTGCGAACCTCAGTATCTCCCATGCCATTGAAATTCACTTTGGCATTTTGTCCGGTGATCGTACCCGTAGTTGTAGCTCCTGCAACTGCAAGTTTCAAAGTGCCCAGAAAGTTGCTATCGTCGGCATCCAGTTGGACTTTTGCCGCTGTACCAGTCTGTGTACTGATTAGCGTCATCTTATCGGTCAGTTTATCGTAGGTTGCTTTCACACCTGTACTTGCCGATTCCGCATTGATTTTGGAGATGATTTGATTAATATTATCTCCTGCTGCAATAGAGACCGCTTTTGAGCCAAGCTCCCCTGTCACCGTCAAGTTCACTGGTGTACTTGTAACAGCTTGAGTGGGATTAGATGCATAGCCTAACGTTCCACTGCTGGAGAGCATCGCGTTTTTCGCAATTTGCTTGACCTCCAAGCTAAAGTTTCCGGCTACTGTACCTGGAGTTGGCTTCACCGTTACTTTTTGCGCATCTTCTGTTGAAAGACCTGCAGTTTTTGCCAAAAATGTGGATTCAAACGTTAATTTCCGCGCCTGATTTACAAAGGATGAAACCTTTGTGTTCATATCTCGATATGCATCACGCTGCCATTCTAACCATGTTACTTTTTGTTTTTTCTGGTCGATCGGGATACGTTTCGCCTGCATTTGCTGCTTTACTAGTGATTCAATGTCTAATCCGGAACCCAAACCGGTGATCCGTACTGGCATACTAAGTCACCTCTCTCAACTATTCCTCTTATTCATTTATCGGCATTCATCTACTAATCATTTACTTTTTTGTTCAATTTGGCTGTTAATTTTGAATAAATCAGGTCTTCTCTTCATCAACTCGATTCCTTTTGTCCAACTGAACAAAGTATTCTCTTGATACAACTCTCTGTAGATATGTTGAATCAAATTCCAATCTTCAGACGTATCAAGGGTCCAGCGGTAATGGGAGTAGTCTTCCTCCCCATCTACCGATTGACAACGAAATCGCTGTTGGTTCTCATACAAGAACGGGGTCACGTGCTCACGATAATAGCTTTCATTCGTTTCTTGATAAGCTGCCTCCAATGCCTGGAAGGAAAAGACCTCCGTGTCCAATCCACGGGGGAACCGCCGTACTATTGTATTGCTTACGTAATCTGTTTCTGGATTATCATGGAATGTCTTCAATACGTGTCCCGATACCTCTGGATCAAGCAACGGACAATCTGATGTTATCCTCATGATAACATCTGCTTTGGTGTGAATAGCCGCGTCGTAGTAGCGAGAAAGTACATCCGCCTCACTCCCACGCCATACTGGAATTTGTAAACGTTGCGACTCTTCTACAATGCGGTCATCTTCATGCTTTATTGTAGTAGCTATCAACACCTCATCAACTCCAGGAATGGCGAGCGCTCTTTCTACAACATGTGCTAATACTGTTTTGCCCGAAAGCATCTTCATTACTTTTCCCGGCAGACGCGTCGAGCCCATTCGAGCCTGAATGATCACCACATTTCGCATTACGTTTCCCCTTTTCTAAATTAAGCGTTCTTCCAAAATCCACTGCCTTAATGTATCGCGATCGATAGGTTCTTCTGAGTGAGAGTTTACTTCCCTCGTAACCATTTTCTTCGCATTCGGATAAAGAAAAGACTCATTCATATCCTGGAAAACACTCGGAATAATAAACATTTCCGGCAGTTCCCACGCAATCAGCTTTTCTTCCTCTGTCATTAATTCTTCATACCGCTTCTCGCCAGGTCTTAAACCGATTTCCCTAATCTGGATATGATCGCTAACGTTGTATTTGCGGCATACCTCTTCAATGACCACGTCAACTAGATCCTGTAGTTGAATGGTCGGCATTTTCAAAACAAATACCTCGCCGCCCCGGGATAGTTCATTTGCTTTCAACATTAAGGTAACGGCTTGCGTCATCGTCATCATATAACGTGTCATTTTAAGGTCAGTCACAGTAATCGTACGCTTTTCTTGAATTTGTTTGCGAAATAGAGGGATTACCGATCCCCTAGACCCCATTACATTCCCAAAGCGAACGGATGAAAACACCGTCTGCTTGGGTCCCTTTTGGTACTGCGCAGCAGATATCAAGCGTTCAGCCATCAACTTGGAGGCACCGTATGTATTCGTTGGTGCAATCGCTTTATCTGTTGAAGTGAACAAGACTTTTTTAACACCATTTTGGATAGCAGCCTGAATCATATTTTGGGTGCCAATAATATTGGTTTGTACTGCCTCAAACGGGTTGTATTCACAAAATGGCACGTGCTTCATGGCTGCCAAATGAAAGACATAATCAATATCCTCCATCGCTCGATTCATACGCTGGGCATCTCGGACATCGCCCACTAAAAAGCGTAGTTGCCGATCATACTCAGAAAAAGATTGTTGCATTTCATACTGCTTATATTCATCTCGACTTAGAACACGGATGACACTAGGATTGTCTCTTAGCAAATAACGCGTCAGATGCTGTCCCAATGTACCAGTGCCGCCGATTATTAAGATTTTTTTTCCTTCGTAATTCATAAGATACAACTCCTAGGTGGTGGTGGATCGAACAATGTGCCGAAATTTTTCACGCGCTTCTGCTGCATTAAATGATTGCACCTTATGGAGGAATTCCTCTAATGTAACATGAATAAAGCCCTCAATATAGGCTCCACCCTCCGTCGCATTATAGAAGGTATCATTGCTCGCACGTGCTTGCTCCTCAAACCATTTTTTGTAAATAAGTAAATTGCGTGGAGCGACAACTGTTCCTCTCTGGTCAAATGCCATAACTTTTTCTCCAACAAGTTGACCGATTAATTCAATATTTTGAGGAGAACTCGCCACATGAGTGCTATTATTTGTATAAGCCAGATCTTGTCCAATTAAACAGATCGGGTACAGGTTAAGAAGCCGTGCTAATGAAAACATGGTTGTCGCCACGGAACCACCTGTTTGAACAACTGGTTCGGATCTTCGCTTTGCCTCGTCTTCCGCTGGTTGATATCCCTCTTGATAAAGTATAAATTTTGGTCCTCTGTACTCTTCAACTACGCCGGAATAAAGCGTACTCAGGAAAAACAATGGAATTTGCTCTGTCTCCCAACCTTGCAATTGAGATAACATGTTAGCTTGAGGATCGGACATCACTACAAAATCCGGCCTAATACCATTTTGGCATAGTGTTGCCGCTGCTGAGCCAACTGCACCAAGTAAACAATGTTTACCTGCCTCTTTCAATTTTGATAAAGAATGTAGCAAGGATGGTCCTGAGCTGATTAATATTGCAGGGACAGATGTTATATCCGAAAGTGTATTCACCCCGGGCCAATGTTCCCGATTGTTCTCTGCAAAGTTTGTATCAAGTAAATGCCTGAAAGCTACCGCCGTATTCTGTTTCATTTGATAATCTTGTAATACTTCTTTAAAAGACTTTAATTCTCTCGGCATACATTTTAGTGATGGTTCATGGACGATCACATGAACCTTTCGGTTTTGCCAGTTTTTTATACTATTTACAAATTCCGTAACATCATTAGAGACTTTGAAGATAATTCGGGAATCCTCAAGAAGGTCACTAAAGATTCCCTTCTGCTTCGCTTCTGTAAAGGCGATTATATTCGTTTCCCAGACTTCCAGAGGAATGTTATCTGTGTAAGAGTTATTCAAAAGAGCACGAATGTGATGTCCACATCCTGTGCCATAAACAATAATTTTATCCAGTTTTTCTTCCTCAAGATGCCTTATCTGGCCATTTATAAAATTTTCAGCTTCCTTAACTGGATCATAACGACTATGCAAATAAAAGGAGTATTCCTGAACATCACGGATAAATGCAGTCCATGCTCCATTTTTAGTTTTGACATATTCCACAACTGGTTGTGTCATCTTGTTATTTACGGCTGACAAACTGTTGTGCTTTCCCTCACTCAATGAAGAACCCTCCTAATCTCCTCTTCATACGAG
The DNA here is from genome assembly GCA_035644815.1 of Bathyarchaeia archaeon. Taxonomy (GTDB): domain Bacteria; phylum Bacillota; class Bacilli; order Brevibacillales; family Brevibacillaceae; genus Brevibacillus_F. The sequence continues at coordinate 19,044 of DASQNU010000129.1, read as the reverse complement.
ATCAATAGCGGTTGCAATTCGTAAAGAAGGGTATCGCACAGAGCCACATAATCACTGGTGCCAAGCGCCTGATTTATTTGACCAATACTTGGCACTAAATCCTGAATATCAATACCAGCAAGAATCTCTTGATCGAGTTGTTTTATCCCAGTTATAGCAGTTGTTAACCATTCAATTCCTTCTAAATAGGCTAACATTGTATCTAACCAGCCTCCCTGGTTTGTTTGTATATCCCTAGAGATTGTTTCAGATGCCACAATCAACTTCGGTAAATACTCCTTAATACTTTCCATTGTTTCAAGAATCAATTCTTTACTCATTCGTGTTCCTCCTCTTTATCATCATCTTCAGGCAAGTCCCAGTTATGAAGAAGGTCCACATAAAGCAACTCGGAATCAAATCCTAGTTCATTAACTGCGTATTTTACACCATCTTTATAGACCTTTATGACTTTCTTAGTTTCAATCATGATACGTGATAAGAAATAGCTCTGATGTTTTAAAATTAATTGAAGCCTCTCTATTGAGGAAATGCGTGATATTGGATTCATTTTTACATGGTAATTAGACAGTAGCGGTCGATAAAAGAATGTTAAAAAGGTATCAGACAATATTTGCTTTAGCAATTTCTCTACATTTCGCATGATACGACTAACCTTTAGCTCTAAGAGATCCATTGTGTTACTATTGATCTCCTCTTGTAACGTTTTGGCTGACAAATATATTTCTGCAGCAAATAACGCAACCTGATCCATTTCACCAAGCTGCTTATTCAATAACTCAATCATTCCCTTTAGCTTCGATTGAATTTCTTCTTCTATAGGTAATGCTGATAGTTCGGTAAAAATTTCAGGTATTGATGGAATTGATTCTTGGCAATAAGTCTCAACAACTTCACTGAAAGGTTTTTTTATTGTACCCGCTATATCTACTCCGCCTTCAGTTGCATTAATAACCTTTGAAGGTAAAACCGTGATTAGGTGTTCCATCCAATGTAAGAATTGACGCCAAAGTTCTCTAGACTTTACCTTTTCACCGTAATAACCATCCAGAAATACAGTACGATTAAAAAATGTTTTATCTTCTTCCAAACTTGAGCGAAGCTGATTACGCTGTTGCTCTGATAACTCAATATCTGATTGATCTATATAAAAGCTATCCTTACTGTGGGTTTGACCTTCAGTTGAATAGGCCAAATCCTGGCCTATAAATACTATTGGCGATCCACCTAAGAAATGTGCAATAGAGTAGTTCAGATGTGCTACTGAGTTACCGTTGTAGAGAGTACCTAAATCGCCAAGTGATTTATTTAACAAACGACTATGCGTTATATTCTGTTTGAATATAGGTACAACATATTGGTTCCATGCACGAGGTATACGAGGATCCATAAGCGTAAGACCCATTAATGCCGTTTCTTCAGGAATCTCTTGTCCCTTGATACTTAGTTCATAAGAATTAGGTCCACGTTCTAAGATGCCTACGATGTCAGGAACTATACCGTTTTTCATAAGTACCCGAAAAGCTGACTCAGCACATATTATTACGGCCTTCCCTTTTGCTTCCCTTAATAAAGGTAATTGTTTGTCTAAGGAAGGGCCCGAAGAAACACAGATGATTGGTTTATCCTTATATTTATCCTTAAGCTTTGACAAGCTTTGAGATTTGAGAACAATTGGAACATTTTTTAATTCATTTGTGATTCCCATTAATGTATCTTCAATTGAATTTCCAATTGATGTCATATGAGTTCGAATATGATTAATAAGAGTTTGTATGATTTCATCATAAAACTTGGCATCACGTCGATAAGAAGCATAGGTACGAAGAATATCTGTTTGAAACAGATAATAACCAATCAATGAATTAATGTAAGTGTTAATTACCGCTGAATAGTCTCCCATTTCTCCTGAGAGAATAATGATACGTTGCATTTTTCCATCTAAATAACTACTAAGATCAACTTCATCCAAAAATCTTTTTACTAATTTCAAGTCTTTTTCTATTATTAACAACCAAGAAGTCTCGGTTTTTTCTTTCAATATTTTTTTTACAATCGCAGATGAGGTTATTCCAATTAAAATATATCCTGTATTGTCAAAATTCACGCCATCCAAAAATTGTTCTGCTTCATATTTTGGGTCATAAACAGAGCCCGTATAAAACTCATTTCCTTCTTCGTCCGCAACCTTAAATACTATATCATCATTTATATGCAAAACTTCAATACCCCTGGACTCAAAACTTTCTTTTTCCATCTCCTCTATCAGCCACTGATTGTATTCAAGAAAAAATGGCTTGTTCTTATTAAAAAACATCTGATATGTCTCCTTTTTTGAAGAGTGGGATCAACGCTTGATCCTCTCAAGAAGTTCAAATTTAAGTAAATCAGCTGCAATAAGAAAATCTTTTTTTTCAACAGCCAAAAGAATTATTTGAAGCAACTCGTTGACCTCTTGTACCACATCTTCCTCTATTTCTTTATTATCCTTTATAAAAGAAGAAAAAGACGTACAAAACACTGACAATGCTTCCAAGCCTTTTTTGATTTCGTACCGAAAGAAGTGGTAGGCAACTTCCTCTGCGGTACTTAATAAGAAGTCATTATGTCCATTCACCTTATTACACCTCTTCCCTATATTCTTACCGTTTTAAAAAAAGCCAACCAAAATTGGTTGGCTTTTTCTTGTTACCAAAAATTAACGGAGCAATTGCAGAACACCTTGTGGTTGTTGGTTAGCTTGAGCCAACATAGCTTGAGCAGCTTGAGAAAGGATGTTGTCTTTAGTAAACTTCATCATTTCACGAGCCATATCTACGTCACGAATACGGGACTCAGCTGCAGTCAGGTTCTCGGAAGAAGTGTTCAGGTTGTTGATAGTGTGTTCCAAACGGTTTTGGTATGCACCAAGGTTTGCACGTTCTTTGGATACGGTATTAATAGCGCTGTTAATGTCAGCAATCACTGCAGAGAAGCCAGTCAAAGTGCTGAAAGTGGATCCAAGTCCGCTTGAACCAATCAGTGTGGATGCAATCATCTCGTTAATTGACATAGTAATTGTTTGCCCGGAGTTTGCACCCACTTGGAAAGAAACTGTGATACCGCTAGTGTCAATCAGCTTCATTGTGTTGAACTCAGTTTGGGAAGCGATACGGTTGATTTCTTTTTCAAGCTGAGTTACCTCTGCACCCAATTTTGCACGGTCACTTGTAGTATAGGTACCGTTGCTTGCTTGAACAGCCAGCTCGCGCATACGTTGCAGGATGGAGTGAGTTTCGTTCAAAGCACCCTCAGCTGTTTGGATCAAAGAGATACCATCTTGAGCGTTACGGGATGCTTGGTCGAGTCCACGGATTTGTGCACGCATTTTTTCGGAGATCGCGAGACCTGCTGCGTCATCACCTGCACGGTTGATACGAAGACCAGAAGAAAGTTTCTCCATGGATTTCGACGCGTTACCATTGTTCACAGTCAGCTTGTTGTAAGTATTCAGTGCAGTAATGTTGTGGTTGATAATCATTAGTATTTCCTCCTTGAGTGTTACTGTCACGTCCATGTGACAGTTGAACATTTATTTAGAGACTTCCTTCTCAATCGCGCGCTTGAGTCGTTGTCTCTTACACTATTTATATCGGTGCTATATTTCGACTTGTTTAGTGTTTTTTTTATTTTTTTCGATTTTCTTTCATTTACTAGCTACTAAAGCTGAAGCCATTTCAATAGATTGAAAATCAGAAATATTATTGATAGACTTTAAAACGATATCTTGTCTCAAATAAAATCGAAATTTCTGCACGCATTGAAAAAACATATTTGTTTGGAGTGAAGTTCCCTATGAGTGTTGTCGCTTCTTTGGATGATAAAGACATTGAACTAAATGAAATGGAGCAGTTATTCGATACTCTCTTCCCGATTTGCCGCAGTATTACGGGCCCTGGTGTAAGAGAAACACTAAAAATATTAGGCGATCACATGGATTTGAAAACGTATGGAATCCCTTCGGGAACCAAAGTTTTTGACTGGACGATCCCGCCAGAATGGCGCATACGGGAAGCCTGGATAAAAGAAGAAACCGGAAAAAAAATAATCGATTTTGCGAATCATAATTTGCACGTTCTCAATTATAGCGCCCCACTTAATGAAACGCTTTCATTATGTGAATTAAAGAAATATATCCATAGCCTTCCTGCTCTTCCTTCAGCAATACCTTATGTTACTTCTTATTATAAGAAGAGAAGTGGATTTTGCATGGCTCATGAGCAGCTTGAATCTCTTCCTGATGGCAATTATCATGCCTATATCGATTCCGAGTTTGTTGACGGTGAATTAAACATAGCACACGGTATTTTACCAGGTTCTAGTGCCCGTGAAATTTTAATTAGCACTTACATATGCCATCCATCCATGGCCAATAACGAACTAAGCGGTCCAATTGTAGCTACTTATCTATATAATCGGATAAAAAAATGGAATAATAGAAAATTCACTTACCGTTTTGTGTTTTTACCAGAAACAATTGGAAGTATTTCCTATCTCCATTTATTTGGGCAAGAGCTTAAAGAAAATCTGTATGCTGGGCTGGTATTGACCTGTTTAGGTGGGACAGATTCAAATGGCCTTGGATATCCGCTTAGCTACAAACTATCCCGTCAAGAAAACTCGCCGCTAGATACTTTCCTACAACATCTTTATAAAACGGGAAAGTTCGCACTGACGTTACGTCCCTTCACGCCAACAGGTGGATCCGATGAGCGCCAATACTGCTCTCCTGGTTTTAACCTTCCAGTTGGTCAAATGGCTCGTTGTGTCTACGGACAATATGATGGATATCACAACTCACTAGATGACAAAGACTTTATGTCAATCAAAGAATTGCAGAAGAGTGTAGATGAGATCGAGATAATTTTGAAAGCTTTTGAAGAAGATGGATATTACGTCAATCAATCTCCATATGGGGAAGTGAAGCTCGATCAGCACGACTTATATCCAGACATGAACAGTCCAATGAACCGTTCCTATTCCTCAAATGAGCAGATTGATGGTCGTCATTTTTTAAATCACGTACTAACAATCCTTAATTATGCCGATGGTCAACATCGACTCTCAGATATTGCAGAAAAGAGTGATACGAATATTTTTGAATTGATTCCGGTTGTTCACGTGTTGCTTCAGAAAAATTTACTTAAGGGCCCTTATTTGGAGAAAAGGAGTGATTTTATATGAATGTAATTTTTATGACCGGCTCTCATCCCCGACATCTCTACATCGCGAAAAAGCTTCACCAGGCTGGATATCTGAAAGCTCTTGTCATCGAAGAACGCGAAGAATTCGTTCCTTCTCCTCCAGAGCATCTCAGTGAAGTAGACCGTGATAATTTTATTCGTCACTTTGCAGACCGTGACGCTACTGAGCGCAGCTTTTTTGGAGAGAATGAACCGCTTTCTATTTTTGGAGACTTGCCCATTTTACATGTGACACAAGAAGATTTGAATAGTGAAAAGGTCATTCATTGGTTACAAAAATATCAGCCTGACCAACTAATTTCATATGGCGTACATAAATTATCGCCTGAGGTCATTCAAACCTGTCCAGGCAATGCATGGAATATTCACGGCGGGCTTTCCCCATGGTATCGCGGGACGATTACGCTTTTTTGGCCGTTTTATTTTATGAAGCCAAATTGGGCTGGAATGACCATTCATCAACTCAGCCAAGCCATCGATGCCGGTGATATCATTCACCATGCGGTACCAAAATTGAAAAAGGGAGACGGTATTCACGATGTTGCCTGTCGTGCTGTCACTCAGGTAGCGGATGATCTCGTGCAAATCTTGCATCTACGTAAGACAGGTCATACCATCAAGGGTGTCCCACAAAAGTCCAATGGAAAGTTATTCATGAATGCCGACTGGGAGCCGCATCACCTCCGAGTCATCTATCAATTATTTGAAAATGACATGGTTGATCAATTTATCGATGGCAAGATCAAGAGTGACCCACCTCCCTTGGTTCGGGCATTTTAACGCACATATAAAAAACAAAAAAAGTGTGCTTCGCAAATATATCGCGTAGCACACTTTTTTTCTTGCTCCCAATATCTTAAAAACGAAGCAACCGCTACTTATTGAATTACTTAAAAGCGGTCGTCTATTGTTATACTTTTCCTACTCATCCTTAGTTTTGTCCACCATCAGACTGCTTTTTTTCCACCGGAATCCACTGCCGCAGCGTCTCCCAATCCATTTTTCGCTGTGTTGCCATTTGGTTCTCTTCCTTGATCAGCTCGTATACCTCTTTGCGGTGAACCTGCACAGAGCGAGGTGCATCGATGCCAATACGCACCGTGTCGCCTTCGACAGATACGATCTTGATTTCAATCTGGTCACCGATCATGATGGACTCATTTTTTTTCCGAGAAAGGACTAGCATCTCCTCACCTACTCATTGGCCACTTTGGGCTGGATCGTAAAAAGCGGTTGGCGAATGGGGTACTTATCTTCATTGAAAATAATCTGTTTAGCCATCCGATTATCCAGGTTAACCACGACAGGCGCCTTCAGATTTACTGTTACAAGACCGTCAGAATGCAGGGTGATGATATTGACGATAATCAGATTCGGTTCTTCCCCGATTCTCAGCTTTTCCTTGTCTGTTTCCGTGATCGAGAACTCATAATCAGGGAAAAATGTAAATGGATTCACCGCTCCCAGCTCAACCGTTTCATTATCCAGCGAGATTAACGTAAAGTATGGACTTCCCGCTTCCGGTTGATTCAACTGAAAGAAATGATATTGATGAAAGCCCGGGAGACCTTCTTCAAAAAACAGCTTCATCGTCTCCAAACGGTCATTAGCTGCGCTCATTCCAGGTACCCCTCCTTACAGCTGCTGGTCTACATGCAGACCAACAAAATCAATCTTTAAGCTATTCCATCGATCAACATACGGATTTACTTTCCCCGGTGTGTACTCATGGACAGCTTTTTGGATTTGTGGATCCATGGTGACGCCGCCGACTTCAACGTTAATGATCGGTTTCTTTGCTTCATAGCGGATCTCCACACCATCACCAACAATCGATCCAGCAGCTAATATTTCCTTGCCTTCGTAAATAAGGCTTCCCTCTTGGGCAATATCCGCAATCGGATTTCCCTTCTTGTGAATCGCTGCAAGGCGATCGCCATTACTACTAATCTTTGCAATCGCCTCCAACCACATACGATGCCCATAATCGGCATTGTCTCTGGTCCTGCGAAGAGGCCCTCGCAAATCAATATTTGCTTGGGCCTCGCTCGTATCAATCGTCAATTCACCTTTAGGCTGCTGTATATCAAGCTTTGCAGGCTCTTGTTTCATATTCAATTCGGCCCGCGGTTGACGCAGTTCCTGTACAGGCTTTTGAATATCCAACCCAAGACGGGCGTAAGTTTGTTCCATTCGAATTTGAGGAAGACGCATAGCAGTCACCCCCTCCTGAGATGCACGTTATCTAAGATTAGCGCAGAAAATCCAAAAGGGAAGGCTGAATAATTCTGGCTCCAGCACCCAATGCTGCGTTATGAACATTTTCCTGTGTTTTCAAGTTTGTGATGACAGCCGCGATATCCGCATCCTCATTGGTGGCCATCAGGGTCGTCACGCTTAGCTCCTGATCATTCAATCGTCCTTGAACCAGCTCAATTCGGTTCATCCGTGCACCAAGTGTAGCACGTTGGGCGAGCATATTATCAATCTGGTCATCCAGTTCACCGAGTCGAGCGGTTGCATCCGTTCCCGCTTCAAGATCTGTCGCGATATTTTCCAACACCTGAAAAATTGGATTTCCTGTTCCAGTCGGCCCTTTGTAGTTGAAGACCTCTTGTGGGTTAATATTAATTGGTACCAATACCCCTTCGCTTAATTCAAGCTGGAATTCTTGGCTATTGGTACTGGTGAAAGTCTCTGTCGTCTCATTGAATGGAGCTGTGCTAGTATCCGTACCTGCAAAGATATAGCGAGAGCCAATCGTCTGGTTGGCAATATTGCCAAGATGTTCTTTGATTTGACGAATTTCTTTAGCCATCGCAGAAAAAGAGTCACTCGACAAGCCACCATTTCCGGACGAAATAACAAGCTCACGTACACGTTGCAAGATGGAACCCGCTTCTGATAGGGAATTGTCAGTGACCTCAAGCCACGACTGCGCCTCATCCGCATTGCGCTGATACTGCTCATTCTCATTCAATGCGGAACGATACAGCAATCCACGTGTAGCAACCACCGGATCATCAGAAGGTCGGGAAATCTTCTTCCCGCTAGATAATTGCTCCTGCAGTTTATCCATCGTCCCCATGGAACGGGACAAATTTCGCAGCATGTTATTGTTAAGCATTGTTTGGGTTACACGAATAGCCATCCCAATCTCACTCTCCCTCTCCTCAGACTAAAAGAAAGCTTACAAACCCACACGGCCCATGCCGTTAATAATCTTGTCCAAAATTTCATCCATACTGGTCATCACGCGAGCAGATGCAGAATAGGCGTGTTGGTACTTCACCATTTCTGCCATCTCTTCGTCAATGGAAACACCAGAAACGGACTGACGCTGTGTATCAACTTGGCCGATCATCAATTCCGAATTGCCTTCCATCCGTTTTGCTTCCTGGCTGTCTACACCAAGTTGAGCAATCGTGTAGCGATAAAAATCATCAAGAGAAGTGGACTCAGGCTGTCCTGTTGCGCTCGTAGTGATTGTCAGCGTTTTGAACTTAAGCGCCGCGATTTCCAAGGCATTGCGGTTATCCCCTTTACTGCCGCTTCCATCCGCATTTGGTTGTGCTGCCGCGATTGCATTCAAGCTGGCCATAATCGCTGGATTCACCTGCAGCTTGGACGCGCTAGTTGGATACGTCTTATCACCAGGAATATTCGCCGTATCTGCATTCACAAAGAATGGAAGATCCTGCAGGCCAGTACCTGTACCATTCTGTTGATTCTCGATATCAAAAAGATTCATACCTTTTCGGTGAGAATCATTGATTTCTTTTGCCATGTTTACCGCCAAGGCGTCCAATTTGCTGAGCATATCAGGAATCGCACCGGCCACAGTGACCCCGCCGGTATTAGGATCGACTGTCGCAATCCCGCGCATTTCCAACGTGCCCAATAAACCGCCCGATTGCGGAACGAATGCTTCCCCACCCAAGGTAATATCGTTAAATCCAGTGGTTGGATTCTTCACCGCTGCCATTGCAACCGCTTCTCGGCCATTTACCAGTTCTTTGCCGTCAATGGTTACATTGATCATGCCATTCGCACCGTTCGTTGTAGTTACAGCAACCATCTTCGAGAGCTTGTCCAAGAGCACATCACGCTGGTCATACAAGTCATTCGGCTGATATCCGTGCGGGACAAGATCTGCGATTTGCTTATTCAAGCCGGCAATCTGGCTGGCTATCGAATTAATATCGAACACTTTTGTCGCTACTACACTGTCTAAATCTCGCTGCTGTTCTGACAAGGAAGTAGTCAGTGCTGAGAACGTTTCCGCCACTGCAATCGCACGTTGACGGACAACGGCACGCGCTGACATACTCTCAGGATCGCTCGAAAGGTCTTGCCATGATTTCCAGAATTGGTCCATTACCGTTTGCAATCCTGTATCAGAGGGCTCATTCATGATGACTTCAATTTTTTCGAGGCCATCCTGACGTGCTTCCCAATATCCATAATGCTTGTTTTCCGTACGGAATTGGACATCCAGAAAATCTTCCCGAATACGTTGGAGATCGGTTACCTTAACACCTGTCCCTAGGATCCCCGGTTCGATGGCAGCGTTCATCCCTGGATAGGGGAGACCTGTTGGTGTTTTCATATTGGCCCGCTGGCGGGTATAACCTTCTGTGTTTGCATTGGCAATATTATGACTAGTTGTATTCAAAGCGGATTGCTGTGCAAATAATCCGCGTTTGCTCACTTCTAATCCATGAAAGGTCGAGCGCATATCGGCACCTCTTTTACGCTTTTTTGTTAATATACGAACGAGCTACTTGAGCATTCCCCACCTGAAGGGGATTTTTGTAAAAGAAATCCTCTTCAGGTGCATCCATAAACAAATCAAGACTTCTCTCTATAAAAGAAAGGGACTGCTCAAGCAACTGCTGATTGAGATCATTTGCTTCACGCAGTGCTGTCACAACCCTCAACAATTCGTCGCGATAATGGGACAACCGCTGTTTTTCTTCTGCCGACGTGAGTGATTTTATCAGTTCAGTGACGGTGCCTTCTCTAAGCGCAATGCCCTTTTCTGCCATGACCTGACGCACAAGCTCCATCCGGATCGCTTCCGTCGTCTCGATCGCTTTGATCAGCTTCTTCTCCTGATGCGTGAGCTTGGTCAGTCCGTCTGCATCTCCGCGGATCAACACCGGCTTCTTCTCATTCGCCAGTGTGTACAACGCTTTGTGCAGATTCAGCAAGTTCTCCAGCGTCTCGTACAGTTCAGTCAATCGTGACATGATGATTCACCGCTTTCTTACGGCTTTTTCCAAAAGGAAAGGAATTTCTCCGCGATTTTGTCGCTGGATACATGGTACGTACCGTTTTCAATCTGTTGCTTCAACTCGTTCACTTTATCCTTGCGAACAGGTTCTTCGGTTGCCTCTACCTGTTTGAGCAGCTCGAGTGCTTCGTTGGAGATTTGCACCTCGTCTTTGCCCATTTTGACTTTGGTATCGCTAACCGCTTGTGCCTTGTTCGTCTTGTTATACGCATTGATCATACCTGTGCGATTTGGTTCATTCACACGCATGTTTAACACCCTCTCAGTAGTTCGAGAAATTAGAAGACCTGGCATGAAAATTAGCCCGGCCTTCGTATTCACCTCGTGGAATCTTTCTTCCACTTCACGAAAAAGCCGATGATCTGCTTATTACTATCATCGGCAATTGTTACAAAAATGATTAGTTTTTTCTTTTCGTTAGAACTACTTGTTTTCCCTGCTTTTGTAAGCCAATGCGGATTTACGGTTCTTCTCTTCCTCCGCGCTCAAGCGCTCCGCGAGATCTTTATCGTATCCAATCTCACGCTGCAACCCTTTCTTGCAATCATCGCAAAGATTGCCGGTGATGATCATGAGGCCGCATCCTTCGCACGGATAGCCCATATTCGGGTTGTTGGCTACCGAGATACGGCCTTCCTTGATGAATTTCGTGATCTGTTTCACGGATACACCTGTTGCTTCGCTGACTTGATGAATATTGGCACCACGATTTTCCCGTTTTCGCAGGAAATCCGAGCATTTGCCATACTCTTTTTCAATCTGCTGATAGCAATTGTTGCATACATCACGCACACCTCTTACAAAGAGCGTATCACAGCGTGGACAATTATCCAGTTTTCCTAAGCTCATAATCTAAACTCCTTTCGAAGCGGTTTCACATTCTCACACCTGAAGCTCTGGCTGTCAGAGTTGATTACTCCGTTGCCGCTGCTTATCGGAAAAGCGTAAGGCTGCAGATAGATGCCTGCGAGAGTGTCGGTAGTGAGTGAATAGCAGAGGCACATGCACGAAGGGTTGAACCCGTCGTATAGATATCATCGATGATGAGGATATGCGGCGCAGCCTTCCATGGTTGACTCACCCACTCACCTCGGGGAGCAAACGCGTTGTGCATGCTCTGGTATCGGGCAAATCGCCCCGCTTGTTTACTTAACTTATCGGTATTTTTCACGCGTCGCAGTAGAGGAAAATAGGAAAGTTTCACAATTTCGGCAAACTGTTTGGCCAGCAAGGCCGCTTGGTCAAATCCCCGCTCCTGTAAGCGGGTAGGATGCAGAGGCACATGTGTCACAATGCGAAATGGGATATGAGCATAATAACGATAATAACCAATCGCAAGCAGGGTGGCCAGCATTGCAGAGAGACGCTCATCGCCACGATATTTCAACTGGCGAATCACTTCTTTCCCCCACTCCTGATAAACCAACATGCTCCGATTTTGGAAAAGATGCTCGTCCCCATATCGCTGACAATCCCCACAGCAATCCTCTCCGGAATTCATCACCCTGCCGCAACCATTACACTGCGGCCCCAAAATAAAGGCTAGCTTCTCTTCCATGCAAACCACACATAAAGGCAGACCATCCATAAGCCGATAGATGTACGGATAGACTGACTCCTTACCCATACGTTTCGCCAGCTTGCTCACTCGCTCCTGACGTATGGCGGATCGAAGCGAAAGCGAACAAACCATACACTGCTTGGTCTTACCCAACATGATTATTCACCTGCAGCTTCTCCGCCAATTGATTCATCCGCTTGATTTCCTGAATCGCCTCTCGCGGAGCTGCGGCTTGCTTTTCGACTAGAAACAAAATCGTACCGTCTGGAGAATCCGCCGAGCGTCCTACGCGTCCTGCAATCTGCACAAGAGAAGCCTGGTCAAATACAGCATTATCCGCTCCCCAGACAATGACGTCGCTCTGTGGGATCGTTACCCCTCGCTCCAAAATCGTTGTCGTGACGAGCAAGGAAAGCCGTTTGTCGCGAAACGCTCTGACCTTTTCCTCCCGAAGTGAATCGGCTGCGTGAACGCCCGTTATCCGGTCAAGATAGTCCGGCAAAAATTGTGCAAGGTAGTCAACCATCACCTCCACATCATTCACCCGAGGCACGAAGACAAACACCCTTCTGTCTTGTTCTAGCGAATGGCGGACTTGCCCGAGAAAAGATGCAAGCGGCTGTCTTTTTCGCAGTTTTTGCTGCAAGCCTGTCACGATCACCTGCTGCGGAATCGGCAATGGATGACCATGGTAGCGCTGCGGCAATAGCGTGTGGGTCTGAGAATACAGGTCATATCGGCCAAACCTGGTTGGGACAAGATCTTTACGCAGCTTTTTCGGGGGAGTGGCGGTAAGGTACAATTGTTTTCCGCCAAAAGCTACCGCCCGCTCCACGGCCCGATACAGCATCGGATTGCCATGATACGGAAAAGCATCGGCTTCATCTACGACCACCAGCGGAAACCTGCGGTAAAACCGCAAAACCTGATGGGTTGTCGATATGACTAGATCGGCCTCTTTCCACTTTTCGCCGCTTGATCCATGCACAGCAATCACCTTAATACTGGGAAAGACACGCTGCAGACGTGGTGCAAGCTCTAGCACAACATCCTTTCGCGGAGTCGCTACCAGCACCTTTTTACCGGACGCAAGCATATCGGCGATCGACGGGAACAACAGCTCCGTCTTCCCAGCGCCGCACACCGCCCATAAAAGAAACGATGGGTTAGTGGAAGCCCGATCGGCAACAAATTGACGAGCCCGCTCCGCCGCTTCTGCCTGCCACGGAGTATAGACGCCATCCCACTCCAATAAAGCTGGCGGTCTATCAGTCTCTGATGCCACGCGGCGGAATGTGAGTGGACGGCCAGCGCTCGAAATGGCCTCATCTGGCTCTCCCGCTACACATACATACCTCGTACAACATTTGCTCTGTCCCATCTGTATGCATTCCGCGCAGTACCCACATCCCTGCTCACAACGATAGCAGTACGCCAGATGAATCGCGCCTGTCTCTCCACATCGCTCGCATACGGCCACAAGCTGATTACGCCACCACCCCTTTTTCAACACCAATTGTATCCCTGGCAGCAAGACGGCCTTCTCTTCAAGAACCAGCCATTGGACCAGCAGCGTCAAGATACTCTCGTCACCCCCATTTTGCTGCCATAGGTAGACGATCTCTTCCCATAAAAGCGCCCTGCCCGAAAGCAACTTCCGCAACCTATCTGCTTCGCTTCGCAAATCTGTAGCTGTGCAGGAATTACTGCCTTTCTTTTCTAATCCCCCGCTAGAAGCAAACTGAAACCACTCCCTCGACTCCTCTACGGCTCTGCCATACAGCACCGACGATTCACGAACCGTTGTATGCGCCAGCTGCTTCAAAGAATCGATCCCGGCATCATGCGCGAGACGCTGATTCACTTGTTCCCGCAGCATAAAGGCCATCGCCAAAGACGGGCTTTTCCCGATAATATGCAGTCGTCTGCCGTCCACCTGCTCCCAAAAAAGCTTGTCCACCTCAAAGCACGGCGTGATATATGCTTGTCTCGCTTGATTTTCTTCTTTGACATACAGCAGGTATTCCGGCATAAGAAAAACCCCCTCGAACCTCTTCTTTACTGCTCAGTGTGCAAAAAGACAGAGGTCCAAGCAAAGAAAAAAGGAGAGCATTCACGCTCCCCTCACCCTGCCTGACTTCGCAGGTCAATCGTCACGACTTGACTGCTCGCCTGAATTTCTTCCGGCCAACCGAAATCGTTCCGCTCGTAAATATCTATCATCTTCACCGTGTCGTCGGTCGAACCGTAATCGGTAAACGAAATCCGCAGACGTTCTCCGCGCCAGTACGAAGTGGACACCAGCCGTCTCACTTCCCGTTCGAACAACTGTTCCGAATTGTACAGCAGGATATGGTAATGGATCAGCGGCTCATTGGACACAGCTCTCATCCCGAAACGACGCAACAGAGTGGCTAATAGAGACGCACAGCCGTAAGCTGCCAGTGTCCACATCAGCAGTTCCTCTATCACGGTCATCCCCTCCCTATCACAGGATATGCGGGGATGGTCACTCGGGGTGCTTGCTGGTCAAGCCAGCCTTACAGCTTCACCCAGCCATTTTTAATCGAAATGACTACTGCTTGCGTACGGTCTTGCACATTCAGCTTTTGCAAAATACTGCTCACATGGTTCTTTACTGTTTTTTCACTGATGAACAGGAATTCCCCGATCGCTCGGTTGCTTTTTCCTTCCGCCATCAGCTGGAGCACTTCACGCTCGCGACGAGTCAGCGAATCAATCAAGGTTGGATCCACCGAAATCGACTCGTCGCTGATAGGCGCGCGTTCATACATTTCTTCCTGCTCGGACAACCGGCGGAATTCATCGATCAGCTTGCCGGTAACTTTCGGATGAATGTACGCTCCGCCACGCGCTACGACACGTACCGCTTCCACGAGATCAGTGGTGCCCATATCTTTCAACAGATATCCGGATGCTCCATTGCGAAGTGTACGGTACACATAGCCTTCATCATCGTGAATGGATAGAATGATGACGCGTGACTTTGGACTGACCGTTACAACATCCTCCGCAGCTGTCACGCCATTAATATTCGGCATGTTGATATCCATCAACACCACATCCGGTTGCAGATCTCCCGCCAGACGAATTGCATCCGCGCCGTCAGAGCCTTCCCCTACGATGCGAAAATCGCCTTCCATCTCCAGAATACGCTTTACCCCATCGCGGAACAATTGATGGTCATCTACCAAAATAATCGAAATATCTTGTCTCATTCTATCCATCTCTTCAACACCCTCCAATTGAATGTTCTATCGTCTTCCTTTGTTTGCTAACTTACAACGGAATGTGAAAAATAATTTTCGTTCCTTGCATCGGGGCGGAATGGATCTCCATTTTCCCTTCCAGGAGCTGTGTCCGTTCCTTCATCCCCATAATGCCAAATGACTCGCCGTTGCCTTGTTTCTCTTCTATCCGAAATCCTATCCCGTCATCTTTGACCACCAGCACGAGCTGCTTGTGTTGAAATTCCATTTTGACTTGGACAAATCGTGCTTTGGCATGCTTCGCGACATTGTTGAGGCATTCTTGGACCAAACGAAACATCGCCGCTTTCACTGAACTCTCCAACTCTTGCTCTTTGCCGAAAATGACCAAATCGACAGTCAATTTCGTCCGATCTTCAAACGTTTGTATATATTTTTGCAGCGTTGGGACCAAACCTAAATCATCTAGCGCCATTGGACGAAGGTCAAAAATAATGCGGCGCACATCTGCAAGACTGTAGCGCACCATTTCTTTTAACTCCTGCAGCTCCATCTCAGCGTCCATGATGCGCTGGTTTTTCAGCATCTTTTCCACAATTTCGGTGCGCAACACGACATTGGCCATGGATTGCGCCGGGCCGTCATGAATTTCTCGAGCAACCCGTTTTCGTTCTTCTTCCTGAGCCTGAATGATTCGCATCCCCATAAGCTGCTGCTGCTTGGCTGTTTCCAGCGCTTCTCCTACCTTGCTCAAATCGCCATTCAGATAGCCCAGGACAACACCGATTTGGGTCATCAGATTTTCTGCCTTGTTAATGGTTTCTTCGATTCCACGCAAGCGCATTTCCAATTCGTCACGTCTGCGCCGCAGATTCTGCTCTCGCTCCCGCTGAATCGACAGCTCCACCTGAAGGTTGTTCGCTTCCTCATAGGCCTTCCGAATTTCTTCTTCGGCATGCTCGTGGAAGTTTCTGCTCACATGGACCAGTCGGTTGCGAGCCTTGCGGTATTGAAGCTCAAGCAAATCTACGCGGTCAATCACTTCCCCAATCTGCAGACGGAGCTCCACGATCTCGGAACGCATCGTATTGCTCTCGCGTCGTGCCGATTCAGCGATATCAAATATCTGATGCTTGCTCGACTCAACCGATTGAATGGTCTTCTTCAAGACACTATCCAGCAGGCTCACATCAATTTGCTTGTACATGAGAGCTCCTCCAATTTGTTTTCACACTTGTGAATAAGTCGCTCAGTGCCTTTTCATCTTTATCTGGGGTACCTACGTCATTGCGGGGAATCCGGTACGGATCTACCCCCGCTTTTACCACTCCCTGCGCCGTACTGAACGCATAGTGGTAACCCGCTTCCTTTGCCGTCTCAATGACAGCTTCACTTGCATATCCAAATGGAAACGAAATGGTTTCAATGTTTTTTTGTACCAAGTCCGACAGGGCCACTCTTGCCATCATAAAATCCACGTAAAGCCGGTTTTTGTACTCCTGTTCCTCTTCCAGACGCTTGAGGTCCTCAAGATAGACCGGCGCTGTTTCCGGACCAGGTTCACCCCACTCGGTGGTCACCGCCTGCTCATGCATGCTGTAGGTATGGGATGCTACATCCACCAGTCCAGTCGCCATCATTTCCTCAATTTGCGGAAACGTGAGTGGCGGGGTCATATTTTCCCTTTTGCGGTCCACCGTATCCCGCAATCGTCCCGTAATCACAAAGTTGATGGAAGGAAATTGGAACTCCTTCATAATCGGGTAGGCGTGCTTATAATAGCTCTCATAGCCATCGTCAAACGTCAGCAGCACGGCATTTTCCGTGGCCATGACCCCGGTGTCTACAAAGCGTAAAAACTCCGTCATGGTAATGGGGTGAAAATCATTTTCGTAAAGGAATACCATGTGTTCGGCAAACAGTTCAGGCGTAATCGCAAAGGGCTGTTTGCTTGTTTCATCCACGTGGTGATAGGTAAGGACAACCACCTGATCACGATACCAGGTCTGTTTGTTGACCGTCAGCTGTTCCTTCTCATTCTCCCGTGCAGCTGGCTCATTTTCCTTCTGCGTTTCTTTAGACGTAACATCATGGGAAAAATGTTGCAGATTATTCACAGTTTCTTGCTCTTTTTTCCCGGATAGCAAGAAACCTGCTGCGACGACGAGTACCAGCGTTAGGAAAAAAGTAGCGAGAAATGGTATTCGTTTCTTCACAAAGGGTCCTCCGTCATGTGGAAGCTTGTACCAAATGTCCCCCTTCGGAGATTTTAGTCCCAATCTTCCCTATTCTACAAGACTAAAATATTCGACAAAAACAGCGCAATACCTTTATGTATGTCGTTCCAGCATAGGCTTTCTTATCCAGCACGCAAAAAGCCCGGCACCTTTTGCAAGGAATGCCGGGCTATTCATTCGTTTATAGATCTAGTCTTATTTTACCAGTTGAGCCGCATCGCGTTTCAATTCTTCCGCTTTGTCTGTACGCTCCCAAGGAACATTCAAGTCATTGCGGCCGAAGTGACCGTATGCTGCTGTTTGTTTGTAAATCGGACGACGCAGGTCCAATTGCTTGATAATACCAGCAGGACGCAGATCGAAGTGTTTGCGGATCAAGCCAACGAGATCTTCTTCTGACACTTTGCCAGTGCCAAATGTATCCACGCTGATGGACACAGGTTGTGCCACACCAATCGCATAAGCCACTTGCACTTCGCATTTGTCAGCCAGTCCTGCAGCCACGATATTTTTCGCAACATAGCGAGCTGCGTATGCACCGGAGCGGTCGACTTTTGTCGGATCTTTTCCAGAGAATGCACCGCCGCCGTGACGTGCGTAACCACCATAAGTGTCTACGATAATTTTGCGGCCAGTCAAACCAGCATCCCCTTGTGGTCCGCCAATTACGAAACGGCCAGTTGGGTTGATGAAGTATTTGGTATCCGCATCAAGCAATTGAGCAGGAACCACTGGTTTGATCACATGCTCAACCAGGTCAGCCTTAATTTGCTCCAAGGTCGTTTCTGGCGCATGTTGGGTAGAGATAACGATGGTGTCGATGCGCACAGGCTTGTCTCCATCGTATTCTACGGTTACTTGTGTTTTTCCATCTGGGCGCAGGTATTCCAAAGTACCGTTTTTGCGTACTTCAGTCAGACGGCGTGCAAGTTGGTGGGACATGCTGATCGGAAGCGGCATCAGCTCAGGTGTCTCGTTGCAAGCAAAACCGAACATCAAGCCTTGGTCACCTGCACCAATCGCATCGATTTGCTCGTCAGTCATTTTTCCTTCTTTGGCTTCCAGCGCTTGGTCAACACCCGCTGCGATATCCACGGATTGCTCACCGATTGCTGTGATTACGCCGCATGTGTCAGCGTCAAAACCAAATTTTGCGCGATCATAACCGATTTCGCGAATGGTGTCACGCACCAGTTTTTGAATGTCCACATAGGTGCTTGTGGTGATCTCGCCTGCTACCAGTACGAGACCAGTGGTTACGGATGTTTCACACGCTACACGTGCATTTGGATCTTTTGCCAGAATGGCGTCCAATACCGCGTCGGAAATCTGGTCGCAAATCTTGTCCGGATGTCCTTCGGTTACGGATTCAGATGTAAAGAGTCGGCGGCCTTTTTGCAATGCCATGATTCTACCTCCTTTATTCCCCATACGAATAGTGTGGTAGCCGAAGCAGGTTTCTATGACGGTCAAAAAA
>DASQNU010000128.1:0-31825 GCA_035644815.1 Bathyarchaeia archaeon | reverse complement strand
GCAAACGCACCTGAAAAACCCGAATGCGGTATGGGATTTCTGGTCCTTGTCTCCTGAGTCTCTGCACCAAGTGACAATCCTGATGTCCGACCGCGGTATTCCAGCTACATACCGTCATATGCACGGTTTCGGCAGCCATACCTTCAAATGGGTCAATGCAGAAGGTCAAGGCGTATGGGTAAAATACCACTTTAAAACCGAACAAGGCATCAAAAACCTGGATGTAGAACTGGCTGCGAAACTCGCTGGTGAAAATCCTGACTACCATACAGAAGATCTGTTCAACGCGATTGAAAAAGGCGACTTCCCAGCATGGAAGCTGTATGTGCAAATCATGCCTTTGGAAGATGCCAATACGTATCGCTTCGATCCATTCGATGTAACCAAAGTATGGTCGCAAAAAGACTATCCACTGATCGAAGTAGGCCGCATGGTATTGAACAAAAACCCGGAGAACTACTTTGCTGAGGTAGAGCAAGCAACATTCTCTCCTGGAAACTTCGTGCCTGGTATCGAAGCATCTCCGGACAAAATGCTGCAAGGTCGTCTGTTCGCTTACTCCGACGCACATCGTTACCGTGTCGGTGCGAACCACAATGCGTTGCCGATCAACCGTCCAAAATCCGAAGTGAACACGTACCAACGCGATGGCTTTATGCGTCCTGATAACAATGGCGGCGGTTCCGTGTACTATGAACCAAATAGCTTCGGCGGACCAAAAGAAGCGCCTGAGCACAAAACGACTCCATATCCGGTATACGGCCTTGCTGAAAACGTGGCGTATGACCACAATGACCACTACACACAAGCGGGTGACCTGTACCGCCTGATGACTCCAGATGAACGCACTCGCCTGGTACAAAACATCGTGAACGCGATGAAACCGGTTGAATCTGATGAGATCAAGCTCCGTCAGATCGGACACTTCTACAAAGCTGATCCTGAGTACGGAACACGCATCGCAGAAGGCCTTGGCTTGCAAGTTCCACAAAACGTTTAATCTTCAACAAACACTTAGAAAAACTTGACTACGCAAAAGGCGGAGCTTAGTTTTTCTTATGTCGATGGGAATTTTATAAATTCTTATCGACCAAAAAGAGGTATCCGTCTAAGCCGCGGATACCTCTCTTTTTTGATTATCGCCCCATCCAGCCGCCATCCACGACCAGCACATGTCCGCTGACATAATCAGACGCTGGGGATGCCAGGAATACTGCCGCCCCGGCCAAATCCTCCGGACGTCCCCAGCGACCCGCCGGGATTCTTTCCAAGATAGACTTGCTGCGGTTCTCATCATTGCGGAGCGCTTCCGTATTATTGGTTTCAATATAACCAGGGGCGATCGCATTCACTTGTACACCTTTTCCGGCCCATTCGTTGGCCAGCGATTTGGTCAAACCTGCGACCGCGTGCTTGCTTGCCGTATAGGCTGGAACAAATACTCCGCCTTGGAAGGACAGCAAGGACGCGATATTGATGATTTTTCCCAAGCCGCGCTCGACCATTCCTTTACCGATCTCCTGGCACAGGATAAACACAGAGTGAAGGTTCACATCGATGACGCGCATCCACTCCTGCTCATTGTAATCAACTGCCGGTTCGCGGTAGATCACACCTGCGTTGTTCACCAGGATATCGACCTGATGCTTTTCCAGCACTGGCTGCAGCTTTTCGCGAATTTGACTGATCTGGCTTAAATCAATCAGCACTGTTTCATAGCTGCCGCCGACTTCCTCGATCTTCGCCTTTGTTTCATCGAGATTATCACGGTGTCCCAGCAGCAGCACATGAGCCCCCGCCGCAGCCAAGCCGACGGATATCGCTTGCCCGATCCCCGTACGCGCCCCTGTTACCAATGCGGTTTTTCCTTTTAATGAAAATAGATCCTGATATCCTGCCATGTGTGATTCCTCCTCTAATTGTATGATCTGCCCAGCCCGGATTGGCTTTTCCGGTTTCTAGACCCTGTTCATCCTTTTTCGTGACCAAGCGTTGTCATGTGAGCGCTTTCGCAATTGTCTTGTGTCCTCCCATAACCACTTGTTCGGAATATGGAAGGAACAACTCATCAATAAGTTCCGTATTGTAGAACGACGTTCCATTTATTATATTATACTTATTATCCAACTTTTTTCAATATACCCACAACGTCCTGGCCGTTTTTATGCACAGCCCCTTTGTTTACAAAGGAGAACAGTTGAAATAAGATAAAATGGAACAGCATTTCAAAATTCGAGCGCCACGCTTTCACCGAAAAATAGATGATACGACTCAAAGGGGAACGTTATGTCAAATGTCCAATCACTGGAACGTGCACTTACGCTATTAAATGTCCTGTCGGAGTATCCAGACGGCATTCAAATTACGCGGCTATCCGAACAGGTGGGCTTATCCAAAAGCACCACACATCGACTCTTGGCAACGCTTTTGGCGATGAACTACGTCGTCAAGGATGAAGAGACCGAGAAATACAAGCTTGGTTTGCAGCTGCTTTATTTGTCCCGACATATTTTGAACAGCCTTGATGTCATCCAGATCGCCAAGCCTTTTCTGGAAAAATTAGCGCAGGATGTAAATGAGACTGTGCATCTGTGCATTGAGGACAAGGGCGAAGTGATGTATATCGATAAAATCGAAAGCAATCAGACCATCCGCATGTATTCGCGGATCGGCAGCCGCGCCCCGATGTATTGTACGGGCGTCGGGAAGATCCTGCTGTCCGGTATGAATGCCGAAACCTACGAAAACGTGGTTTCGCAAATTGATTTCATCGCGAAAACCCCTAAAACGATTACCACCAAAGAAGCGCTTGCCGAAGAGGTGGAAGCCGTCAGAAAGCAAGGCTACGCGCTGGACAACATCGAAAACGAGGAAGGCATCCGCTGTATTGCCGCACCTATTTTCGATTACCAGGGCAAAGTCATTGCCAGCTTCAGCACATCCGGTCCCAGCAACCGGATCACGATGGAACGCGTCCAAGATGAGCTCATCGGCAAGATGCGGGAAACGTCCCTACTCATCTCTCGCCAATTGGGGTATCGGGGATAAATGCTTCCCTGCAAACGGAAAAGGCCTCCTGCTTTCTTGCAGAAGGCCTTTCAACTTTTACTATACGCCTGTTTCCTCCAGCCACAAAATACTGGTAACCCCTCGTGGATAGTACTTGCTCCCGGAAATCTCCCCGGCAATAATCTGGTCGCTCCAGCTCCAAATGGATAAAGTCGGGTGGGTCAGCCAAGCGACATGCGCGGCATCAGCCCTTTGCCCTTGCTCATCCCATTTCCAGCCGAGAATCTGACGAGCGATAAACTGGCAGAGATAGATTTTGCTCAGCCATGAGTTGTTGCTGGTAGAAGAAATCTTCCAGCCGCCGTCTGCAAACAGGCATACGCCTTCCCGCAAAACCGTCCGCAAATGCGTCTCCAACGCCTGAATATATGTGCCGAAGCGGCCGTCCCGATCAAGCGCGTCGCGGCAGTTCGTGTAATACGGAAAAATCAGCCCTTCAATCGCCGGAATGATTTTGGAATCGTTGTTTTCACCGATCACTGCCGGGATGTATCCGTTCCGTGTCAGGTGGCTCGTAATAGTTTGGGCGCATTTTTCCGCTTGCTCCCCTGCCGTCTCCGCCAGCTCTGGCATACTGTTTTCGGTGAACAGCTTCTCCATCGCAAGGTAGGCGGCCCAGCACTTTCCGGCCAAATAGATATTATTTCTCGCTTGCCCGAGGGAAACGTCCAGACTGTCATAAGTGGTAATCTCCGCACCGCCCATCACTCGGGTAGAGTCGAGCCCCATCACGCCATTACGCTGTGCAGGGTCAGGATGATCCCGATTTAGCATGCTCTCCAGACAACGGACAAGCACATCCAGATTACCCTGCAGCCAATCCTGATCACCCGTCTGCTCCACATAAACCGCTGCACACAGCACCCAGTTGACGAGCTGCTCATGTGTCATATGCGAGAAGCATCCGTCCAGCCCGTACAGCTCATAGGAGGAATAATGCCGACGGGAAATGGTATTCGCGACGCCCATGTCATGCGTGAAGCTAATGCCGCCCGGATATTCCTGTTCATCACCAGGAAAACGAACGCGGTCCTCATAGCTGAACCGCTTTACGAACATGTCCAGCTCATTTTTGACAGTCCACGGGTTCATTTTCAGTTCGAAAAAGAGCTGATCTACCGTCAGATCAAACGTGTTCATCATCCGATACTCGCCTTCGTTTACCACCCAAAACGGCTCTCCATCCACGTCCAGCAGCTGCGTCGAGCCATAATAGCTGCGAATCGCATGCGCCATCATGAATTTCTGGTCGTCAGACAGCTTAGCATCGCCAATCATACGGTTCGCCTGTTCCGATCGCGCAATGAAGGAATCAAAATGCGCTAGCGCATAAGCCGCTACCGTCTCAATATTCGGGAAGTACCGGGTATAGAGGTAGGATGCGTCCAGACCCGCCGTCACAATGCCCCCGCGATGAAAACATACAGCAAACTGGTATCTTCGTTTTTCTCCAGCTGGCACATCCATGATCAGTGCCCCAAGCGGCCCCAGACCAAACGTCCAGTTTTCCTCCAGCGGGGTAGTCAAAATGTTTTCCAGACTAAAGTGCAGCGCTGACCTGACCCCGGGATCAGCTGAGGTGATTGCCGTCAGCCTACCTTGGCCAACACCGGCTATTCCATCACACGTGTCGTCCAACCGGCGCATCGAGCTGTACGGATCGCTGCCTTGATAGCCGAAAAACGCCCTACGGTTCTTGTGTCCATGCGTATTGTCGATCGTCAGCTCAGCCAATACTGCCGGGAGCAAGGTCAGCTTCATTTCTTCCTCGGTAGCAACAGCCGGGTCAGGCACGGAATGAACCTGCGTATACAACGTAAATGTCAAATCCCCCGCTCTCCATGTATCAGTGCCCAGTTGAAAGTCTCGGGTCACCTCGTCCTGTGAAAAGGGCAGGATGATCTTAGGCTTGTTTTGCTCCGGGTCCGGATTTTCGATATCATAACGCTTGCTCTCGTCATCCGCAAAGGCGAAAAAGGGCAGCGCCTGATACATGCCTTCCTGCTCTAGCGACTCCACTCCAATGTACACATTTTGCTTGGGTGAGCGCCCCAGTTCCAGATCAAGCCCGCCCCCACTTCCGGGAAACCCGAGCGTAAAGCTGGAAAAGGCCCCGATTGGCGAGTGATGGGCATTGAAAAACTGATTTTTCAACATATGATCCCCTCCATGGATTGGATGAAAATTCACCCTTTTACCGATCCGGATGTAATGCCTTCCACGATGCGATTGCTCAAGAAAAAGAACGCGAGCAAAATCGGCAGGATACTAATCATCAAGGTGGCTCCGATCGCTCCCCAGTCAGTCGTATACTGACCGATAAAATTTTGGATACCGACGGTCAACGTCTTGTACTCATCTGAGCTGATGAATGTATTCACAAACACAAACTCATTCCAGTTGTAGATCATGTTGATGATCGAAGCTGTCACGATCGCGGGTGACGTCATCGGCAAAATAATGCGGAAAAAAAGCCGATGCACCGAGCAACCGTCCATGATCGCCGCCTCCTCTACTTCTCGCGGTAAGGAATAGTAGAACCCGAGAAAGATCATGATCGTCAACGGCAGGTTAAATGCCGTAAACGACAGGATCACCGCCAGCGGATTGTCCACTAGATGAAGCTTTAGAAAAATATGAAACAACGGGATCAGGGTCGAGTGGACCGGAATCATCAAGCCGACCATGAACAGGCCGAGGACGAACTTTTTCAGCTTCCAATTCATCCGCGTGATCGCAAAGGTAACAAAGCTGGCCAACAGGATGGTCAGCACGACGGAAACGACCGTGATCCAGACACTGTTGAAAAAGTACTGGCTAATGTTGCCCTCTGTCCATACCTTGGCGTAATTCTCCCACTTCGGTTCGGCTGGCAATGCTAGTGGCGGGAGATTGAACACTTCCTGGTTGTTTTTCAGGGAAAAAAACAGCAGCCATACCAGCGGGAGGACTTGGATGATCGCGATGATGCCCAGAAATACATACAATCCTCCTACACCAAAACGCTGTAAGATCGAGTGTGCAGCAAGACCCGCCGGCTTTTGGGCAGAAGGTCTTTGCGTTGTGATCGCCGTTTTTATCGAAAGCCCTCCTTTCTATGAGTATTGAATCTCTTCCTCCACTGCCGTCAGTTTGCGGATCAGCCAGGTCACCACCAGGCAAATCAATAGCAGGAAGAAGCCGATTGCACTGCCGTAGCCGAAGTCAAACCCGCGAAACGCCTGATGGTACATATAGGAGGCCATGACCTCGCTGGCTCCGTTTGGCCCGCCATCCGTCATCACGTAGATCAAGTCAAAATATTTCAAGGAACCGACGATGGCCAGCACGAGCGTCACTTTGATCACACTCGCGATCAACGGGATCTTGATGCGAAACGCGATCTGCCACGGAGTCGCTCCATCGATACGGGCCGCCTCGATTAATGATTCGGGGATGCTCTTTAATGCAGCGTAATAGATCAAAATGTAAAACCCGGCATACTGCCAGACGATCGGGAGAAAAATGGCACCCAGAACCGTGGAGGAATCCGCCAGCCAAGCCGGCGTCTCGGTGAACCCTAGCGCTGTCAAAAAGTGATTCAACACCCCGTTGGACGGATGGTAAATTTTCAGCCATAGCTGGCCAATGGCAACGGAAGACAGCAGCATCGGGATGAGATAGATTTTCCTCAGCAGATTCGCCCCCTTGATTTTTTCCGCGAGAATGAGGGCGATCAAGAGATATCCGAGTAAGCTGGCCGTGGAGAAAATCGCCAGCAAAAACGAATGATACGCGCTTTTCCAAAACATCGGGTCAGCAATCAGCTTACTGTAATTGTCCATTCCGATATATACCATCTCGCCGATGCCATCCCACTGCATCAAGCCATAATACCCAGTCAGCACGATCGGGATATAGATCAGGGCAAGGATCAGCATCAATGCGGGAAGCACGTAGAGCGCGATGACCTTTTTATCGGACATGACTTTATCCATGGCAGTTCACTCCCTTCAGGAAAAAAGGACATATCGGGCGAAGGAGATATGTCCTTTTCCTATGTGCGGCTTATTTCTGCTCTTGGGCGAGCGCCTCTTCGTGCTTCTTGGCAAATTCCTCAGGGGGAACCTCTTTTCCAAACAAGGATTGGATCATGTTCAGATGGGTTTGCGCCACCCCGGGGCTCATCTGGACATCGGCAAACAAGGTGATGTTGCTTGCCTTATTCAGCTCGCTGAGGATATCGATATACATTTGCGGCAGCTGCACTTTGGACGTATCGACTTTCGTGGCGGGGATCACGCCCGCTTTTGTAACCGATTGCTCGCCCCATTTCTCGATGAAGAATTTGGCGAACTGTTTCGCTTCCTCTTTCACTTCTGAATTTTCGGCGACGAACAAGCCAACCCCCGGTCCGCCGACCCAGCTGTCGACATTTCCCTTGCCGCCCGCTACCGTCGGGAACTTGAAGAACCCGATGCTTTCACGGAATTCTTTGGGCACGGACTCGTTGGTCGTGTAATTCGGCAGCTCCCATGTTCCCATCAGGTACATCGCTGCTTTTCCATTCATGAATTCGGACTTTCCTTCATCGTTGGACAGCCCGTTGAAACCCTTTACAAAAGCGTTCATATCGACCAGCTTTTGCACTTCATTCGCCGCTTGGACCAAGCTCGGATCTTCGAAGGTTCCGCTGCGATCGATCGCTTTTTTCAACGCCTCCGCTCCGCCGATCCGGTCAGCCAGGTACATGTACCAGAGCGACCCGGTCCAGCGGTCCTTGTTGCCCAGCGCGATCGGGGGGACGCCATTGTCGGCCAATGTCTTGACGACGTTGGTGAACTCCTCGTACGTCTGCGGCGGCTGCAAATTGTATTTTGCGAAAATCGCCTTGTTGTAATAGACCGGGACGATGTTCAATTCCACCGGAAGCGCATACGTTTTGCTGTCGATCGCATAGGCTTCCGTCGTGCCCGGTACGAATGACTCCTTCAGACCGCCATCCAAAATATCGTCCACCGGTGCGAACAGCTTGCCTTTTACATACGGCTCCAGAAAGCCTGCCGCCCAGGTCATTCCGACATCCGGAAGCTCATTGGACGCCGACAGCACCTTTAGCTTGTTTTTGTACTGCTCATTCTCCAAAATTTCCGTCTTGATGGTGACATTAGGGTGAGCCGCTTGGAACTCCTGAATGATGTCATTCACGATCATGTTGTGCTGCTTGGAGCTACCAGCCGGCCATAAGTGCATAAAACTTAGCGTGACCTTTTCCCCTGCATTGGCTGTCTGCCCGCCGCCCTCACCTTGGCTTCCCGCATGCTCCGCGCTCTGACTGGAGCAGCCAGCAAACGCGAGTACGGAAGCAATCGAGAGCGACAATAACGATGTAAACGCTTTCTTAAACAAGCAAAAACCCCCGTTTCCATAGTGGATTCACCTTTTGTGTAAGGTCAGTGTAGCACCTCGTCGATTGAGCAGTAAGGTAACAGCCATTGGGGAAAATTCCACTTTGTTTAGATCGGGATTTCCGGGGAGTGGGATTCTTTGCGAAATTGATGAGGGGTGATGCCTGTGTATTCTTTGAACAGCTTGATAAAGTATTTCGCGGTTTGATAACCGACTGCTTCCGCGATGTCAGCTATCGGCAGGTTGGTCGACAGTAACAGACTCTTCGCCTGCTGCAATCGGCATCGTGTGACGTATTCACCAAACGTCAGGTTTGTCTGCTCCTTGAATAGCACGCTGAAATAGCTCGGATTAAGATGTACGTGCTCCGCCACTTCCCGCAAGCTGATCGGGTTTTTGATATGCTCGTCGACGTAGAGCATCGCTTCCCGAATAGGCGATCGGGGAGGAACAAGCTCTTTTTTCAGCATGATCAACCGATCATCAACCACCTTCTCGATAAGTCCGACACGCTCCCGATTGGCCTCCATCTGCAGCGCTTGCTCGACCGCTTCAATCAGCTTGGTCTTGTTTAATGGT
The DNA here is from genome assembly GCA_035644815.1 of Bathyarchaeia archaeon. Taxonomy (GTDB): domain Bacteria; phylum Bacillota; class Bacilli; order Brevibacillales; family Brevibacillaceae; genus Brevibacillus_F. The sequence continues at coordinate 22,789 of DASQNU010000128.1, read as the reverse complement.
TTGAGCAGATAATTCACCACACCCAGGCAGATGGCTTGCTGGGCATACGCAAATTCCGAATAAGCTGAGATGATGATAACCACGGGCTTGTGTCCTTTGCGCTGCAACGTTTCGATCAGGGTCAGCCCGCTGATTTCCGGCATGCGGATGTCTGTGATCAGCAGATGCACGCTCCGACGGTCCAGAACCTCCAGCGCCTCCTCTCCGTCTGCCGCACTGACGATGTCAAATCGCCCAGCTGACCATGCCCCCAGTGTTTTTTGCAGTCCTTGTCTGGTTCGCGGCTCATCATCGACGATCAAAATCGTTTTGGCACCCATCATGGAATTCCCCCTTCACAAGGAATTTCAAGGCTTACGCTCGTACCTTGACCAGCGTCGCTGCGAATATGCAGTCCGCTCGTCTGATGTTCTTGGTAATACAGCTGCAATCTTTTCTTCACGTTGGCTATCGCCATTCCTTTGCCTTTCAGCGGAGAGACTTTCCCCTCCTCCAGCGATCTCGTAATCGCTAGCAACGCATCCGGCGCGATTCCCGGACCATCGTCCTTTACCGTAATGACCAGCTTGCGCTCATCCGCTAGGCGCTCCGCAGTGATCGACACCGAGCCATGCCCCATTTTATTGCCGACACCATGCAGGATCGCATTCTCCACGAGAGGCTGGATGAGCAGCTTCGGCATCCTTGCCTCCTCGCATTCCGCAGCGGCTGAAATCTCCCATGTCAGACGCTCCCCAAAGCGCATCTTCATGATCTGCAAGTAGCGGTCCACATGCTCCAGCTCTTCTTTTACCGATACCCATTCATCCTGCTTGGGGTCGCTGATCGTGTACCGAAACAGCTCCGACATCGCGATCACCAGCTCAGCCAGCTCCTCCTCCTGCTTCTCCTCCAGAGACCAGTAGAGCGCATCCAGCGTATTAAAGAGAAAATGCGGATTGATTTGCGCTTGCAAAGCTTTCAGCTCGCTGCGGCTGCGAAGCAACTCCTTTTCATAGACCACCTGGATCAAGTGATTCGTGTTTTCCGCCAGCTGATTGTAGGTTTGATTCAATTCATTGAATTCCACAGTAGAAAAATGATGAGGACTCGGTTTGAGCTCGCCCTGTCTGGCCCTGCGCATCGTCTTGGTGAGCGTGAGGATCGGACGAGTAATGATCGTAGAAAGGAGATAGGAGAATACAAGAAAGATGACAAAGCCAGCTGCTGCAGAGATCGTAATGGCCGTGCGCAGTACCGTGATTCCTTCCATCAGGGTGCTGATCGGCGTGAGGATCGCCAGTGTCCATCCGGTCTCCTCCGATTTTTGCTTCACGACGATGTACTCCTGATCATGAATAGTGACCACTTGCTGATGCTCCGCAAAGATTGGTCTGCTGTCTCCGCTATAGTTTGAGGCGATCGGGCGATAATGCTCGTCGACCAGCACCATATATTCATGCTCTTTCCCGATGGATGCGGCTTCGTTCAATTGGAAAAAACCAGCGTTGATCCGAATCACTAAATAACCGCCATTGGAAAACCAGCGGTCCATCAGGCTGACCCTGCGGATCGCCAGAAAATACCCCGGATCTTTGGGATCGGTTCCCGCCCACACCATTTTCCCTTTTGCCAGGTTTGCCTGCTTCACCCAGATCGGATCCAGTCGTTTAGCCAGATGCCCTTCCCCCAGCGGGAGCAATCGGCGGTAGCTTGGCAGGTAGAGCTCAAACGAATGAATCCCGTCGGAGTACGCCTGATACGAATTGATGATTTGCATGAGCGATTGCCTTTTATAAAAATCGGAGCGTTGCCCGTCACTTTCTGCTATCAATAATTGCTGGACATACGAATTCGTCGCGACCTGCTGGGACAGCATATCGATTTGCTGATAAAGGGTTTCCAATCTGCCGCTTGCTTGAACCGCCGTCTGCTGCATCTGCTTTTCCGCATTATTTTTCAACAGGGTAGATACCAGCTGGAACGTCATGATCCCTACTAGCAGCAGCACGATCCCCATGGCAAGCAAAAACACCACTAGGATTTGATTGCGCAACGTGTTCATTTTGCTTAAACGAGCCACCAAGCTGCGTTCATCCTTTCACCCATAACGTTTCAGCGAAAAAAAGGATGGAAACACGGTTTCTTTCCATCCCGTTCGTCTTTATCCGATTCATGCGTTTACCTTCTGAATTTGGCAAGTTCCCTGCTTACTTCTCTTGTCTGCGGATACATGGATTTGTAAAGACGATACAGCTCCTCGTACGCTGCTGCTTGCTCAGGGCGCGGCTGGAATGCGTCCGTTCTGCGGATAAACTGTCTTGCACAATCCTCCAATGAGGGGTACCATCCGCAGCCAACCGCTGCCAACATCGCCGCTCCCATCGCCGGCCCCTGCTCACTCTCCAGCCTGATCACTTCCGCCTGAAACACGTCTGCTTGGATTTGCAGCCATGTCTCATTTTTGGCTCCGCCACCGATCGAGACGATGGTTTGAATCGTTTTCCCCTCGGCACGCAATATTTCTACGGATTCCCGTAATGAAAACGTAATGCCTTCCACAACAGCTCTTGTAAAATGGGCAAGCTCATGTCCTCCATCCATACCGATGAAGCTTCCGCGAATAAGCGCATCTGCATGGGGTGTACGCTCCCCGTATAGATAGGGAGAAAACAAGAGGCCACCCGCACCAGCCGGCACCTGGTCGAGCCGCTGCAGCAATTCCTCAAAGGACTGATTCGGTGCAAATGTATGTTTGAACCACGTCAGACTTTGTCCAGCTGCCAGTGTGACGCCCATGGCGTAGTACGCATCCTTTTTGCCGTGATTGAAAAAGTGCAGCTTGCCGGCATAATCCACGCTGTACTCTTCCTCGCAGGAAAGGATCACACCCGACGTCCCGATGCTGCACATCGTTTCGCCCTGTGTGAGAATGCCTGCACCGATTGCGCCGCAGGCATTGTCTGCCCCGCCTGCAAACACCTTCACCGCACTGGTCAGCCCGCATTGGACTGCGATCTCCGGCAAAAGCGTACCTACGAGCTCCCCGGATTCCACAAGCGGAGGGCAAAGGCTTTCGGGTAAATCAAAGGCTTCGAGAATGTCCGTACTCCACTTCTTACCTGTGATGTCGAGCAGAAGCGTCCCTGCCGCGTCAGAGTAGTCCATAGCAATCTGTCCGGTTAAACGATAACGCACATAGTCTTTGGGCAGTACAAATACGGATGAACGTTGGAAAAGTTCAGGCTCATGTTCCTTCACCCACAATAGCTTCGGCAGTGTGAAGCCTTCCAGCGCCGGGTTTCTCGCGATTTGCAGCAGCCTGCCGCCGATGACCTGTTCTATCTCTCGGCATTGGTTCGTTGTACGGGTGTCATTCCACAATATCGCGTTACGCACCACTTGATCGTGTTCATCCAGCAGTACCAGTCCGTGCATTTGCCCGGAAAAGCTGATCCCTTCGACTTCTCCCCCCGTAATGCCGATAGTGTGCAGTAAATTCCGAAGCGCAGAGATGGTCTGTGTCACCCACTGTTCCGGATTCTGTTCGCTGTATCCTGATTTTTCTTGGATCAGCGGATACGACGCGGAGCTTTCCCCGCATACATGTCCCCGCTGATCTACCAGCAGTGCTTTGACACTGCTCGTGCCCACATCAATCCCGATTACATAAGTCATCACTGCATTCCCCCCGCCAAAGCGGTGTGCCTTTTTTACAGGTCACCCAGAATATATTGATTCAAGATGGATCTCAGAAGCTCGAGTCGTCCTGATTCGTTTTTGGCGACAGGATTGTTCAGCGCATATTGCTCGAGCGTATGCAACGTCGCTTTGCCTTCCACGATCTCTTTGCCGATTCCTTCACGGAAGCTGCGGTACCGCTTCTCGATCACTCCCTCGAACACACGGTCTTCGATGAGCTTCGCCGCGACCTTCAAGCCTTTCGCATAGCTGTCCATCCCCGCGATGTGTGCATAGAACAAATCCTCCGGGTCAAAGGAGCCGCGGCGCACCTTGGCATCGAAGTTCACCCCGCCTTTACCCAGGCCACCGTTTTTCAGTACCTCATACATCGTCAAGGTTGTCGCGTACAAATCCTGCGGGAACTCATCGGTATCCCAGCCAAGCAAGAGGTCGCCCTGGTTTGCATCCAACGAGCCGAGCACCCCGTTGATCCGTGCGACGCGCAGTTCATGCTCAAAGGTATGGCCGGCCAGTGTCGCATGGTTGGCTTCCAGATTGAGCTTAAAATAGTCCTTCAATCCGTATTTGTGCAAAAAAGCAATGGTGGTCGCCGCATCAAAATCGTATTGATGCTTGGTCGGCTCTTTGGGCTTCGGTTCGATCAAAAATTGCGCATCGAAGCCTATTTCCTTCGCATATTCAATCGCCATCTGATACAACCGCGCGAGGTTATCCAGCTCGAGCTCCATATCGGTATTCAGCAAGGTCTCATATCCTTCACGCCCGCCCCAGAACACATAGTTCTGCGCATCGAGCTCTTTGCCGATCTCAAGGCTCTTTTTCAACTGGGCTCCTGCGTATGCATACACATCGGCATTGCAGGTAGTGCCCGCTCCGTGCGTATACCGTGCATGGCTGAACATGTTCGCTGTATTCCACAGCAGCTTGGTTTTGCTTGTTTTCATGTAATCCTTGATCATCGCCACGATCTGGTCGAGATTCTCATTTGTCTCCCGCAGCGTGTCTCCTTCTGGCGCAATGTCGCGATCATGGAAGCAAAAGAATGGAATGCCCAGCTTTTCATAAAACTCGAAGGATGCTTCAACGCGCGCCTTGGCCAGATCAAGACCCGTGTAGCGATCCCATGGGCGCAACGCCGTTTTTCCCCCGAAAGGATCGGCACCTTCCCCGGTGAACGTATGCCAGTAAGAAACGGCAAAGCGCAGATGCTCCTCCATGGTTTTTCCTGCTACGACTTCCTGTGGATTGTAGTATTTAAAGGCGAGTGGGTTAGTGGACTGCTTTCCTTCGTAAGCGATTTCAAGAACATTTTGAAAATAACTCATATAAACCCCTCCAATTGGATAAATGTGGTTCCTACACGATTATCATATCAGCGGAAAGTTAGTTTGTCGATTGGCTAAACAAAGTATTTGCCAAAAGGCGTATTCCGTTCTACACTGAAAACGAATCGTCGCACAAAACTTTTTTGAGGTGGATCATGACTGTAACCGGTGACCAGCATCTGGTCAAACAAATCAATAAATCGCTCGTGCTCGAGACCATTCGTTGGCATTCTCCGATCTCCCGCGCCCAGGTTTCCCAAGTGACTGGGCTCAACAAAGGAACAGTTTCCAGCCTGGTCAACGAGCTGATTCAAAGCGACCTTGTCCGTGAAACCGGCCCTGGCCAATCCAGCGGCGGCCGCAAACCGCTGATGCTCTTGTTTCACCATCTGGCTGGCTATGCGATTGGTGTGGACTTGCGCGTCGACAGCTTCTCCGCTGTACTGACAGACCTGCAGGGAACCATCGTCGAGAGGACAGAACAGCCGATGCTCACAAATGAAGTTGAAACGGTCTGCAGAATTTTGAAAGAAGCGATCCATAGCCTTATCGCCAAAGCGCCGGAGAGTGCTTATGGGATTGTCGGCATCGGCATCGGTGTCCCAGGGATCGTCGACGAAAAGGGAACGATCTTGTTTGCGCCCAACTTGAAGTGGAAAAATGTCCCTCTGCAACAAGTACTTGCGGCGGAATTTGATGTACCCGTGGTGATCGATAACGAAGCCAGAACCGGAGCCCAGGGTGAAAAACAGTTTGGCGCCGGACAAGAATCATCCAATCTGGTCTACATCAGTGTCGGTCATGGCATCGGAACGGGCATCGTCATGAATAAGGAGCTGTATAAAGGCGGCAGGGGCTTTGCCGGTGAAGCTGGGCATTTTTCGATTGAGACCAACGGCGCACCATGCAGCTGCGGCAATCGTGGCTGTTGGGAGCTATATGCCTCCGAAAAGGCGCTTTTTCAGCAGGCCGCCAAGCTTACAGAAGTCCAACAGCAGTTGCAGCATACAGGAAAAAGCTCTCCCGACATGGACATGCTTGTCTCATTGGCCGCTCATGGAAATGAAGCGGTGATCGGACTGTTTCGGCAAATCGGAACATATCTGGGCATCGGCATCGCCAATCTGATCAATATTTTCAATCCGGAATCGATCATTGTAGGCAACCGAATGACGATCGCCCAGCCATGGATTGAGGAAACTCTTCTACGTGCGGTAGAGGAGCGTGCCCTCCCCTACCATCAACAGCAGCTGCAGATTCTGTTTTCTCAATTGGGCATGGACTCCACAGTACGAGGTGCAGCTTCCTTCGCCATCTCGCAATTTTTCACGCGTACCAAAGTCCTCGTCGATTAAGCTGACGCCGGACGCTCCGTGTTTCACTATCGAAATAAGGGGTAATAGGAGAGGTAGTGGAACGTTTTACGGTGAGAGGATACAGAGACGATGCTGAAAAACAGGATATTTGATTTGGTATTGCTAACCGCTGCCTTGGCAGTTGCATTTGGTTCAGGGCACATCATGGTGGACACCATGCCATTTTTGATTGCCTTGCTGATCTATTGGCTGTTTTCCAGCTTATACCACAATCAACGAATTTTTTATAAAAGCAACAGCATTAACATTGATTACGGGGTCAGCTTCAGTTCTTCCTTTGCCCTATTCGCTGGTCCGCTTGGTTTATTGATATTCGAAATCCTTTATCGGTTTACCGTATATTTCAATAAAAAAAGAACCAAAACCGACGATCCTGAAGAATTTCTGGATACACTCTATAACATTGCTTCTTTTGTATTAAGCCATTCCATTGGCTTTTATCTGTATCAGCTGTTATCGCCAATTGTGCAAAGCATACCGTTCGGTTATTGGCTGCTGATCTTTGCTGCTGTCTATTTTTCTTCCCTGCTCTCTTCTGTTTTTTTGACGACCTTTTTGATGTTGCTAGGAGATATCAAGTCTCGTAAAGATGTGATTACATTCGTTTTTACAGACCAACGTATCGTTGATGTCGGGAAAATCGCCTTTACGAATGGCGTATTGTTACACTTTTTGCAAGAAGGAAACTGGGAAATGCTGCTAGGCATGTTCATTTTGAATGATCTTGTGAGCCGCTCGTTTTATTCCAAGTCACAGAGCATACAAAACAAGACAGAGCGGGATCAATTTGAACAAATGGCGTATACCGACTTTTTGACCGGCACATGTAATCGTGCCTATATGGCCAAAAAAATGGACGAGCTCAATCATTCCAATGAGACCATAGGAATTGTCGTGGCCGATATTGATAAGTTCAAGCGATTCAATGATACTTACAACCATGCCGTTGGGGATCTGGTCATACAGCATTTTGCGGCAACGTTGAAAAGCCATTTAGGCACAGAGGATTTGCTTTTTCGAACCGGTGGCGAAGAGTTTACGATTTTTCTCAGACATCGCAACTATGCGCAATGTATCGAAAAGGTTGAGGAAATTCTGGCAGGCGTTCAAAATAGTACGCTTGGTTGTGAATACAATGCAGAGTCTCTTTCTCTACGTTATACGGCATCACTGGGGTTATACTTCTTCAAGATTGGGGAGGATACCCCTTTGGAAAAGGGCTATGTGTGCGCGGATCAGCTGCTGCTTCAGTCTAAACAGCTGGGGAGAAATCAAGTAACCGCAAAAAGTGGGTGTGCATTAACTTCCTAAGCAGGTTTTTATAGACAGTCAAATGACTGTCTTTTTTATTGTATCCGTTTGAAAAAATGTAAATTTCTAGTTAACTTTTGGTAGTGGTCATAGTATGATAGGAAACGTAATGAAGTGAATAGGTCTAATAGACCAAACTAATAATAGGTCTTATGCTTTATATTTTATAATATTCACTTCATTTCTACTCTTACTTACTTATTGGAAAGGTGCGATCGTATGAAAGTTACATTAAAAAATGAGGGCGGAATCACCAAGGTAGTAAAGGTCGGATTCAGCTGGACCACTTTCTTTTTTGGTTTTTTCCCGGCCTTATTCCGCGGTGATTTAAAGTGGGCCATCATTATGTTTATTATTGCAGCAGTACTTGGTTCTTTTACATTTGGAATCGGTGCATGGGTAAGTGGGATCGTATTCTCATTTATTTATAATAAAATCTACATTAAAGAATTGATTGAAAAGGGCTACAGACCAGCTACGGAAGAGTCCCGTACCCTGTTGATACAAAGACAAATCGTTTCTCCTTCGGTTTAATCAAATCGATGCGCTACAACAAAACAGCCTTATTCCGGCTTTCATGCGGAATAAGGCTGTTTTTCGTCTGATCGGGTATCTTGTTCGTTTACCAAAGGCAGGCGTATCTCAATCAAGGTTCCTTCGTTTATCCTGCTCTGATAAGAAATGCTGCCGTGGTGCTGTTTTATGATTTTGTGACAGATCATGAGCCCGAGTCCTGTCCCCTTCTCTTTCAGGCTGTAAAACGGTTCGCCCAAACGAGGGAGCAGCTCTTCAGGAATGCCGCAGCCATGATCTCGGACCGAGACCATACACTCATCGTCCGACACTTTGCGCAGGTTAATGTGAATTTCCCCGCCATCAGCCATGGACTCAATCCCATTTTTGATGATATTAAGGAATACCTGTTTGAGCTGATTTTTTTCACAGACGATCGGTATCTCTGATTGCCCGTAGCTTAGCTTGAATTCAATGTTATTCAATAGGGCCTGCGGAGACAGCAGTTCCACTGTACTTTCGATCAACTCACGCAGATTTGTCTGGGAAAGCTGCACCGCCTGAGGTTTCCCCAGGGAAAGCAGCTCGTTGGTGATCGTCTCAATCCGTTCCAGCTCACTGAGGAGCAAATCACTATATTGGATCGACTGATTCTCCTTCCTATACAGCTGCAAAAATCCTTTTAAGGTGGTAAGGGGATTCCGGATTTCATGTGCGACACCCGCTGCCAGTTCCCCAACAATGGACAGTTTTTCGGATTGCAACAGAAACTCTTCGGCTTTTTTACGCTCGGAAACGTCACGACTAATAATCACGATATGCTCGACGGCTTGTTCTCCTTGGACCGGCTTGCAACGGGACTCAAACTCAATCCAGCTCCCCACTTTGTGGCGGAGGCGGAATTCCATCGACTGCGATTGCCTATCTTCGAACATTTTTTTCACCGTACTGCGAAACATGGTGATATCATCCGGATGCAACAGCTTGCACAATTCAATTCCTTCCAAATCCGCGCTTTGATACCCCAGCACGTGCTCATGGGACGGGGAGAAATAGCTGATCGACTGATCTTTTTCCATCACCATGATCAGATCGGATGTGTTCTCGGCAATAAGCCGATATTTTGACTCGCTCGCCTCCAGCGTTTTCTCCATATTCTTTTTATCGGTAATGGTACGATGAAGCCTCACGTAGGACTCGATCAGCAAGCTACCAATGATCACTCCCAGCATGATAAACACGAGATATAGAAAGTGAAAGAATGGTTCATCCGTTAAGATATCAAATGCGTATATCGTAGAAAGGTACAGCACGATATACACTCCAAACAGAACCATACTTTTTCTAATAGGGGGAAGACGTAAGGTAAAACGATGCATGTAAGAGAAAACAATCATGATCGATGCCCAGCCTATGATCGCGGGCAGCCAGTTGCCTGAGGAATACAAACGAGTAAGCAAGGAAAAGATCCCGGTAATGAAACCAGCTACCGGACCAAGGTAAGCAAAAATGAGAATGACAGGAGCGTACCGTATGTCGTACGAATAGCCTGACAGCTTGATCGATAGCATCACGAGAATAATCGAAACAATCCCAGCATAAAGGCCAACCCACAGCCCAAACAGCTTTAGCGGTTTATGATGAATAAAGGAACGAATCATCAAGGGGATGCTTACTAACAGGGAAAAAATGGACAAATTTACAATATAGTCGAAAATAATCAACGAATGTTCACCCGCATCTTGTTAAACTCACCGTGCACCTACCTATCATAAACCAGAGCTGGGAGTATTTCTATATTCAACACTATTTTTCATCTCCTTATATCTCCTGTTGACTGGGCATCCCCTGATCGTTTTGATATAGTTCTCGTTGCCAAATAGTTACCTGGGTAACCAAGGACTTGCGATTGTTTATCGGCTTGCTTTGCTTCATAAATTTGTGCATTCATTGTGGTGGGGGAAGGGAAAAACGGGCGGGGCTGCGTTCTTGCCACACCCTCAAGGGGGTCTATACTGTCCGGTTCCGCTTCCAAAAACGGTACGTTTCACAGAAGCATATTCAAGCGTAGAGATTGCGCAACAAGCGTGTACCGCTTTTGGAAGCTCCAGCTGAGTAGGTGTGACAAAGACTCCGCCCGTCCCGTTTTTCCCTTCCTCACCGCCGCTGATGTAATTACAACATGACCATCATGAAAACCCCTTGCAGCATCTTTTCAACGTACAATAAAGCAAAAAAGGCATCTAAGCCGAAGCTTCAATGCCCTTCACTCTTTTTCCAGGATTTAATTAAACAAAGCGACTAATTTACCAAGGATAATTCCGACAATCCCAAAGTCAGCATCTCCGAACGTGGTGCCTTCAAACCCGAGAGAACCAAGCACGGGCAGCAGCATGGCTGGCAAAAAGCTGATCAGCAAACCGTTGACGAATGCCCCCGCAATGGCGCCGCGACGTCCACCTGTCGCATTTCCAAATACGCCCGCTGCGGCACCGGTAAAGAAGTGCGGAACAAGACCTGGCACAATGACTTTCAATCCGAAGATCGGCAACAAGAACATGGAGACGAGACCTGCTACAAAGCTGGCGAAAAATCCGATCACGACCGCATTGGAGGCGAACGGGAAAACAGTTGGACAATCCAGCGCTGGGATGGCATCTGGCACTACCTTATCAGCAATCCCTTTGAAGGCAGGGACAATTTCGGCGAGTAAAATCCGTACCCCAGCCAAGACAATGTACACACCGGCCGCAAACGTAATCGCTTGCAATACCGCGTACACCAGATAATTCTGGCCAGCGCTTAATTTCTCTTCTACAAAGCTTGGTCCTGCCGCAAGCGCAACGATGATAAACAAGATGGTCATGGTCAATGAAACGGAAACCGATGTATCCCGTAAAAATCCTAATGATTTCGGTACTTTAATCTCTTCCGTCGATTTTGACGGATCCCCTACGGCTTTCCCAATATAGCCTGCTACCAAATAGCCGACTGATCCAAAGTGTCCCATCGCAATATCATTACTACCTGTAATTTTTCTCATAAATGGCTGCAACATTGCAGGAGATAATACCATCAACGCTCCGAGAATGAGGGAGCCCAGAATCACCATAGGCAGGCCTTTGACGCCGCCTGTAGATAAAATAACGGCAATCAGACACGCCATAAACATTGTATGGTGGCCCGTCAAGAAAATGTACTTAAACCGGGTAAAGCGAGCCAATAAAATGTTGACGATCATCCCAAACAACATAATCATTGCTGTTTCCGCACCAAATGTTTGCTGCGCGAGAGCTACGATGGCTTCATTGTTGGGAATGACCCCTTGGATTTGAAAAGCTTTGTCGAACATGCTTCCGAAAGAACCTAACGCGCCGATTAAGATGCCGGCACCTGCTCCCAGGATCAGAAAGCCCATGATGGTTTTCAAGGTGCCAGAAACAACATCAGCAGTGTTTTTCTTTTGCAGCAGCAAACCCAGGAGAGCAAACAAACCTACCAATATGGCGGGTGTGCCCAAAATATCCTTCATGATTACGTCGAGCATCGGTCATCATTCCTTTGCGAAATATTGTTGTAACGCTTCCTTGATTTCCGGCTGGCTTAAAATATTCTGCAAGCCAATCACATAACGTTTGCCGTCCTCCAGTTGGCCAACGATATCTTTCGAACCCAGATACACATTCGCGTGCTCCGTTTTGGCAGTAGCCAGATCGGTGTGGGAGACTTCTGCCTGAATGCCGAGTTCCCCTAAAATCTTCTTTACGTTCATCTCCACAATAAAGCTGCTGCCCAATCCATTACCGCACACGACCAAAATCTTTTTCATGCTTCATTCCTCCTGTTATTTTGAATAGGTTTTAATATAGTGAAGGATGGTTTCCTTATCTTTGGCGTCGATCAGCCTGTCGATATTGCCTTCTTCGGACAGCAGTGTAGACAGCTGGGACAACGCTTGCAGGTGGGTTTCATTGTCCACCGCTGCCAACACGATTATCAGCTGTGCCTCGCGTACTTGCTTCTCTGAAAAAGAAACCGGCTGTTTCAAGCGAAGCAAACTCATCCCAACGCGATTAACCCCTTGTTCTGGTCTTGCATGCGGGAGTGCCACCATAGGAGCAATCACGATGTAGGGACCATTCTCCTCTACATTGCTGATCATCGCCTGGACATACATATCCGAGATCGACTGGTTTTTCAGAAGCGGTTCGGACGCAATGCGGATCGCTTCCTTCCAATCGCTCACCTGGTCCATTAGCTGAATACATTCTTCCTGCAACAACTCGTCTAACATTGGTTTTCTCTCCCTCTTCAGCTGCTTCTGCGCTTGTAACACTTGTTTGATTTCCTCGACCAGCTGCCCTTCCTTTTCCAAGACCGCATATTTCTTTACAATATCTACGATCGTTTGCGCCGTAATATGGGAAGGCGAGCTTTCAGAAATCGATTCCATTTGTCTGAGTAGATGAACCTTGTCGTGATCCGATAAGATCGGACTGACAAAAATAATGCGATGACGCGGGTTTGCGATCTTGGTGGTAGAAATCACGAGATCCACGTCCTCTTGGAATTGCTCATACTGCCGGAGAGTAACGGGACCAAGCAATTCCATATTGGAAAACAGCCCTTCCAACTGCTGGGCAAGGATGCGGGATGTTCCCACCCCGTTTGCACATACCAGCAATACGCGCCTCAGTGTTGTTGCCCGAATTCCTTGCCGACGCATCCATCCCCCAAAGTGAACGGTAATAAAGGCGATTTCGTCATCGCGTATGGCTTTGCCCACCAGCTTTTCCAGTGGGAGCATGCATTTTTTCGTGAGCTCATAGAGATCGCGGTATTGGCCTTGAATGACTTCTTTTAACGGATTGGCCACATCGATGTCATACAGGAACCGGTAGTACGCTGGCTGCAGATGGATGTAGAGGTTGCGCTCCAACTGCGCTCGCTGGTCAAATACCACGCAGGCTTTCATTTCAAAAAGGTCGACCATTTCGGCAATCGCCTTTTTTAACAAGGGAAGCTCATGCTGCTCCGCAGACAGCTCGAAATCATTCACCTTTGCACTTAACAGCAATGTGGCCAGATAGCCTTTTTCCTCTTGGGGGAGCTGGATCTGCAGGACCTGCTCCAGCGATTCGATGACGCAATAATGCTTGGTGTGCACGATATGCTTGCGCTGTTGCGGTGTAAAAGCAGCCGTATGCCCGCTCTTGATCCGCTTGAGATAAAACGAAAACAAGTAGCTTAACGGCTTGAGCGAATCTTCCGCGAACTGAAGCTGCAGCTGCTGTTCACAATCATTCAACCAGTGCTGGATGATCTCAGGCGAAGGTATGTCTTTATCCCCTGCAAGCAGATCTCGCAACAGCTGCTCCTGACCTTCATGCAGCAAGGATTGGACCGTATGGCTCAACAGATTGCGAATCGCCAGCTCATCCCCCGTGATCTCATACCCGCTTGCATTGGAGTAGGCAAGGCTTAGACCATGCTGCCCCACTTCCTTTTTCATCTGCTTGAGATCCTGCAAGATCGTATTGCGGCTGACTCCTGTTTTCTCCATGCACTCCTGTGTCGTGATACGTTCATTCGCCAGCAATACATACAGGAGCAAATAGACTTGCCTTTCCCCTGATCGTAGGGCATACAAGCTGGGCTTCGTTTCTCCGATCAACCGGACGGCTGCCTGTCTGCTGCCTTCATCCAGATAAAAGCCTTTTGCGTAGATGTACTGGACTGGCGGCAAACCGGTTTGCTCGAGCCAATCATTGATCTTTTGGATATCGTAGTACAACGTTCTTCGTGAAATGGAGAAATGCTCCATCAGTTCTTTGACTGAGACATAATGCTGAGTCTGCACAAGAAGCTGCAACATTTGCATTGTTCTTTTGTCTAACATGGCGGCCACCTTTTAGCACAAAATCATGCACAACTTGTTGCACAAGATATGAGTGTTGATCAGTCTTTATGCATCTACTTTACAATAAATAGGTTTGTACAGTCAGACCGAATTCACCCCAATGATTTGTGCAAAAATTGTACTCCGCAAAAAAACCGCCTGTCATCATAGACAGACGGGTTTGATACAAGTATGCAGTTGTTAAGATGTCACCATGATTTTGCAGATGTGATTGGAGAATTCCACCGGGTCTTGGAGCGGCAAGCCTTCAATAAGCAGGGCTTGGTTGTATAGCAAGTGGGTATACAGCTCCAGCTTTTCTTTATCTTTTTCATAGGCTGCCTGCAGCGATTGGAATACCTCGTGATTTGGATTGATTTCCAGCACCTTTTCAGCCTGGATATTTTGGTTATTCGGCATAGCGCGTAGTATTTTTTCCATTTCGATGGTCACTTCGCCGTCGGTTGAAAGACATACTGGATGGGACTTCAGGCGTTTCGAGACGCGTACATCCTTCACTTTGCCGGACAAGAATTGCTTCATGGCGTCAAACAGCTCTTTGTGCTCCTTTTGAGTCTCGGCGTTATCCTGTTCATCCTCTTTGGTCTCAATGCCCAAGTCGCCGCTCGATACGGATTTGAATTCCTTGTCTTTGTAAGACATCAGCATCTTGATGGCAAACTCGTCGATTTCATCAGTGAAGTAGAGAATCTCATAGCCTTTTTCCGCTACGAGCTCGGTCTGCGGCAGCTTCTCGATTCTTTCAATCGATTCACCGGAAGCGTAATAGATATACTTTTGATCCTCCGGCATTCTGGAAACGTACTCATCCAGCGTGACCAGCTTCTTGTCCTTGGAAGAGTAGAACAGCAATAAATCCTGCAAGGTATCCTTATTGCTGCCGAAGTCACTGTAGACGCCATATTTGAGCTGTCTGCCAAAGGATTGATAGAAGGCTTCGTATTTTTCCCGATCATCCTTTAACATGCTTTGCAATTGGCTCGTAATCTTGCTCTTGATGTTTTTGGCGATTAGCTTCAATTGCCGGTCATGCTGTAAAATTTCCCGGGAGATATTGAGCGACAAATCTTCGGAATCGACCATACCCTTTACAAAGCTGTAGTAGTCTGGCAGCAAATCCGGGCATTTGCTCATGATCAAGACCCCGTTGGAATACAGCTCCAAGCCCTTTTCGTATTCCTTCGTATAGTAATCGAACGGGATTTTTTCTGGGATGAATAGAATGGCATTATAGCGCACGGCACCATCGACACTGATATGAATGTGTTTCAGCGGCTTGTCAAAGCCATAATGCTTCTCGTTATAAAACTTCTCGTAATCTTCCGGGGTCAGCTCGTTTTTGTTTTTTCTCCAAATCGGCACCATGCTGTTGATGATCTGTTCTTCCTGGACGGTTTCAAATTCATTTTCGCTGCCCTCTTTACGCTTCCTTGTCGTTACATCCATTTTGATCGGATAGCGAATGAAATCGGAGTACTTTTTGATGATGGATTGCAGTCGATATTCATCCAGATATTCGTCGTAGTTGTCCTCTTCGGTATTGGCCTTGATGGACAAGGTGATCTCTGTGCCCACCGTATCTTTCTCAGTAGGCTCGATTGTGTAGCCATCCGCACCGGAGGATTCCCACTTGTACGCTTCCTCGCTGCCCAGCGCCTTGCTGACGACCGTAACCTTATCGGCAACCATAAAGGCGGAGTAAAAACCGACACCAAATTGGCCGATGATATCGTGTCCGTCTTTTTGCTCCACTTCATTTTTAAAGGCAAGAGAGCCGCTCTTGGCGATGATGCCCAGGTTGTTCTCCAGCTCTTCCTTTGTCATGCCGATCCCGGTATCGATGACCTTCAGTGTCCGCTCGTCCTTGTTTGGCACGATTTTGATATAGTAGCTGTCTTGATCAAAACGCAAAGATTCATCCGTTAACGCTTTGTAATAGATTTTGTCGATCGCATCGCTGGCGTTGGAGATCAACTCTCGCAAAAAGATTTCACGCTGCGAATAGATCGAGTTGATCATCATTTCCAATAGCCGTTTGGATTCTGCTTGGAACTGCTTCTTTTCCATGTATGAATCTCCTTTCTGTTGTTTGCTGCTTCATGCTCGATTCTGGTTTTTTAGCACTCTACACCCTCGAGTGCTAATCACTTTTTTCATATCATATGGGTGCCGATCGAGTCAATATATACAAAACGGTTGGTGCATACATAGTGGTGGGGGAAGGGAAAAGAGGGCGGGCTGCGTTCTTGCCACACCCGCAGGGAAGTGAAAACTGTCCGGTTCCGCTTCCAAAAACGGTACGTCGCGCAAAAGGTTTCAAAGAAGCGTATTCAACCGACGGGGTTGCGCGACAAGCGTGTACCACTTTTGGAAGCTCCACCTAAGCAGATGTGACAAAGACTCCGCCCGTCCCTCTCTTCCCTTCCTCACGTGACTTTTGCATAAAGCCCTACGTTAAAGAAAAAAGCATGATAGAACACATCTTTTCAAGCTCTCCATCTATTGGTAAAGCTTCTGCTACGCTGGAGAGCATGTTTCGCAACGGAGCGCCTGCGGAACCCTCCCCAGTGTAGCCACGAAGTGTCCCCACTAAAAAAAGACCCCCCTGAAAAGGATGGTCTCCTACTGCTTTATGGTTTTTATGAACGGCCAATTCCTGGCTTTACGGACTTGACTTCGTACATGTTCACGGTCGTGCTGATGACGAACTCTGGCGTTGGTTTTCCTTTGTTTTCCCTGTGTCCTTGGATATGGGCATCGCTTTTCTCCCAGTTCTTCCAAGCATCTACCGATTCCCAGCGGATCATGACCACGACTTCTTCTTGATCTTCCTTGTTTCTTTTATTCACCATGACGGTTTTATCCAAAAGTCCCTCCATGGAATCCATTGGGCTCTCTTTGGTGAAACGCTCGACGACTTGATCGGAAAAGCCTTTTTGTACGACAATTGTTCTGGTTTGGATTAACAAGGTGATCTTTCTCCCCTTCCGTATGTATACGTTCTCCCCCATCTTCTTCTCTAACTATAAATGAGAATCATTATTACTGCAAATGTTATTTCATTCGTATTCTGAAAGAGAAAAGGAACGCAGGATATAACAAACGCAAAAAATTAATTACCCTTACCGTCATATTTCAACTGTTTGGTATAGTAAAATAGGTTTATAACTCTTCGATCAAGATCGATTACTAGGTGGGAGATAGCATGGCTCAGGTACTTATTGCGGACGACTCGTACATCGTCAGAGAATCGCTTAAGAAAATTCTTGCACAATCGGAACACGAGATTGTTGCCGAGGCAACCAATGGAGAAGACGCCTATCTGAAATATCGACATGCATAGACCCGATCTTGTCACCATGGATATCAACATGCCTGGCATGAATGGAATTGATACGGTAAAAAAAATCATCCATGATTTCCCGATGCGAATATTGTGATGATTAGTACACTGGGGTTTCAAGATCATGTGTTTGAAGCCTTAAAGACCGGGACCAAACACTATATTATCAAGCCCTTTGACCACGACATGTTTTTTTCCGTGATCGATTTGGTACTCTCTACATCCCATAAATAAAAAAGAGAATCCGAAGTATATGGCTATACTGCGGACTCTCTTTTTTTGTTATTCCCTTTATGGCACCCAAGGCAAATGAAAGAGAAAAGCTGTTCCTTCCTGTTTGCCACTCTTAATCTGTATTCGCCCACCTAAACGGTCAACGGCTGATTTAACGATGGACAATCCCATCCCGAGACCGGATAACTCACCGATTTCCTCTTTTGTCGAAAAAATATCGGTAAATATCATCGCCATCGTGGAAGTAAGACCGGGGTCTCTTTTGGCCCAATCTACTAAAAAACGGGTATGTTCATCAACTTACCCGAGGGGGATTGATGAACATGCTCGTCTATACGTAAGCGATTAAGATGGACACCTGTTCGCCTGTCTATTACTCTGCTTTCTTTAACACCGCTCGCACCGGACTGCCATCCGCATCTGCTAAAGGAAGGGGAAGCGCCGCCAATTCATACTCCCCTGGCTGCACATCGTCCAGCACGAGTCCCTCCAAAATATGAATCCCGAATCGAGTGAGCATATGATGCGCAGAAAGCTCCTTGCTATCGATCGGATCGACGGACGGTAAATCCAGGCCTAGCAGACGAATTCCGCAGCTTGCCAAATACTCCGCCAGCTCCGGTTCGATCGGCGGAATGGCAGTCGGGAAAACCGTGCGATCCTGCCACGCATCCGTGCGTATCAACAGTCGTGTCACTCCTGCCAGATCCTGTGTGGACACTTCTTTGATGCCGATGCTGGCCGCTTCAGGGATATGGATCACCCGCGCCTTGCCGATGTACAGCTCCAGATCGAGCTCGATCACTTTTTTTCCCTCATTGTCAAAATGAAAAGGCGCATCAATATGCGTTCCCGTATGTGTACTCATTTTGATCTGACCAACGTTGACCGAGCCGCTTTCTTCCTTGCTCCAATTCACTCGGTAGGTGAACGGCGTGTCTCCCGGCCAGACAGCGACTTTTTCGTCCAGACGCTGCGATATATCGATCCACGTTTCCATGCTTCTGCCCTCCTTACAGCTTCGTCCGCAGACTCAGCAGCTCCGGGAAAAAGGGCTGCTCGACGATCTTGCTTAAATACGACACTCCGGACGAGCCGCCCGTACCCTTTTTATAGCCAATGATCCGTTCCACTGTAGTCAAGTGGTTAAAACGCCACAGCCGTTGCTGATTGCCAATATCCACCAGCTTCTCTGCCAGCTCGTATAAATCCCAGTATTGCTCGGTATTGCGATAGACGGTCAGCCAAGCCTCCTCGACACTTTCATTAGGCTCATAGCTTTGAGACCAATCTCGCTGCAACGCTCTCTCCTCCACCGGCAATCCATGTGCGGCTAGCGCCGAGATCGCTGCGTCATAAATGCTGGGCTCATGGAGAGCTTTTACCATTTGTTCATACAGCTCGGTCTGATGCTGATAAACAGCGAGGGAATGGGCATTCTTTTGTCCCAAGGCAAATTCGATCAAACGGTTTTGATAGGATTGAAAGCCGGAGGAATGGCCCAATTTATCCCGGAATTCCATATATTCGGAGGGCGTCAGCGTCGTCAGGACGCTCCATGACTGAATGAGCTGCTGTTGAATGCGGGACACGCGCGACAACATCTTAAACGATGGCTCCAGATCGTTACGCTGAATACACTGGATCGCGACGTGTAGCTCATGCAAGATCAGCTTCATCCACAGCTCGCTTGTCTGGTGAATGATGATAAACAGCATTTCATCATGGTGATTGGACAGTCTGTGTTGGCTCGACAGGATTTGGTCAAGATGCAGATAATCCCCATAGGACATTTCCTTTTGAAAATCCAACTGAATGTCTTTTTCCAAATGCGTGGTCTTGCTTTCCGGATTGCGATCAACTTCGCTCATTTCGCGAACCCCTCTCCCATTCTTTATCAACATCAACGTTTATTTGATTTGCCTGTTAGATTGCGCAGGATCCTTGGAGATGCTGCCCCGTTTCTTTTTTCGCTGCAGGATGTAGTAAGCCACGGATAACACAATCAGCCACGGGACGCCAAACTGCAGCAAAATCTTGAAGTCGGTGAACCAGGTGGTAATCATCAGGCAGATGAGGAGAACCGCTCCTGCAATCGTTAAATAAGGAAAGCCGATCATCCGGACTGGCAGTTTGCGCCCCCCCGCTTTCTCCCACGACTTTCGGAAAAACAGATGAGAAAGAAACACGATGAGCCACGTAAACAGAGCGCCAAACATCGAGATTCCCATCATGAATGCGTAGGAGGAATCTGGGAATACGGCGCTGACGATCGCAGCAAGGACGATCCCAAGCGTGGAGACTGCCAGCGCTGCGGAGGGAACTCCTTTTTTGTTCAGCCTTCCCAGTATGGAAGGGGCAAATCTCGCTTGTGACAAGGAAAACATCATCCGTGTGGAGGCGTACAGCTGACTGTTCATCGCCGACAAAGCCGCCGTTAAGATAATAAAATTCATAATGCCAGATGCTCCGGGAATATTCAGGATTTCCATCACTTTCACAAAGGGGCTTTTATCGACACCCGCCATATTCCACGGGACAATCATTAACATGATTGCGAGTGTCAGCACATAGAAGATCGTCAATCGGAACACGGTGGCTTTCAATGCTCTCGGTACCGCAACGTCCGGGTCTTTCGCTTCGCCCGATGTAACCGCTATCAATTCTGTTCCCAAAAAACTGAAGAGGGAAATAAAGATGGCGATCCACGTACCGGTCCATCCAAAGGGGAAAAATCCACCATCCAGCACCAGATTGTTTGCCCCTATATGCGGATCACCGGACTTACCGAATAGTACGTAGGAGCCTAACAAAATAAAACCGACGATCGCACTGATTTTGATCATGGAAAACCAGTACTCGATAGTGGCAAAGGTATGCACACTGGTCGCGTTGATATAGATCAGCACAGCTCCGAACAACAGTACCCAGACGATTCCCGGCACAGTTGGAAACCAGTAGCTCATATAGACGGCAATGGCGCTGACTTCTACCCCCACCGCCAACACATTCCCGATCCAGTATGAATAGCGGACAAGAAACCCGGCCATCGGGTGGATGTACCTTTCAGCGATGATGCCAAAGGAGCCGGATGCAGGGTAAGCTACTGTCATTTCTGCCAAGCACCCCATCAAGAGCAGCACGATGAACGCACCGACCGCATAGCTGATCAATACGCTGGGACCTGCCGTCTGAATGGCAAGACCGCTGCCTAGGAACAGTCCCGTACCAATGGCGCAACCCATCGCAATCATTGTCAGCTGACCTGTTTTTAAGTCACGCTTTAACCCTTTCTCCGGTTCATTCCCGTTTTGTACATGGGTATTGTTGTCCATACGATCATCCCTTTCCTACAGCCCGTCAGCTTTTTCATTTTTTGGTGAAAATTGCCGCCTCTACGCCACTACTTCACGTTCATTCGAAAATTTTTCATAGTGCTTCTCTGTCATGATCGCTTTCAGGGTGTGCACCACATTCCAGACTTCTTCGTAGGTCGTATAAAGGGCAACAGGAGCAAGACGGATGATATTCGGTGCCCGGAAGTCCGGTATGATCCCCTTCTCCTTCAATGACTTGCATATGCGTGCCGCCTCGCGATGTTCAAGGGCGATATGCCCGCCACGACGCAGATCCTCTCGCGGGTTGCCAATCTCAAATCCCATACCGGCCAGCTCATGCTCAATCAAATCCATGAAATATTGCGTGATGGCGAGGGACTTTTCGCGGATCTGCTCAATACCCGCTTCCGCAAATAGTTCCAATGAGCCGAGCAACGGAGCAAGACTAAGTACATGTGGTGTGCCAATCTGATAAGCCCCTGCCGATGGCGCAGGTGTCATGGTCTGCTCGAGGTCAAATTGCTTATCCTTGCGCGATCCGAACCAACCGGCTAATCCCGGCGCCGTCCCGAAATGCTTGCGATTCACAAAGATTCCCCCGACACTTCCCGGTCCTCCGTTGACATACTTGTAATTGCACCAATAAGCAAAGTCTACATCCCATTCGGAAAAGTCATGCGGAAGGGCCCCCACGGAATGACATCCGTCAAAGCCAATTAAGATGCCTCTCTTATGCGCTTCCTCCGTCAATTGCTTCATGTCCAAGATCTGCCCGCTGCGGTAGAGCACAGTCGGAAGGATAATGAGCGCGATGTCCTCGGTCATGGCCTCAATGATATCCGTCTCTTCCAAAAAGCGCCCATCCCTGCTCTTCACAAGGACTAAATGTTCTGCCGGGTCGTATCCATGTGTGCGCAGCTGACTTTGCAACGCATACAGATCGGAAGGAAAAGTCAGTTCATCTGCTAAGATTTTGGTCCGTTTATCCCGCGGCTGATAAAAAGTGGCCACAAGCTGATGAAGATTCACGGTCGTGGAAGCAGTCACAATCACTTCGTCGGCAGAAGCTCCCACTAAAGGCGCCATCATTTCTCCCAATTTCTCGGACAGATAAAACCAAGGATGCTCTCCCTTTGTCCAGCCATCGATTCCATACTGTTTCCAATCCTCCAAAGCCCCCAGGAGTGTGCGCTCCGCTCTTTTGGAAAGCAGTCCTAATGAATTTCCATCCATATAAATGGAATCAGGCTGTACATAAAACTCGTCACGAAACGACCGAAGTCTGTCTGCCTGATCCAGTTGTTTGGCATAGTCCAATGTGGGTTGAAAGTGTTGAGCTCCCAAAAATACCCCTCCCTTTAGCAAATGGGTAAATTATCCAAGAAAAATCATAGCAATGAATATGACACGGCGTCAATATTTATGTTCAGAAAATTAAAAACGGCTCATTCCGTTCGAAGTATTTGCAGTTTTCCCTTGCCAATTGTATGATTTTTCTAGGTGTACGGGAGGTTGAGAACATGAACCCTGCCAAATTGGAGGATAAACGGCATCTCCGCTCCGTTAAGACACGACAAAAGTTATTGGATGCGGCCAAGGAAGTATTTCTGGAGGAAGGTTTTCAAAAGGCGACCATTTCCCAGATGATCAAAAAGGCAAACGTCGGCTATGGCACGGCTTATGTTCATTTTGACGGAAAAGAAGACCTGCTGATTGTGTTGATGGAAAACGTGATGGAGAAGTTT
>DASQNU010000127.1:0-3956 GCA_035644815.1 Bathyarchaeia archaeon | reverse complement strand
CGCCAAGGTCGTGATAAATCTCCCTTTTCCACAGCCGATCTCAATGTGGATGGGATGGTTATTCCCGAAATATTCGTGCCAACGGCCCTTGTTTTCCAAAGGCTTCTCGATAAACGTCGGATATTGAAGCAGGGCTTGTTCAACGCCCGGAATATTGCGTAAACGCATGATGACCTCCTGTTTGATGCGCGATAGATGATAGAAAAGCTTCTTCTACTGTATTATGGGACATGCTTTTGTTCAAGTGATTCCTTTTAAAATGAGAGTGATTGGATAGAATTACTTGCGGACAGGAGAAAAAAACGCATGAGTATCAAAAAATCGCCTTTCTTCCATAGCAGGATTTAGTAGATTGCATTAGTAATTACTGGGTAAAGTATTATCAGAATATTTGACGGAATCCTTGATTTAATGGGAAAGAACGTGTCAATGGCCATTATTCTCCAATGGAAAAAAGGAAGAATGGAAAAAGTTTGGGAATGTAAAGGACTGCGAAGCTCATGGTAGAGTTATGGACAAGAGAGAGAAACAGCCAATCAAAATGGCGAAAAAGGGAGGAGCTATCTACCATGACTTTGAAAAAGAGAATTCTGAATGTTTCTTTAGCCGTTGCCTTTGTATTTACAGGAGTGACTGTTGCTGGTCAAGACCAAGCAGCGTACGCATATTCTGCTAGTAAAGCAGATCAGGTTATTGAAGAAGGCAAGGATTATCTCCATACTCCATATAAGTTTGGGGCAAGCTCAAGCACCACGAAGTATTTTGATTGCTCATCATTTGTACAGCGCGTTTATAAATCAGTAGGAGTAAAGCTGAAGCGTTCATCCCGTCAGCAAGCTACGCAAGGAACGAAAGTGTTGAAGAGCCAGCTGAAAAAAGGGGATCTGATTTTCATGCGCACCGCGGGTAGTTCTTCTAACCGAATCACCCACGTAGCCATCTACGCAGGAAATAACAAGATTCTTCATACGTATGGCAAACCAGGTGTTACCTTCAGCACATTCAAGGGGAGTAACTGGGAAAAACGGATGGTTACTGCAAGACGGGTCCTGTAGTTTGTGAATCGATTGAATATTGAAAATAAAGGCTTACTCAAATAGAAAGAGCACCCCAGGCATTGCCGGGTGCTCTTTCCTGCTTGTAAACCAAACGACCATAGATGTTCCCTTAAATTTTGAGAATACCGCCCATGCTTGCATTCGTGACCAGCTTGGAATAACGGGCAAGATAGCCGGTTTTGACTTTTGGCTCAAAGCCGGGGAAACCAGCTTGGCGTTTGGCCATTTCTTCTGGTGAGATATGGAGCTCAAGCGAACGCTCCTCGATGTCGATACTAATGATGTCGCCATCTTGAATAAAAGCAATCGGACCGCCTTCTGCAGCCTCAGGAGAGATATGACCGACAGAAATACCGCGAGAAGCACCGGAGAAACGACCGTCTGTAATGAGTGCTACCTTGGTGCCAAGCCCCATGCCGACGATTTGTGAAGTAGGTGCCAGCATTTCCGGCATGCCCGGTCCTCCTTTTGGACCTTCGTAACGAATCACGACGACATGCCCTTCTTTGATTTTTCCGTTTGCGATCGCTTCGAGTACTGCCTCCTGGGAGTCGAAGCAGATGGCTGGACCTTCATGGCGTTTGATAGAGGGATCAACACCGCCTGTTTTAATAATAGAGCCCATTGGTGCGAGATTGCCGAAAAGTACGGCAAGTCCGCCTTTTTGTGTGTATGGATTATCGAGACGGCGAATGACCTTGTCATCCGTGATTTCCGCGTCAGCGATATTTTCAGCCAAAGTTTTGCCCGTGACGGTGATGCGATCCAGATGAAGCGTGCCTTCTTTTTTCGACAGCTCTTTGAGAATCGCGGACACTCCACCGGCATTATGACAGTCTTCAATGTGATAATCGGAAGCCGGTGCTAGCTTGCACAAGTAAGGCACGCGCTCTGCCACCTGATTGATGCGGTCGATCGGATAATCGATGCCAGCCTCGTGAGCGATGGCCAGTGTATGGAGAACGGTATTGGTCGAACCGCCCATCGCCATATCCAATGCAAACGCATCGTCGATAGCGTCGAGGGTCACGATATCACGCGGTTTGATATCTTTTTCGATCAAATGCATCAATTTCTGTGCAGACGCTTTTACCAGCTCGCGACGTTCTTCGGATACCGCCAAAATCGTACCGTTGCCAGGCAAGGCGATGCCGAGCACCTCTGCCAAGCAGTTCATGGAGTTAGCAGTAAACATACCGGAACAAGATCCACAGGTCGGACAACCGAATTGCTCCAGCTCGGTCAGCTGCTTCTCGTCAATGCGTCCGGACTGATAAGCACCGACACCTTCGAAAACAGAGGAAAGAGAAATCGATCGTCCGTCGCTTGTTTTTCCGGCTTTCATTGGACCACCTGTGACAAATACGGTAGGGATATTGACCCGCAGAGCACCCATGATCATACCCGGGGTGATTTTGTCACAGTTCGGTATGCAGATCATCCCGTCGAACCAGTGTGCAGCGACAACGGTTTCCAGACTGTCTGCGATGATTTCGCGGCTAGGCAAGGAATAGCGCATCCCGATATGACCCATCGCGATACCATCATCAACGCCGATTGTATTGAATTCAAAGGGAACGCCGCCCGCAGCAATGACTGCTTCTTTTACGAGCTTACCAAATTCCTGAAGATGAACGTGTCCAGGAATAATATCTATATAAGAATTGCAGATCGCGATAAACGGTTTGTCAAAATCCTCTTCTTTCACGCCGGCTGCGCGCAACAAACTGCGGTGCGGCGCACGGTCAAAACCCTTCTTAATCATATCACTTCGCATTCTTGCCATGGTCCCAGCTTCCTCCCTCTCAAAAATCATATATGTTTGAATTATCTTACCATTGTCCGATGAATAGAAACAACCTTAAAACTCTGAACATTCGCTCAGATGGAAACGGTGATGGGGTATGATAAAATGAGGTCATCCATGATTGGCGTTCATCGCGTGTAAGAAGGGTGAGGTACATGAGAGAAGAGCTTTTAGAAATTTGCGAGACGGGCAGTGCGGAGGAACAAGAAATTCTCAGGCTGGCCCTGCAATCCATCAAACAGAAAAGAGAGCGCAACAGTGCGTTTCTCTCCGGTTTTATGGGACTTTCGGGACAATTTTTGGACGAAAAAACCTACCAGTTCATCGTACCCATTACTCCTTTTATGCATAATCCGCTTGGGGTAGTACACGGAGGCATTCTCGCTACCTTGATCGATTCCACGATGGGGTCGCTGGTCAATCGCTCACTCCCGGAAAACCAGTTCGGTGTGACGACGGAACTGAAGATGAATTACCTGCGTTCGAGCAAAGTGGGGACGCTCCGCTCGGAAGCCAACATCCTTCATCGCGGACAAACTTTGATCGTCCTGCAAGGCAGTGTTTTCGATGAACGTGATCGGCTGCTAGCGCATGGAACCGGGACTTTTATGATCTTACATAAGTAAACGAAAAAAAGCCTCTGTTCGTTTCGGATCGATATCCGAAGCGACAGAGACTTTCTTTTTTACTTAATTACGACAAGGCCGGAATACTGTGCGATATACTGCAGCATTTTATCAGTCAAAGGAACGATGAACTCCATGTTTTCTCTTTCGATGACACCGGAGCGGGTAACAATCCGGGCCCACTTAACTGTTACTTTATAATAATCAGAGCCGAACTCCGAGCGGATCATTTCATGCTTCTGACGGAAAAGCACAACTTGAGTATCGAGTGAATACGGAACGATGCTGACAATGTCCTCCAAGAAAAGATGATAAGTCATATGGGGCTTATGAAAAACCAATTCCTTGTTGGTTACGGACGTTCCAAGGCTTCTATTCATTTGAGTCAGCTTCAGTTCTCCCTCAAGGTTCTTCAATCGGATAAAATCATTGTTCACGTCTAAAACCTCCTTAGGATAAGCCGAG
>DASQNU010000126.1:0-28147 GCA_035644815.1 Bathyarchaeia archaeon | reverse complement strand
CACGCGCACTTCAGCGAAGAAACATGCAGTTGTATCCGAAACGCAAAATCAATTGAGGGAGGTGTAGTGGTTATAGGAAGAAGGTTTCCCCTCTTCGTATGACCATGCCATTATGAGTGTTCATATCAATGCAAACCAAGGTGACATCGCCGAAAGCATCCTGCTGCCTGGAGACCCGCTTCGCGCCAAGTATATCGCGGAGAATTTTTTAGAAGACATCACGTGCTACAACGAAGTGCGCGGCATGCTCGGCTTTACCGGCACCTATAAAGGAAAACGTGTATCTGTACAAGGAACAGGCATGGGAATTCCGTCGATCTCCATCTATGTGAATGAACTGATTCGTGAGTATGGCGTGAAAAATCTGGTGCGTGTAGGCTCTTGCGGCGCGATCCAAAAAGACATCAAAGTGCGCGACGTCATCTTAGCCATGACCTCCTCCACTGATTCCAACGTCAACCGCTTGGCTTTCCCAGGCTTTGACTACGCGCCGTGCGCGAACTTCGAACTCTTGCAAAAAGCTTATCAGGTTGGAAAGGAAAAAGGCTTGGAGATTCGGGTAGGGAATGTCCTGTCAGCCGATGTGTTCTATCGTGACAGCATGGATATGGTCAAAAGACTGGGTGACCATGGTGTGCTCGCTGTCGAAATGGAGACTACAGCACTCTATACACTGGCTGCAAAATACAACGTCAACGCGCTTTCCATCCTTACCGTCAGCGATCACATCTTTACCGGGGAAGAGACCACTGCAGAAGAGCGGCAAACAACCTTCAACGACATGATTATCATGGCACTGGATGCGTTGATCCAAGAATAATCGATTTGAAAGAGGGCCTGAGCGCTCTCTTTTTTCGTATTCCAGACTTGCATTTGGATAGATATCTATTTACGATGTGGGTATGTTACGATACCATGCTGCTTCCATGATCAGTAAGATTCGGGATTCCATAAATAAAATGATTAACACGGAGCTGGAGAAGCACGGCGTGACGGACATCGTCTCCTCCCACGGAGATGTGCTTTCCGTGCTGTACCACCATGACGGACTGCCAGTAAAGACCCTGGCCGAAAAAATCCGCCGCACACAACCGACTATCTCGGTTCTGGTCAACAAGCTGGAGAAACTGGGATATGTGGAAAGAACGCATAGTGAGGAGGATAGCAGAGTAACACTGGTGCGGCTCACTGAAAAAGGGCGGCGCTTGCAGCCGATTTTTCAGCAAATCTCTTCAGAGCTGAATGAGCGTATCTACGGGGATCTCAACGAAGCAGAAAAGGAACAGCTTGAAACGTTATTAGAGCGTATTTTCCGGAGGTTTTAACACCACCTCTTCATCTCAATGTGGGAAGATTGTTCTCCCTTGAGATGGTGAACGCCCTCTACTTGACCGTCCTGGACAGGTTGAGGGCGTTTCATATTCCCTTCATTCACATCTTACTAATTGGAAAGGCTTCGTTTTTTGAAATACGTATCATTTCAATTGGGAAGAATTTCTTAAATTACTTTTCAACCTTGAGATGGATATCCTTTTGATACCACTTCGACAGATCATGTGTTGCGAATAATTGGGTCATTCCTAATCGCTCTGAACGCTTCCCCATCATACCGTCCCCAATATGTAAGGTATCGATCCAGATACGATCCACAATCCCCTCCAGTACTTTGGGGAAATCGGGTGTAAATGGCAATACAGGAGAAATCGCTGCCTGGGTAGGTATTCCGGCATCATGTAATTCACTTAGGGCTTTTAGCCTTAATTTGATTCCTGGAGCATATGGAGAAAAGATTCGTTTCATATCTTCACGGTCTGTTTCAATCGTCATGGATGCGAGCACTTCACATTTTCCTTTCAATTTCACTAGTAATTCAAGATCCCTTGCGATGAGCGGGCTTCGTGTCTGAATTTGCAGCAGGTCAGGCGGATTTTCAATCATTTCTTCCAACACCCGCCTCGTTACGCCTGCCTTGCTTTCAATAGGTTGGTAAGGGTCCGTTGCCGAGGACATAAAAATATTAACCGGTTTGTTTTTCCGACGAAGAGTGATGACCTCATTCCGGTAATTTTCAGCTGCGTTTGTTTTGATGTCGACCCATTCTCCCCAGGGAATCTCCTTGAACTTTTGGATCGGCATTTCTCTGACATAGCAATATTTGCACGAAAATGCACATCCACTATACGGATTTAAGGAATGGGTGAAGCCGATATCTAGGTAACCCTTCGCTTCGCTAAGGATTTTCTTCGATAAAATATCATTTATTTCAATTGGCATTTTGACCACTTTGTGCAGGGAGCTAAATATCCGTTCGTAATGTCATGTTCCAGTAGCACTGCGATGGAGAGATAGATCGGGCGTTTCAATGCATTTCGGTCAGGTTTCCATGACATGGGATATTTGACGAATGAATTGAATGGCATGATGCACCTCATAGAAAAATTGTAATCCATACAATCATATCACTGATTGTATGGATATGTGTTGCTAGCATCGATTGTAATCAACTGAGATGGGGAGAGAATCAGATGATTTCTGATTCTCTCCCCATGGCATTTGGGGCATTCCTCGTAGTTATATCGTTTTTCCTTGCTGTCGCAAAAATATATAGACATCTATGCAACGTTTAGTTATGATCATTTATATAGATATCTATATATTTTCGCGAATAATGCTGAGGAGGTTACGAAATGGAATGCAAGTTGGATCAAATAACCGTTCATTATGAGATCTACGGCACTGGAACACCGATGCTGCTGCTGCATGGATTCAGTTGCGACCATCGACTGATGACCGGATGCATGGAACCGATTTTTGCACAGCGGTCAGGTTGGAAACGCATCTATGTGGACCTGCCGGGCATGGGACAGACAAAAGGAGAAGACTGGCTGAACTGCTCAGATGATATACTGTCAGTCCTGGAGCAATTTGTTGACAAGATCTTTCCCGGACAATCATTTGTCGTGGCGGGTGAATCCTATGGCGGCTATCTGTCCAGAGGACTTGTCGCCAAACGGCCGGAGCAAGTCGATGGCATGCTGCTAATCTGTCCGGTTGGCAATCCGTATGGGCGCGAGCTTCCTCCCTTTACCGTCTTGGCCAAGGATGAATCGTTCCTCGCTGATCTCAAACACCCGCAAATCGAGGAGTTTACGTCCATGCATGTCGTTCAGGACCGCTACAATTGGGAACGCTTCGAAGCAGAGATCCTTTCAGGTGTTTCCATTGCCGATCAACGGGTTTTGGATCGGATCAGGCAGCGCTATGGTTTCAGCTTTATTCCGGAAGAGCAGTTTACGATTTACGAAAATCCCGTATTGATCCTGGCGGGGAAACAAGACCACATTGTCGGTTATCAGGACCAATGGAAGCTCATGGAGAAGTACAGCCGTGCCAGCTATGCTGTGCTGGATCGTGCTGGACATAACCTGCAAATTGAGCAAAATCACTTGTTCAATGCACTGGTCAACGAATGGCTGGATCGGGTAGAGGAGCATCGTTCACTCCGCTAGGCTTGGCATAATGAAAAATATATGCCCTTTTGCCATCACCTCCAGCTATGAAAATAGCGGTCTCCGATCAGAATGAGTACTATTGGAGGTGATACTGATGGTAGAAATCAAAGTGGCTGATAATGGTCCTTTGCGAGTAAGCGGGGAGTTTATGTTGATGGATGGAGAAGGCAACCGTCTTGAAACAAAAGATCAAGTCTCTCTCTGTCGATGTGGGCTCTCGGATAATAAACCTTTCTGTAACGGCGCCCACAAAGGTAATTTCGAGAGCACGGTACGAGCGTAATCAAAGGAACAACCCTCACATCGATGAGGGTTGTTTTTTCGTGCTCTCCTTAATAACGAAGCTGCATCAACAGGTTCCTTACTTCCTCATCCTTCATCAAGATGTCTTCATACTTCGCCGTAATCCTTGTCAACGTGACATCATGATAGTAAAACTCGGTAAAGAACTTTACAAATGGCTTTGATTTTGTTTTCATCGCTTGCCAAGAGTCGTTCTCCACACCGGCGAAAAGAATTTCCTCGTCATCGATAATGAGCAAACGAGACCGTTCCAGGGTACGGTGCTCTGCGTTGGGGGTCAAGATATGCAGCTGGGTAAGATCCGCTTTGACATCACCCACGACCAGCGCTTCCACTCTGACACCACTCCGCTCTTTTTCCAGCAGAATCGGTATATATTCCTCAAAATCTTCCTTCCAGACAGAAATGCGAATCGATTCGTTGGCCTCCTGAAGAAGCTGCCTGCACTGCACCCGTATAGAGGAATCCACCTTCAGGCTCCAGACACGATCATCGGAAACCACTTTTTTCGGCCGGCTTGTCTTTAATTGGTCGATGCTCTCTTGAAATTCGGTTGTCAATTTATCGATGACCAGCTCCAACGGCAAGGCTGTATACAGCTTTTTCTTTTCCGATACAGAATCCAAAATGTATCCTTTTTCAATGAGCCGCGAGATTACCTCGTACACCTTTGCTTTGGGTACGCCGGAATGCTTCACGATCAGCGTGGCATCCAGCGGCTGCTCGCTTGCTAACAGATTCTCATATACTTTGCTCTCATACTGCGTAAATCCGAATTTCTCTAGCATGCTGCCTCCTTATCCCTCGCTGGCCGCGGTCTCTTTCTCTGCTGCAAAAGCCCGGATATGTTCCAAAAAGCGCTCTCCATACTTTTCGTATTTCGCCGAACCTACGCCTTTGATCGTCAGCATCGTTTCTCGATCCACGGGACACACCCTGCTCATCTCTTTTAGTGTACTGTCATGGAAAATGACAAAAGGAGGCACGCCTTCCTTCTGGGACATTTCCTTGCGCAGCTGCCGCAGCTGCTCGAACAAGTCGTCGTCACTCTCTTCTTGCTTCATCGGACGCATCACGATTTTTTGCCATACCTTTTCTTCGCCCTTGAGCACCGGGATCGCTTTCTCTCCCAACATAACGACGGGGTATTTGCTCTCGGTTACCTTGAGATAGTCTTCCGCGATCAATAGCTGGATCAGGTCTTGAATTTCCTTTTCCCCGTATTCCTTCATCAGACCATAGGTAGGCAGCTGGTCAAAGCCGAATTGAAGCACTTTTTTGTTCTTGGAGGCTTTCAATACCTGGGCGACCAGCGAAGCGCCAAAGCGCTCTTTCATCCGCTTCACGCAGGAGAATATCTTTTGCGCTTCCACGGTAATGTCCGTAAGCTCCAGCTCATTGGTACAATTGCCGCATCGACCGCATTCCTCGGCGGACGTCTCTCCGAAATACTGTACGATGTGCTGCTGCAAGCACCGCGGCGTCCGGCAGTAGTCGATCATGGCATAGAGCTTTTTATACTCGTGCTCTTTACGCTCCTCGCTGACCTGACCCTGCTCGATAAAAAACTTTTGCGTCTGGATATCCTGCGGGTGAAACAGCAGAATACACTCGCTTGTTTCACCATCCCTTCCTGCCCGTCCCGCTTCCTGATAGTAGGCCTCCAGGTTCTTCGGCATATTGTAATGAATGACGTAGCGAACGTTTGACTTATCAATTCCCATCCCAAACGCATTGGTCGCAACCATCGTCATGACGTCATCATAAAGAAACGCTTCTTGATTGCGCGCTCGTTCCTCTTCATCGAGACCCGCATGGTACTTCGTGACCGAGAGACCGCGCTTCTGCAAATACGCTTGCAGCTCATCCACATCTTTTCGGGTGGACGCATACACGATTCCGGCTTGTCCGCGATTCGCCTGCAAATAGTTGTAGACGAAAGATCGTCTGTCCTCTCCTTTGCGCACGGACAGAATCAGGTTGTCCCGGCCAAATCCGGTCATAACCAATCGCTCGTCTGACAGCATGAGCAGCCTGCGAATATCCTGCGTCACTTCCGGGGTAGCCGTCGCAGTCAACGCCGCGACCACAGGCCTTTGCGGCAATGCTTGCAGAAAGCTGGAAATCATCAGATAACTGGGACGAAAATCATGCCCCCACTGAGACACGCAATGAGCCTCGTCGACCGCTACCATGGAGATCGGAAGCTCTTTCATCGTGGCGAGAAAGCTTTCAGACTCCAGCCTTTCCGGTGCAATGTAGAGCAGCTTGTATTCGCCGTCACGGGCTTTTCGCAGCCTGTCCCATGCTTCCTTCGCACCCAGCGAGCTATTGATCTGCGTCGCCGGAATCCCCATGTTCACCAGGGCATCCACCTGATCCTTCATCAATGAGATCAGCGGTGAAATGACAATCGTGAGCCCTTCAAACAGCATCGCCGGCACTTGGTAGCAAATCGACTTTCCGCCGCCAGTCGGCATGATGCCAACCGTATCCTGCCCGGAAAGCAAGCTGTCTACAATCTGCTCCTGGCCTTTGCGAAATGATGTGTATCCAAAGTATTGCGCTAATATTTGCTTTGCTTTTTGCAGCAATTCATTCACCTTCATTCCAGTAGAGCAAGCTTTTCCTCTCATACTACCATTAATAACAAAAGAGAAATATGCCTTGCAAAGGTTTCTTCGATGATGTCAGAATACACCATAAAAGGAGGTTGTTTTCGGTGATCCAAGTTACCTACGGGCAAATTACGGTTTTTCAAAGCGCTTTGTTTCAAACCACTTCCACTGTCGTTGCGCTGGATGAAGCGATCTTGATCGTCGATCCGACATGGCTGCCGGCAGAGATCCGAGAGATTCAGGCCCATGTTGATTCCATCAAAGGCAACAAGGAATGCTATCTGTTATTCACACACGGGGATTACGATCATGTGATTGGCTACCGCGCATTCCCTGAGGCAAAAACAATTGGCAGCTTGGAATTGCAGCACCATCCCCAAAAGGAACGCAAGGTAGAACTGATCCGTGAGTTTGATGCGAATTACTATATTACACGCGATTATCCGATTGAATTTCCCCACCTCGATATCGTCATTACACATGACGGAGAACAGCTCACTATCGGAAATACGACTTTGACTTTTTACAAAGCGCCAGGGCATACCGAAGACGGCCTATTCACGGTTATCGATTCATTAGGCGTCTTTGTAACAGGCGACTATTTGTCTGATTTCGAGCTGCCATTCATTTATCACAGTGCAGCTGCCTATGAACGCACCATGAACATAGCCGCGGAAATTTTGCAAAATCATGATGTCCGTCTGCTCATCCCTGGGCATGGCCAACATACAGCAAGCCGCTCGGAAATGCTTCAAAGAATCCATTTGGCTACAGATCATCTGCGCCGTTTAAAAGAGGCAGTGATCCACGGAGATGAAGCTGCGATTGAAAAACTTGGGCAGGAGCATGCTTTTGGCTCCAGTTTCACCAAGGAGTGCCACGAGGAAAATGTCCGGATTATTCGCAAAGAATATGCGGGAGAGGGCGCTGCTGATGAAAAGGCATACGATGTGGAGAGGAAAAACGATACGCCCTGAAGGATGGATGTGTATCCCGCAGGGCGAAAAGTGGTAGGCCTCTTCTATCTGGATCGAGCAGTACGCTGTCTGGCTTTTTGCTTGTTGGCACGAACAGGCTTTGGCGATGGCCGCTGCTTTCCTCTTGTCGATTGTAGGGGCTTACGTTTATTTGCATTCGGCTGTTGTTCACCCGTACGACGAGTACGCGTTTTTTCGGGTTCATCTGACGGACGTTCGCCCTCCATCTTTTCCCGTTTGATGGTCAGGTTGATCCCTTTTTCGATCAGGTCGAGATACATCCGGTCCTTTGGTGCCACAAGGGTCACTGCAAGCCCCTGTTCTCCCGCTCGTCCCGTACGGCCAATCCGGTGAATATAGCTTTCCACATCATGCGGGATGTCGTAGTTGAACACATGGGTGACACCCTCTACGTCCAGCCCGCGGGCTGCCACATCCGTCGCGACGAGATACTGGATCTTCGCTTCCCGGAAACGCTTCATGACATCTTCCCTTTTTGCTTGCGAGAGATCGCCATGCAGCTCTTCCGACAGGTAGCCATGCTGCTGCAGCGCCTCATTCAGGGTACTGGCTCTGCGCTTGGTCCGGCAAAAAATAATGGCCAAAAACGGTTGGTAGCGATCCAACAAGCTGCGCAGGGATGCCTGCTTGGCCCGATCCGTCGTCTCCACCACCAGCTGCTTGATTTTTTCCACCGTAATGGTCGTGCTTTTGACCCGAATATCCTCCGGTGAGCGCATATAAGCAGCAGCCAGCTTGCGAATAGACTGCGGCATCGTCGCGGAAAACAGCATCGTCTGCCGATCATCCGGGACTTGTTTGAGGATTTCCTCCACTTCCGGCAGAAAGCCCATATGCAGCATCTGGTCCGCTTCATCCAGCACCAGCATCGATACATCGTCAAGCCGGATGGTGCCACGGCGCAGATGATCAAGCAGCCTGCCCGGTGTTGCGATGACGATTTGTCTCCCGCCTTTTAGCTTTCGCATTTGCCGTTCTACATCTTGGCCGCCATAGACAGCCAGGACATGAATTCCTTCCAAATGACGCACCAGCTTCTCTGCTTCCGCTGTAATCTGGAGTGCCAGCTCTCTGGTCGGCGTCACGATCAAGGCTTGCACTTCAGGAAGTTGCGGATCTGCTTTTTCCAAGATCGGCAGAAGAAAGGCAAGCGTTTTCCCGGTACCTGTTTGTGCTTGGGCGATCACATCTTTTCCGTTCATCGCCACAGGAATCGCTTTTTCCTGGATCGGGGTCGGCGTAGCTATCCCGCTTTCCCGCAATCCTTCATAGATTTTCGGCCGAATGCCGAGCGACAAAAAATCTGCCAATATGGCCACCTCTTTCATTTCTTTGCGCGGTCTCACTGATTATTTCACACATACCGCCACCCCGATAAAATACCGCACACCCTCTCTCGGCTTTTCGAAGGTCACGCCACGCTGATAGTAGATGTCCACCTGGGAGAATCGCATAAATAACTGGGCAAATTCATCGGGAGTCAGCTGATGCACATGAAACGGCTCACTGGTCGGCATGCCTCTTCCTCTGCCGAACGGGCTGGAAAGGACGAGCGTCCCACCCGGTTTCAGCATGTCATAGAGATTGTCCATAAATTGCTGATCATCTTCCACATGCTCGATCGTCTCAAAGCTGAGGATGGTGTCAAACATGCCCAATTGTGCGGGAAGCTCTGGATCGACTGCATTTCCCTGCACATAGGTCACTTTTTGATGGTTGTATTCCACATTGGCGTATGCCAGCGTATCCCGATCATTATCGACCCCGACTATTTCCGTTACCTCCCGCTTACGCTCCTTGGCGACCATATGACATCCATAGCCGGTGCCGCACGCGATGTCCAGTACTCTTCCCCGTATGTATGGCGTGGCAAAATAATAGCGGGCGATATGCTCCAAAAGCATGCCATTTGTCGGTTTTAGCAGCTTCGGAATAATCCGTTCCCCTGTCCACTGAATCAAGTGATCACCTACTCTTCATTCATCTCTATTGTTGGTTGCCCAGGATGGTTTTTACTCGGCCGACTTGTCCATCTTGCAAACGCACTTTGATCCCGTGCGGGTGGGTCGGAGAGTTGGTCAGGATGTCCTTCACGATCCCGCGAGTGGTTTTTCCGGTGCGTTGATCCTGCTTCAGCACGATATCCACTTCTAGACCGGGGTAAATATGTTTACGTGTTTGTCCGTTATTGTTCATGGCAGTTTCATACTCCTATCGAGCGGTTTGATGTCATACGCAGATTGTATTGAATTTCCGGGCAAAAAAAAAGCGCTGATCCGTACTGTACGGATCGCGTCTCTTCTAGGTGGCAGATTTCTTCTCAATCAGGACACCCTTCTTGATAGCTTTCAGATCTCCATTCGTGTTCACGAGTAATGGCAGCATTTTTGTATCTTTTACCATCGGGGATGAGCAAAGCCCGCAAGTCGGCTGATAATCAAAGGCAAAGTTGTCACGCATCCACCCATTGCACCCATCATTGGTACATGCCCAAATGAAGGTGGTTTCCATCGGAACTTCCTCGTTCGGCTTTCTGCGATGATTCATTCTCTGTTCCCTCCTACCCGTTAGTAAAGATTGTGTAATAGAAAAACTGCTCCAAACAACAAGTCCAGAGCAGTTTTTGTACACCTTGCTTACAGCTTGACTACGTTCTCAGCTTGTGGGCCGCGGTTGCCTTGCACTACATTGAAGGAAACGCGTTGACCTTCATCCAAAGATTTGAAGCCATCGCCAGTGATTGCGCTGAAGTGAACGAACACGTCGCTGCCGCCTTCTACTTCGATAAAGCCAAAACCTTTTTCTGCGTTAAACCATTTTACTGTACCTGTTTGCATAATTGATTACCTCCCGTAAACGGAAAAATGTAACATGATCCTTTTTCGCTTTTACAGGAAACGTGACTTCGTAAGCCTTGCGGTTGCTAGCCAGCGCTTCCCTTAACAAAAAAATTCACACATTGAAAAAAGTTCCATCATAAAAATGATACCCTTTTCAACATGTGAATTCCGGTTCAAATTTATTAACTTCTTAAGTTTACCAAGTTCGCAGGTAAAAAGCAAGGTGTGGACATACTTACCAATATTTTAATTTACAAACCGATGGTCGGTATTTATAATTGGTGTTAGATCATTCTTTTCTCTCATGCTTTTGAAGGTATGGAATCCAACCCTTTCATTGATTGGAGGATTTGTGAATGGCGCCATTGATTGCTCTTCTGTTCTCATTTGGTCTGTTTCGCCTGGCAGGTTGGATCGGCTTCTCCTACTTTGATCATTGGCATACCTCTCTGCAAGCTGCTGTAGCCGTTATGTTATTGCTCACGGCTTCCGGGCATTGGGGAAAGCGTCGGCCCGATTTGATCAAAATGGTTCCTCCTGCTTTTCCGTGGCCTGCCCTTATTGTTACCGTGACTGGTCTGCTCGAGATTGCTGGGGCGATCGGGATTATGCTTCCTTCCCTCTCCAAAATAACTTCGCTATTATTGGTGATCTTGCTTATCGCCATGTTTCCTGCCAATGTTCGAGCGGCACGGGAAGGGATCACGCTGGCCGGGAAACCTCCTACCCCTCTTTTGCTGCGGACCTTTTTGCAGATCTTTTTTATTGTCGTGATTTTGCTTGCTGGGTAATGCTACTCTTTGTGCAAACATAGTGGTGGGGAAGGGAAGAACGGGCGGGGCTGCGTTCTTGCCACACCCGCAGGGAAGTATGGACTGTCCGGTTCCGCTTCCAAAAACGGTACGTCGCGCAAAAAGTTTCGAGGAAGCGTAATCAAACGTAGCGGTTGCGCGACAAGCGTGTACCGTTTTTGCAAGCTCCACCTCTGTAGGTGTGACAAAGACTTCGCCCGTCCCGTTCTTCCCTTCCTTACGCAGCTGTTGTAATGCTATTCCATTCTCAGTAGATCTCATCGCTTCGTTTCTCGGTTGATCTATTACACTCTTGTAATATAGCGATGGGGTTACCATTCAGCTTTCATGCGATTACGAAAAAACCCGCCGTTTGGACCATTTTCATCGAGTGTAGCTAGCCAGATGGCGGTATCCGCTCCTTCTTCGACAGATAATGGGGCGTCTGACCCTCCCATTTCTGTCCGTACGCTACCAGGGCACACTGCATTTACCTTTATCCCCATATGAGCCACTTCGTGTGCGACCATGCATGTTAGGGCATTGAGCATTGTTTTGGAGGTACGATAAGCGGATGAGTTCCCTTTTAAACCAAGCAACCCTTCGTGAACTTGAAAAGATCCTACTCCCGACGATACATTCACGATACGTCCATAATGATGTTCTTTCATCAAAGGAACTGTAGCTTGAATGAGATGGAGGGCACCAAAGTAATTGGTCTCAAACGTTTCCTTGATGACGGTTTCCTCTACATCTAGGATGGAGATTCCTCTATCAAGAATTACCCCTGCGTTATTCACAAGTACATCGAGACGGCCATACTTCTCTTTCACACGCTTCATCATATTGTGTATGCTATTGCGGCAGCTCACATCAACTACTTCTACTTCAACCTCCACACCATCCTTGTTCATTTGTTCAACTACGATTCTGCCTCTCTCCTCGTCCCTACATCCGATCAAGACTTTTAAACCTTTCAAGGAAAGTTGACGAGCGATTTCCTTCCCTATTCCTCGATTACCTCCCGTAACGAGTGCAATTCGTGGTAAACGTTTATTCAACTTAACTTCTCCGTTTGGCCGATCATATTTTTCCACTTGCATATGCTCCTTTCTAATTGAGACTCCGCTTTACGCAAAAATTCAATTTGATTTCTTATTTCAT
The DNA here is from genome assembly GCA_035644815.1 of Bathyarchaeia archaeon. GTDB lineage: Bacteria > Bacillota > Bacilli > Brevibacillales > Brevibacillaceae > Brevibacillus_F. The sequence goes on along the minus strand of DASQNU010000126.1, from coordinate 15,921 downwards.
GTAATTTCTTTTCTCCTACTTCAATCGCATTAGGAAGGCATTGTGGTTTATTGCCATCTTGAAATAAACAGTCAAAGAAGTCGGTTATTTCTTTCGTTGAAAGTCCAAGGCTAAAGTAAAGTTGAATTATTTTCACTTTTTCGATGTCGGATTCGGCATAATCTCGATAACCATTCTCCAGACGAGTGGGGTTCAATAATTTCTTTTCTTCGTAATACCTCAAAGAACGCAAACTCACACCAGTCTTTCTTGACAGCTCGCTTATATGAATAACAATCGCCCCCATGGATTTCATTACTATTCACTCTAAACCATCACATCATGTGAAGGTCAAGGATCTTTCCATAACGAAAAAGCGGCCGACTATTCCAGTCAACCGCCTGACATTAGATACCATTCATTTCATTTTTGTTCCATTACGCACTGAAATATGCTCTCTGCAGCTCTGTCGTAAGCCGGCCTTTTACATCGCCAACACCTGATCCCCTTGCTGCAGCTGATACATCTGATAATACCTTCCGCCCAGCTGCATTAAGGTATCATGATCTCCCTGCTCCACAATCTCCCCATGATCCAGCACCAGGATAAGATCGGCATTTTTGATGGTCGAGAGCCGATGGGCAATGATAAATGTCGTTCTCCCCCGCTTCACCACTTCCAACGCCTCTTGGATGAGAGCTTCCGTTTCCGTATCAATATTTGAAGTAGCTTCATCCAGAATCAAGATAGCCGGGTCAAAGGCAAGTGCCCGTGCAAAAGAAATCAACTGCCGCTGGCCCGCCGACAACGTGCTCCCTTTTTCAATCACAGGTTCGTCAATCCCCTTTGGCAGATGCTTCAGCAACCGATCTGCACCAATATCGGTCAGCACCTGCTCCACCCGTTCACGAGATATGGACGGATCATTCAGCGAGACGTTGGACGCGATCGTTCCGGTAAACAAAAACGGATCCTGCAGCACGATCCCCATATGGTCGCGCATGGTCTGGCGAGGCATCTCCCGGATATCAATACCGTCGATGGTAATTCTGCCGCGATTGACGTCATAGAAGCGGAAAAGCAGATTCAGAATCGAGCTTTTCCCGGAGCCGGTATGACCGACGAGCGCCACCGTCTGCCCTTGCTTCGCCTCAAACGAGATTCCCTTCAGCACATGCTCATCCTCTTTGTAAGAAAACCATACATCCTCGAATACGACCCTACCCTGATAGCGTGGCATTTTTTCATCCGCTACCTCCTCGCCCTTCTCATCGAGCAAGACAAATACTCGTTCAGCGGATACAAGCGCCGTCTCCAGGTTGGGCAGCTGGTTCACGATATTCACAATCGGCTGGAACAAGCGGTTCAAATAGTCGACGAACGCATACAGGACACCAAGCGAAATGGCCCCTTCTACTCCTGTGATCGAAACTCCGCCAAAATACCAAATCAACGCTACAAAGGCAATATTGCGAATCACACCAACAAGATTATGCCCGGTCAGCGCATTCAGGCTGAGCAGTTTGTTGCGATAGGTAAAATACTTCATGTTGAAGGTTTCAAATTCTTCCTCTGTCTTCTTCTCCCTGCGGAACGCCTTAATGAGCGAGATGCCTTGAATCGTCTCATTGATCATGCCGTTGATTTCACTGATCGTAGAACGGATCGTATGATTAAACTGCTTGGCGTACTTGCGGTAAAGGACAATCCAGACCACCAGCATCGGGATGATGAACAAGCTGATCGCCGCCAGCCGGACGTCCAGCAAAAAGAGGGCGGCGAAGATCCCAAGCATATGGATGGCCCCTGAGAAAAAATTGGCCAACACGGTTACATACAGCTCTCGAGTGGATTCGGTATCGTTGGTAATGCGGGATACGACCTTCCCTGCCGGCAGATTGTCAAAGTAATGAATGGGCAGTCGGTGAATATGGGCAAACACATCATTGCGCATCTTCCGAATGATCCGATTGGCAGAAGCCTGCAGGAAATACCGCTGCCCATAGGTAAAGATGGCCGAGACCACGATCAGTCCGAAATAAATCCAGCATAGCTGCAAGATTCCTCCCATTTCCGGACGGAAAAATGGGAAGAGTTCCGGCGTGGCGAGATGCATTGCCGGATAGGTCTTGGTTTGCCCATCCTTTGTAATGCTGACCGCACCCTCTGCAGTGACGGCACGTTCCCCGTCAAAAGCGATCGGCGATGCCACAAAATAATACTCCCGCTGCACCTGCAGCACCCTCACTTCCGCTCCGCGCGGCTCATTTGGGGCAAAATGGTCTGCCCGTTTGTACCGGGCACCTCCGTACTCCACCGTGTAGGGATCCTCTGCATGGGTCTCGTACCACGACATTTCGATCCCGGAAATGTGTACATCAATCATCCGCTTGGCAATCAGCGGTCCGGCCAAATCGGTGACAACCGCGACCGCCAGCATCAAAAGCGCCAGAAGCAATGATTTTTTAAAATGCAATGCGTATTTTACGAGCCGCTTGCCCGTATCGACGTAGTTTCCTGCCGGCTGGTCAAACGCCAGATCCAGCTGTTCCTGTTCCGTGCTCATGATCGTGTCACCTGCTTTCCGTTAAACTCACTTCCACTTGCTGACGCTCATATTGCTCTTTATACCAGCCGCCCGCTTCCATGAGTTGCTCATGTGTTCCTCTTTCTACAATCCGCCCTTCATCCAGCACGACAATCTGATCGGCATGGGAAATGGCAGAGAGGCGGTGCGCGGTGATGATCGTCGTTTTACCTGCACGCGTGCGTCTGATGTTGGCGATAATTTCGGCTTCCGTACGAGCGTCTACCGCCGACATGGCATCGTCAAGGATCAAGATCGGAGGATCGGCAATCAGCGCACGAGCAATCGATACACGCTGCTTTTGTCCACCCGAGAGCGCCACTCCTTTTTCACCGACCAGCGTCTCGAGCCCGTCCGGCAAATGTTGCAGGTCCTTTTGAAACGCTGAAGCACGCATCGCCTCATCCAGCTCTTCAGCCGTTGCCTCCAGTTTGCCAAAACGAATATTGTTGCGAATCGTTCGTGAAAAAAGAAACTGCTCCTGCGGCACATAGCCGTACCATGATTTCAGCAAATCCATATCGATCCGTTCCATCGGGATTCCAGAGATGGTGATGGACCCCTGCCCCAACGGATATTCACGCAGCAGCTGTTTGACCAATGTCGTTTTCCCGCTTCCCGTCCGCCCGACAACTCCAAGCGTTTCTCCTTTTTTCAGCGTAAACGAGACATCACACAGGTTGGGAACCGCTGAAGACGGATACTGGAATGTGACCTGCTTGAACTCGATATCGGTCGGTTGTTCAACCCTCACAGGGTTCGCCACTTCCGGTACATCCGGTCGATACCCGAGCGTTTCATTTACACGATCAAGGGAGGCATTTCCCCGCTGCATGACGTTGATCAATTCTCCGATCGCAAACATCGGCCATATCAACATCCCTAAATAGACGTTAAACGCCACCAGTCCGCCGATCGTCAGCTCATTGTGGAACACGAGGTATGCCCCGTAGCCGAGACCGATCAAATAGCTGGCACCGACGAGAATTTTGATCGTTGGCTCAAACAAGGCATCAATCCGGACGACCGAAAGATTTTTATCCAGCACATCTTGTGTGACGGCCGCGAAATTCTTTTCCGCCACCCGTTCCTGCACATAGGCGCGAATCACCCGAATGCCGGAAACCGTCTCCAGCACCCCGTCATTCATATCCCCGAAGGCATCCTGCGCAGCCATAAACCGCGCATGAATCCACTTGCCATACAAGTTCATCAGCACAGCCATGATGGGCAAAGGCAAAATGGCAGCCAGCGTCAGCTTCCAAGAAATAAACGCAACCATCGTAACAAGCAGCGTCAGCATCCAGACCGTGGAGTCGATCAACGTCAATATCCCAAACCCCGCCGTTTGCGACAGGGCCTGCAGATCATTGGTTGCCCGAGCCATCAGATCTCCTGTCCGGTTACGTTCAAAAAAGGTGGGGGTCATGCTCAGAAAGTGGCGCATCAAGCGCGAACGCATCTTTCTCTCCACCAGGATGGCTCCTCCAAACAATTGATACATCCATACATACGTAATCAGGTAGGCTGAAAGCGAGAGCCCCACGAGCAAGAGCACGGTCCGAATCATGGATTCCCAGGTCAACGTGCCAAGCTGAATGGCATCGATCGACTCGCCTACAAGCATCGGTGGAATGACCTCTAGAATGCCGACAAAAATGAGCAGCGATATGGCAATACTGTACCGTTTCCATTCCGCCTTAAAAAACCATCCAAGCTTTTGCATGACCGATAGCATAGAGTTCCTCCTCCCCTTTTGAAAAGAAAAAAGCACACCACTCCAGGCGATGTGCTTTCGGTCGCAAATAAAATAAAAAACGCACGCCACGAGTATTCGTGACCTGCGCCCGATGAAGGAGACAGACAAATGATAAGTTGCCCGAACCTTTATCTCATAAGAGAGGTCACATCATGATCTGTGAAGTTGTACGAAGCTTTATCCATACGAACTTCAATCATGATACACACCCCTTTTCCATTAATTAGAATTTTTTGGCTACATTGGTAAGTTATCACGGAAGGTGAATCGTGTCAACTATCGGCTTTCCACTTCCACGGAAACGACATGGGGCAAACGTTTTAATGAGGTATAGACTTCCGACGTATAAATATTTTCGGCCGCTACGATCGTCATTTCCAGTTTTCTGTACCCCTTGTCTATATCCTTTACCTTTACCCGTTTTACTTTCATCTCGAGATGCTTGATCTGCTTGAAGATTGCATCCAATTCTTGAACGTCCTCCAACATCATCACAATGCTTAAATCTCTTTTTCGCAGTGAATCAGGCCCGATAAATCGGATCAAAAATGGAAATATATTGATCGCGATGAGGATAAGCACGCTAGCAGTGACAGCCTCTATGAAGAAACCAGCTCCGACCGATATGCCCAGCCCGGATGCGGCCCATACCATGGATGCCGTAGTCAATCCGGATATGACATCATTGCTTCTGCGCAAGATTACCCCTGCACCGAGGAAACCCACTCCGCTAACCACCTGTGCAGCCAAGCGCATCGGATCCATATTGGTATGCCCTGGCAACGAATACCGGTGTACGGATTCAATGGAAACAATCGTCACCAGACAGCTGGCTACAGAAATGACCATGCTTGTTTTTACGCCTAATGGCTTGCTCTTCAATTGTCGGTCGATCCCGATCAGCAATCCTAATAGTAAAGCCACTCCCAGCTTTAGAAATAACTCATAGGCCATACGCTCTCTCCCGTCCATTCACAGTTGTTTTCAGTATAATCAGCTTGCTCTTGAAGTATGTATGGTTGCCGCAGCAACGAAGAAAAGCCGTTTTCACGTTCAATTCATGTGAATCGGCTTTTTTGTGATTGGATCAAATCAGATATGGTTGCGCTTTTCAGACTTTCTTTCATCGCTTGCTCGGATTGCATCAGTGCCGAAATCGTGGCTTGGCCGATTTTCGCAGCAGTCGGATTGTCTGCCAGTGTAGCCGGCATTTCGGTGCGGAAAAGCGGACGATCCTGTTCAATCGCGTGAAAAACATCAAGCAGCGTGATATCCTCAGGCTTTTTGGCCAAGCGAATGCCGCCTTTGGAACCTTCTCTCGTCTCGGTAATGCCTGCTTTGTTAAGAGCCTGCAGAATTTTTACAGCAGTAGGCACAGCGATATCCAATGCTTGCGATAGCTGCTTCGTAGAGACGAACTCATAATGCCCGTTTTCAATTTTTACGGCGGTAAATACGACGATGGTAATACCTTGCCACAATGCCAGAGAATAACTCATATGCTTTACCCGCCTATTCAAAATGTAATCATTAACAATATAGCAATTTTCGACTCTTTGTCAACGATCATGGCCTCACAATTGAAACCCGGATGAACTTGACAACTAAATAAAATATATATAATTTATATTTAGTATATTCATTATAACAAATTCTGTAGTCAAGGAGGCTGTTTCATGGACAATACCAGCCACATGCAAGAAGGTTTAAAAAACAGACGGCTGAAAAGCGAAAAAGACCCGCTGCAGCGACTGGGGGAATTCGTCAGTCAGCGGCGCTGGTCCGTACTGATCGCGAGCTTGATCGCTTTCGTCATCTTCGGCATTGTCGGGTCAGGGGCATTGAATGTACTCTCCCTTTCCCGCTTCGAGGTTCCCGACTCAGAATCCATCCGCGTCGGGCAGATCCTGCAGCAGGAATTCAAGACCGGACATCCAAACGTGGTTTTGCTTGTCACCGCAAAGAACGGTACCGTTGATGATCCGGCTGTAACCGCGGCTGGTCTTGCTCTCACAAGGGAAATCGCAAACGAAGCAGGGGTAGATGAGGCGGGCTCCTATTGGTCTCGCGGACATACTCCGACACTGCGGAGCCAAGACGGCAAGCAGGGGTTGGTCGTCGTGCGGATGAGCGGCAGTGCTACCGAGGTACGCAATGAGCTGACTGTATTGTCTCCGCGCTACACACGCGAGGATGACACGATCAAGGTGGAGGTGGGGGGATCGGATGAGGTTTTTCGGCAGGCGGGCAGGTTAGCCATGCAGGACTTCGTTCGCGCGGAGCTGATCATTCTTCCTTCTGTCTTTCTTTTGCTGGTATGGGTTTATCGTCGCGTCAGGCTGGCTGCAATCACAGTCGCGATCGGTCTGTTTGCGATGCTCGCCACGTTGACCGGGCTTCGAGGAGTGGCTGCTTTCACTGAGGTATCCACCTTTGCGGCGAATTTGACGCTGGTCATGGGCTTGGGACTTGGGATTGATTATAGCTTGTTTGTCATTTCCCGTTTTCGTGAGGAGCTTGCCCGTGGAAAATCGGTCCACGATGCAGTCGTACGGTCCGTGCAAACGGCTGGTCGTACGGTCATTTTCAGCGGTGCCACGGTTGCAGCATCTCTGCTGGTGCTTCTCGTCTTTCCGTTTCCTTTCCTGCGCTCCTTTGCGTACGCTGGTGTCTTTGTCGTAGCAGCCGGCATAATGGGGGCCATTCTCCCCTTGCCAGCAGCTTTAGCAGTCCTTGGTGCTCGGGCTACTCGTCGTTCACCTCGAAGGAGCTCTGCCACGATGCCTCCTTCCCTCCAACAGGAAGGATTCTGGTACCGGGCAGCCATGCGCGTCATGCACCGCCCCGGACTATATGGGGGAGCGGCATTAGCCTTGCTTTTATTCCTTGGCTCGCCATTTCTTGACCTTCGTTTTGGATTGCCTGATGACCGTGTCCTGCCGCCGACTGCTTCCAGTCGAATCGTACAAGAGCAGATTCGATCCAGCTTCCTGTCAGAAGAGGTGGATGCGATTCAGATTCTAGCAGAAGACATCGGCGATCCCACTACGAAGCACACGGATATCGCAAGCTACGCAGCAGAATTGTCGCGCGTTCCCGGCATTACCCAAGTGGATTCCCTCGCCGGTTCTTTTGCCAATGGCACGCAAATCCTCCAGCCTGACTCCACATCGGCTCGTTTCGCCAATGAGACTGGCACTTGGATCTCAGCCGTACCATCCGGGCACTCCCTGGAAACGGACGCATATGGACTTGTCCAATCCATCCGCGCTGTTCCGACGCCATTTCCCGTTCAGATCGGCGGCTATCCCGCAGAGCTATCCGACTTTCGGGAAGCCTTGCTTGCGCGCATTCCGCTTGTAGCGACCCTCATTCTTGGCGTGACCTTTCTCATTTTGTTTTTCATGAGCGGTAGCCTGCTAATTCCGATTAAAGCGACTGTCCTCAACATCCTCAGCCTCTCCGTCATGTTTGGTTCGCTGGTCTGGGTATTTCAGCAGGGACATTTATCCGGCTTGCTCGGTTTCACCGCGACAGGCACGCTCGAGCCAAGCATTCCGATTCTGATGTTTTGTATTGCTTATGGCTTGTCGATGGATTATGAGGTCTTCATTCTTTCACGCATCAAGGAGGAATATGATCAAACCGGCGATAATGAGAAAGCTGTCGCCACCGGAATTCAGCGTAGCGCGCCCCTGGTGACTTCTGCAGCGGCGATTCTTGCATTCTCATTTGCCGCCTATGCTTCGGGTGAGGTTGTATTTTTGAAAATGCTGGGGATCGGGATGGCCCTCGCTGTCATCGTTGACGCTACCCTGATACGAGCGATTCTTGTTCCCGCCTTCATGCGGCTAGCGGGCAAAGCGAACTGGTGGGCCCCACCAGTCCTGCGGCGCCTGCATGAACGCTTCGGGATCAGCGAATCGGAGCCGTTCCAGCGGATCCCATCTGGAAAAGAAAAGCCGCTCGTACCGTAGGGTTAGATCCCTGACGTTCTCCCTTGATTTGTTAGCTTGATAACTTCCAGTACATCCAGTTTCTTTTTCGTCTTTTCATGAAAGAGCCACTTGTCTTGCACATGATCGACGAACAGGATGCCATCCAAATGATCCACTTCATGCTGAATGCAACGGGCAAGGAAATCCTCTCCTTCCAGGATGAACGGATTTCCTTGTCTGTTGATGCTTTTTACCTTTACATATGTAGCGCGCTTCACATTGCCTGCATACCCAGGAAATGACAAGCACGCTTCCGGTCCAACCTGTTCTCCGCTCATTTCCATAATCTCCGGATTGATTAATTCAATCAACCCGTCCCCACAATCCATCACAATGACCCTTTTCAATATTCCTACTTGCGGAGCAGCAAGGCCTGCCCGCCCCTCATCCGCATAAAGCGTCGCAGCCATATCATCGAGCAGCTTGATGATTTTCGGGGTGACTTCCTCGACCGGTTTGGCCACTTTTCGTAAAATCGGATCGCCAAATGGCACGATTTGTTTTTGCGACATGCGTTATGCCCCCTTCGTATTCTTCGGTGACGTGTGAACCCAGAGATCATTCGGTGAGCATTCCAAAGCTGTGCATAACGCATCCAATGTCTCGGCCTTCATCTGCTTCGGCTGACCGGTGATCAGGGCGCTAATCGACGGTGCAGACAACCGATAGTTTGCTTTTTCCTGTAACACTCTTGCCAGAGCCGCACCTGACCATATTCCACGTTCCGCCATCACTTTTCGCAGCATCCATTCAAGCATGTATATCCCTCACTGACGAAAATTAGTTATCACCTTATTTTATTAGGCATTACCTAATATACGGCAGAGGTTCGGAAAAAGCTACCAAAAATTTTCCAAAAGCGAATGAAAACCCGTTCCTGAAAGCAAACTACCCATTAGGAAAATATGGGCAGTATTTGTTTTTATTTCACAAGCAAGAAGGTATCGCCATGATCAATTCACATGCTCGCCACCGCCTCGCCACCATTTCTGTATTCGGCATTACTCATTTGCAGCGGCAACATCCACTCATGGTTGCCTGGTGGTCAGCCGCTTTCCCCGGATTTGGGCATTTCTTGCTGAATCATTATTTGCGAGCGACATTTTTAACCTTGTTTGAAGTGATGTCCAATACAATGTCTCACCTGAATGAAGCGATTGTATTCACGTTTTGCGGAAAATTTGATTTGGCGAGGTCGATATTGCAGCCACGATGGGTCATTGCCTACATCATTCTTTATTTATTTGCGATTTGGGATAGCTACCGGATCGCCTTGCTCCAAAACAAACTCTGCCATCTTGCCGAGCTTGAGAATGAACGGTTGCCCAGCACGCAGCTTTTCGCGTTAGAGGTCCAGTATATGGAACAGAAAAGCCCGCTGGTTGCAGCGATGTACTCCCTGTTTTTTCCCGGTCTTGGCCAATTCTACAACCATCGTTTTGGCCTTGCTTTTTACGCGATTGTATGGTGGTGGATTTACCTTACCCTCTCGCGCGCTCATGAAGCCCTTCTTTATCTGATCATCGGCCGTCTCCATGAATCGACCGCCATTCTCCATCCACACTGGCTGCTATTTATGCCATCCGTAATTGGCGGTGCTGTCTATCATTCGTACGTCACAGCCATTGAGCATAATCGTCTCTTTCGCCTGGAGCAGCGTCAGCACCTCGCGGAACGGTACCGGCACTCCAAGGTTCGCATTTTTTCGTAAGCAGGTGTCCACTCCTATGCTGATCATCGGAACGTTTCAACAATCCATCGAGTTGGAGCAAGCGTTATCTGTGATTGAGAACAGCGGCGTCCCACGGGATCACATCATGGTCATCGCGATGGATGCCAAGCCTGATGCCCCCTTTCAGCTCATGACCAAATCCCACGATCCGTATTCGAAAGCCGTGGAAGTAGGCTTTGCCACAGCGACTGCAACCACGGTAATCGGGACAAGCTTTGGGTTTATTCTGGCCTGGGGGCCCATTCTTTGCGGCTTGATCGCCGCCATCATCGGCTTTGTACTGGGATTTGGCGTTTACAGCATGGTTGAAAAGAAACGATCTTCCCCAAAACTGTCACAAAAGCTTCCGGAAATCACGGTCATCATTCAATGTGCGGAGGAACAATCCCACCATATCAGGGAGATTATGTGGAGTTACCGTGCCTTGACGGTGGGACGAACTCCGGAGCCAAGCTAATCCGATGATGGATTTCCTGCTTCAACACCGCTCAAAATGATGGAAGCCAAAATCATGCCTGCAATGACCAGCTCCCCTTGCTCGATCTCCATCACATCTACGTAACCCGTCACAGGCGAAAGGATGTCAATTCTCTTGCCCGTGACCGTCAGTGTGCAGAAAATTTCTCCCTCTTCCACCCGGTCCCCCGATTGATACCAGGTTCGCTCGATGGTCCCCGCGAATGGCGATATCACATCATACTTTAAACCCAATCTGTTCACCCCGCCTTATCTTCTCTTGTATTTCCTGATACTTGCGGCTGATGGTGGATTGGCTCACGCCCAGCATCTTTGCTGCCAGGGAGGTCGTCTTGAATTCGTCCATGGCCAGCTTGATCAACTGCTCCTCCATCGCTCTCGTCGCTTCCTTTAACGGCATGATCTTGGTCATGCGCTGCTTCAAATACTGCTTTTTCCCTTTTTTCAACAGCGGGGTAATATGGTGAGCCTCGATCAGATCCTCATCGGCTGTGACCACTAGTCGCTCCATGATATTTTGCAATTCACGCACATTGCCTGGCCAAGGGTACGATTCCAACAAGTCGAGGGCATCCTGGGACAGCTGGGTGGAACGATCGTATTTTTCATTGAACATTTGCAGAAAATGCAAACTGATCAACGGAATATCCTCTGGTCGATCGCGCAAAGGAGGAATCACAACCGGGATGACGTTCAACCGGTAGTACAGGTCCTCTCGGAACATGCCTTCCTCCACCATTTTTTCTAGATTCTTATTTGTCGCCGCGATGATCTGCACGTCAACCTCCACCACTTCGGAGCCACCTACCGGGATAATCTCCCGCTCTTGCAATACTCGCAGCAGCTTTACTTGGAGATTGAGAGGCATTTCCCCGACTTCGTCCAAAAACAGGACACCTTTGTGAGCCATGCGGAAATACCCCGGCTTCCCACTCGCATTCGCCCCGGTGAACGCGCCTTTTTCATAGCCGAACAGCTCGCTCTCCAGCAAGGTCTCCGGAATCGCTCCGCAGTTTACTTTCACGAAGGGCTTATTGCAGCGTGGTCCCAACTCATAGATCGTGCGGGCAAACACTTCTTTTCCGACGCCGGACTCCCCAGTCAACAGGACAGTCGAGGAGGTATTCGCGATTTTGTGAATATATTTCATGACTTGCTCAATCTGCTCGCTGGCATAGATCAGTTGGCGGTTTTTGGCATACTGCTTCTGATCACGCAGGTGCTCCAGCTCCTTCTTGTATTTCTCCGACATTTTTTTGACTTGGAGCAGCTCTTCCTTCAGCATCACCGTCTCCGTGACATCCCGCAGCGCGATCACGATCCGCTCCAGTTTTCCTTTTTCATCGAAGATCGGATTGCCGACAGCCAGCACATTTTTGCCTGATCGGCTTTCCTGTGTCACGGACACCTTGCGTTTACGCTCAATCACCATTTTGACGATGGCAGAGAAAAACGTGCCCTCGTGCTCGAGCTCCATCAAATTCAAGCCGATCAGCTGTTCCTTGTTGATCTCCCAGAAATCCTTGATCAAATTGCCGCTATATCGCAGCAAGACACCCTTTGCATCGAGAACCAGAATCTCGTCGTAAATGGAGGACAGGATGCCCTGCAGATCGGTGTTGAGATTTTTGACGTATTCCATCTCCATCGCCATCTTTTCGATGAAAGGCAAATCCTGCAGGACAATGATGGCACCCGTGACGTTGCCATGCCGGTTGCGGATGGGGCCAAAATCAGCCAATACGCCGATGCGGTCATTGACAATGATATGGTTCAAGACCGCTTCTCCGTTCTCCACGACCTTGTGAAAAACGTCCTGATCGAGCAGATCTCCCACCCGTTGGCGCCGCAGCTCATCGGCAGTCACCCGGACCATGCGCAGCGCTTCGGAGCTGAAATTTTCGATCCGTCCATGCACGTCCGCTATAATGATGCCCATCGGAATGGAATTCAGCAACGAACGAATCCAGTCCGTGTGGGCCGATTGATTGGTCAGCAAATAATAGAGGATGTCTTCGCGATTCAAATAGCCCTCAAGCTTGCCTTCCCGGTTCAGGATGACCACCACTTCTTCCCCGAACACTTTGAAAAAGTCAAGCATGTCCGCTTCCCGATGAAAGAAAGTGATATTCGTATGGTACGGCAGCTGACGCACTGCGTGATTCTTCCAGTCCGGATCGTTCAGGGACGGCATGATGTCCGTATCTCGTATGTAGGCAACGATCGTTTCCGTTTCCCTTGAGTCCGTTACAAACACATAGCGTTCATTGAATCGAGACATGATGTCCCACACATCATTGGCAGAAGATTCGAACGATACGGTGTAGGCATTTCTGACGAACCATTTCGAAGCCATAAGTCCTCCCCAAGTTGAATGTCTTGTCCCTTCCATTATAATTCAGGATTGCCAAGGACGGGAAAGCGGAAAAAGAAGACCGGCTATCAGTCTTCTTTTCCAGGTTTCGCGCTTATATGTTCACCTGTGGCAATACCTTTTTGAAGGTGGCAATGACTTGGTCAGCCTCTTCATACGTAATGGTGAGCGGCGGTTCAATGCGGATCGTTTTGGCATTGATCAGCGTACCTGCGACCAGTACGCCATTGTCGAACAGCCCCTTGGACACCTCGTAGCCGATCTCGTCATTATGGAATTCAACCCCGATCAACAGACCTTTTCCGCGCACCTCTTGGACTTTGTCACCGTGAGCGGCTGCCGCCTCGCGCAGACCGTTCAGCAAGTAGTCTCCCATCTCTACGCAGCGATCCAGCAGGTTTTCTTCGATCAGCACGTTGAATGTCGCGATAGCTGCCGCGCAGGCGAGCGGGTTGCCTCCGAATGTAGTCGTCTGCACAAACGGATTCGGGAAGAAGCTCTTGAACACTTCTTCTGTGGCTACGACCGCTCCCGCAGGCATGATGCCGCCGCCGAACGCTTTGGCCAGGCACAGAATGTCTGGCACGACATCGTAATGCTCGCAGCAGAACATTTTGCCCGTGCGTCCCATCCCGGTTTGCACTTCGTCCAGAATGAGAAGTGCCCCGTACTGATCACACAACTCCCGCACCTGCTTCAGATAGCCATCCGGCGGAAGATTCACGCCGCCTTCACCCTGAATCGGTTCCAAAATGACGCCGGCAATCTCTTCGCCGACCAGTGCGCACGCTTCAAACGTTTTGCGCAGCATATCAATATCGCCGAAATGAACATGGCGGAAGCCCGGGATCATCGGCAAAAATGGCTTGCGGAATACTCCCTTGGCAGTAGCGGACAAAGCACCCAGACTCTTTCCGTGGAATGCTTTGGTTGTCGCAATAAACGTAGTGCGTCCGGTGTGCATTTTGGCCAGCTTGATCGCCGCCTCCACCGTTTCCGTACCGCTATTCGCAAAATAAGCGTATTTCAAATCTCCCGGGGTCACGTCGGCCAATATTTTGGCAAGCATCGCGCGCAGCGGGTCGAGAAGATCCTGGCTGTGCAGCGGCTGACGGTTGAGCTGGTTGATAACCGCCTCCACCACCTTCGGATGACGGTGTCCCACATTGTAAATGCCAAAGCCGCCCAAGCAGTCGATGTACACCTTGCCGTTAACATCCATAAACGAGTTCGGGCCCGCATCCTTCCATTCCACGGCTGCGAATTGGCCGTCTTTGGTAACCGACTTGCGGTACCCGAGAAAACCCGGATTGACGTGGTCGCGGAAGTTTTCTACGGTCTGGCAGGTCACCCACGCCGCTTCCTCCTTGGTGACATCCTCTTTGGCAATCAAGTCGAGCACCTGCTGGGTGTAGGCATATACTTCTTGATATCGCTCATCGATTGTCTTTGTTTCTTGCTTGTTCTCCAATGCTTTGCTCATTTGGTTTCCCTCCTGTGTAGGTACGCTTTTAATTTTCGAACCAGCCTGTTGGCTGCACCTGTAAATTGATGTTGATTTGTTTCACTTCTGTAAATTCATCGAAGCCAAACGTCCCGAGTCCGCGCCCGATCCCGCTTTGCTTATATCCACCCCACGGCGCTTCGTTGTACGTCGGATGGTAGCAATTGATCCAGGTAATGCCGGCGCGCAGCTTCTTGACGACGCGCAACGCTTTAGCCCCGTCCTGAGTGAACACACCGCCCGCCAAGCCGTACACCGTGTCATTGGCGATGCGTATGGCGTCTGCTTCATCCTTGAAGCGCTGAATGGCCAGCACAGGGCCGAATATTTCCTCTTGGACGATCTTCATGGAAGGGGTGGTGTCCGTAAAAATGGTCGGCTCGACGAAGTAGCCTTTCTCCAGCCCGTTCGCCGTCATCCGGTTTCCGCCGCACAACAGGCGAGCTCCTTCTGACTTGCCAAGTTCAATGTAACGCAACACTTTTTCCATATGCGCCTGACTGACAAGCGGGCCCATTTCCGTGGCAGGATCATCACCGGCTCCGACGCGGATGTTTTTCGCCCGCTCCACAAGTCGCTCCACAAAGCGATCATGGATGCTGTCTTCCAATAGCAGACGGGAACCCGCGGCGCACACCTGCCCTTGATTGGCGAAAATGGCGAACAGGGCGTAATCTACCGCTGTTTCAAAGTCGGCATCGGCGAATACGATGTTTGGCGATTTTCCGCCAAGCTCCAGGGAAATCTTTTTGATGTTTCCTGACGCAGCTTTCATGATGCTGCGTCCCGTGACCGTGCCGCCCGTAAAGGAGATTTTGTCTACCAGATGGCTCTCGGCCAGCTCATTGCCTACGGTGGCACCCGCTCCCAGCACCATGTTGGCGACTCCTTTCGGGATGCCGACCTCGTCGATGATCTCAAACAGCTTGATGGTCGTGACCGGCGTGATCTCTGATGGCTTGAATATGATCGTATTGCCTGCCGCCAGCGCTGGAGCGATTTTCCACACCCCCATCAACAGCGGGTAGTTCCACGGCACGATCAGCCCGCACACACCGACCGGCTCGCGAACCACTAATGTTTGCATGGGGTCTGCTACATGATAGGTTTGTCCGTCCGGCTTGGTCACGAGCCCTGCATAGTACCGGAAACAAGCAACCGCATCCGCGACGTCGAAAGCCGTTTCACGAAGCGGCTTTCCGTTGTCCAGCGTCTCCAACCGGCCAATCTCCTCCGCCCGCTCTTCCAGCTTGTCGGCGATGGCGAATAGATAGCGCGCCCGTTCCGCTGGCGGCAGATCCGACCAGACACCACTGTCAAAAGCTTGGCGGGCGACTTGAATAGCGTGCCGAGTGTCTTCTACATCCCCTTCTGCCGCCAGCGCGATTACCTCTCCATTTGCGGGATTCACAATCTCGCGGGTCTTTTTGCTTGCGGCATCGACCCACTCACCATTGATGTACATGTTCAGGTGCATCATGCAAAGAATCCTCTCCTTTTTTCGTTGATCA
>DASQNU010000125.1:0-22462 GCA_035644815.1 Bathyarchaeia archaeon | reverse complement strand
ACAGCAAATCTCCCACTTTGATCCGCGTGTATGCTTGGAAGAGAAAGTGCAAAACGTAGAGAAAAAAGAGGACAATGTCTTTGAAATCACTACGGACAAAGGAATTCACTATTCTCGTGCGGTGATCATTACCGCAGGTGTGGGTGCCTTCGAACCGCGTCGTCTGGAAAATCCGGAGGCTGCGAAATTCGAAAAAGCGAATCTGCACTATTTCGTTACCGATTTGAACTCTTTCAAAGGTCAACGCGTCGCTGTCTTTGGCGGCGGTGACTCGGCCGTCGACTGGGCCCTGATGCTCGAGCCGATTGCCAAAGAGGTGCATCTGATCCATCGTCGTGATAAATTCCGCGCACATGAGCACAGTGTCGAGACATTAATGAACTCAAAAGTAAACGTCCTGACATCCTATGAACTTACCCAACTCCAAGGTGACGAGCAAATTGAAAAGGTGATCATCCAAAACAACACCACGAAAGAAGAAAAAAAGTTGGATGTCGATGCTGTCATCGTCAATTTCGGTTTTATCTCTTCTCTCGGCCCCATTAAGAACTGGGGACTTGAATTCGAAAAAGGCTCCATCTTGGTGAACTCCAAAATGGAAACCAATATTCCAGGCATCTATGCTGCAGGTGACATTGCCACCTACCCAGGAAAAGTGAAGCTGATCGCGGTAGGCTTTGGCGAAGCCCCGACAGCCGTTAACAATGCGATTACGTATATCAATCCGGACGCAAAAGCCCAGCCGGGTCATTCGTCCAGCATGGAAGGTTTTAAGTAACATAGTACAACCCCCTGATTGCAATCGTCAGGGGGTTGTTTTTTGCATGTATATCCGCTATGACAGATGCACACAGTAGACGTGGGAGGTGACAGAGCATGAACTACATCTGTCCCATTTGCAACGGACTTCAATCACTTTCCGAGCATTGCCAGTCATGCGGCCAGCTTTTCGTTGATGGTGGACGGGTTTATGATTATTACGGCGACTACAGTCCCTATCGTCCTATTGAAGACAGCAAGCTGTCAAACGGTTTGCCAGATGCACAGCAGCATCTTTGTATCCACATGGGATGGTGTGAGCATTGCAAGAAGGAAGCGTGGCTCGCCATCCACGAATGGCCTCGCTAGTTATTTTGCTTCAGCTTGTTTGCGATATATTGATTTTTCTCTTTCTCCTGTGCCAATAGCTTTGGCAATATGCTGCGAATCGCGCTCTCGTTGCCAGAAGCAATCGCTTCATCAAACGCTTGACGGGTCTGTCTAAATGCAGCATGGCGCTCTCTTCGTTGGGCGTCTAACTTTGCCCTCTCCGGAAAATTCTTTTCCTTCCATTCGTTGAGCATGCTTTTCATCTGGTCTTTCGTAATTTCACCATTCCCCAGCTTTTGCTTCAATACGTCCTTGTACTTTTTATACTGTTCCTTCTTCTCTACCAGATGGGGATCCAGCTTTTGTTTTTCCCGCACACTCTTCCATTTCCTAAAAAGCTGTTCACGCTCGGCAAAGACGGCTTTCCATTCAGCGACTTTATCTGGTGTATATTTTTCCGCCAGCAAAAGCATATATTGCTGCTCATGTGCCTTGTGAGCCCGGTTACCATTCTTCCTGACCATTTGCATGTCAGGGGAGTGGCCTTCTTGCTGCAAGTTCATGGGTTGGGCAGACACTGAAACAGGTGCAGCTAATGCAGCCACCAATACTGGCGTGATGAGATACTTCGACCATCTTTTCATTGCCATTCACTCCTTTTCAAAGATCGTTTCTCCTTTACTATCTGCATTTTGTTTCCAGTTCATTCCTATCAACTTGAATCACAATACTGCCGATAATCTCAAAAACAGAGTTTACGCGAAAAGGGGATGTAAGGTCGATGCTGGCGAATGAACGATTTCCGCAATGGATCAAAGACAATCAGCTGCTGCAGTTTACGCGTAAATGTTCCTCTCCCGAACCTTACCAGTTTGTCGGAAGAATGCTCTGTTTTCATGAAGTTCAACAACTTGTGTTGATTTATCACGATGATGAGAAAAAAGTATACAATCTCTCCTTGGACGAACTCGAGACGATTGTGGTCGTCAATTAATGAAAAAGAAACGACGGGTTGACGTCGTTTCTTTTTTTACGATCTATTCTTTTTCAGCTCGTCCCGTATTTCCTTCATCAGCTCAATAATTTCCTCTTGTTTTTTTGCTTGCCTGTCGAGCTGCCTCAATACCACTTGCATGCTTGATATCAGCAAGATGGCGAAGACCGCTACTGCCACCCATCCCAATCCGGACATTGTGCTATACTCCCTTCCTGCAACTATTCTGATCCGCTCTATTCTTCTACTCCTAGATTACCATCTTTTACAAACCAAAGAAACTGTCCGATCGCATTCGACACTGCTCCCTACGATCTACCTATCATTCTGCAGAATACGACCTTGTCCTCAGACACTTGGGTACTTTTTCCCGAATCTAGTCGGATAAGCCTACTACCTGGGGATTATTGCCAGAAAACAAAGATTCTTGTCATAATAAAAGTAATACTGAATAAAATAGAGAGGTTAACTATGAAAAAATGGGACGGCAAATCCTTTTTAGGTGGACTTATTATTGGTTCATTATGTTTTTCCGGTATCGCTTATGCTTCCACGACAACCATGATCGAGGTGGAAACCAACAATCCGCCGCTCACTTATTATTTTAACGGCATCCCCAAATCACCACCGAATGGGCAGCAGGGCTTCATTTATAAGAACACCACTTATGTCCCGCTTCGCTTTCTGGTGGAAAATCTCGGCAACAATGTCATCTACGATCCGAACAGCGCTTCTCTGTACATTGGCAAATTCCCTTCAGTCAAGATGTACTCCAAATTGGAAGCTGTCAATCAGGTGAAAAGAACCTACGGGCATAACTTCCTCCCCCACTATTCGGTGGAATACGATCACGATGATGAAAGAGGCAACTATGTGATCCACGTATACGAAAAAATCGTTAGCAACTTCCAGACGGGTGACAGCTTTATTAAAACCCACGGATGGTATACGGTTAACCCGAATACCGGTGAAGTGAAGCAATTATTTTAATTACTAATGCGCTCTCCTAAAAACGCTCTTCACGCAAGAGCGTTTTTTCATTTTTTTAATTTGCAGAGTGCTGCCATACGAATCGTGTTCTCAATCGTTGGAAACAAACTTTACATTACGGGAGACGGTACCCTTTCCGCACTTTTACCACGTTGCTGATATCGACCCATTTCATACCCCAATCGTTGACGAGCTTGATCCGTTTTGAGCTTGGTTCGATGCTTTTGACCACGCCGAACGCAGACTCAATCCTCCCTTTCTCTCCATGCACCGGTACCCAATAGTAAATGGTAATCGGATAATCATACTGAGTAGAATCGTATATCCGAAAATTCATCTCGCCGAAATCCTGGTCGTCCACGATCGGCTTGGGTATGAGTGTCTTCTCGTACTCAGGATCGATAAGCAGCTCGGCGTGCTCCGACAGTAAAAATCTCGTACCGAAAAGGTCATCCATTTTATCCATGGTTGCTTGTCTCCTCTACGAGACCATGAGCATTCAATAGTTGGATGGAGAATATTGGCCCCCCCACGTTTATGAGCATCATATGCATCGATCACCTCGCGAAAATCGAACGTTTGTTCTCATTTTACGTGATGGGACAAAAAAAGAAAAGCCCCACTTTTTCGTGGAGCTTTCGTTTCATCCAAATTAGTCGTCACATTTCTCCGCTTTTCCTTCAGCTGTCGCCGTACGGAAAGACGATCCACATCCGCAGCTTGCCACTGCATTCGGATTATGGATGGAGAACCCGCCGCCCATCATGGACTCTTTATAATCAATTTCAGTTCCGTTGATGTATGGGTAACTATCTTTATCGACTACGATCCGGATGTCGTTTTGAAAGAAGGTTTGATCGCCTTCTTTGATTTCCTGATCCCATCCCATGCCGTAAGTGAAACCGCTGCAACCACCTGGACGAACGCCTACGCGCAGAAACATGTTCGGATTGTTTTCTGCCTGCAGCATTTCTTTTACTTTGCGGCTTGCGTTCTCGGTAAGTGTGATCATCCGTATCCCTCCCTTGCTCTTCCTAAAATCGAGGCTGCTTTCCACCTCTTCCTTATCAGTATACTAAAGAAATCAATCCCGCAACAAGGTTTCCGGTAATTGCCCGACACTTCCACATGTTGTACAAAAAAATAAAGCGAACCCTGCTTTTTAAGCAAAATTCGCTGTGTTCTCCAATATATAGAATCGATAAGGTTTCTTTTTTCGCCCCGTCTTGGCCAAAGTTAAATCCAACTCCATCAATTCATTATGGAGCTCATCGATCATTTTGCTGTATTCCAACACGTCCGGATGATCCAAGCCGTATTCCAATCCAGTTTTCACCATCTGCAGTCGAAGGAGTTCAATTTTTTCCAACAAATCGTCCCGCACTTCTATCTCCTCCATTAGATGAGTCAAGCCTTATTGCCTATCATTGTACAGGAACAAAATGTAATTAGCAAACATATTTTCCTAGAACGAATGACATATCAAAATATGTATTTTTTTGTAAGGATATGACGAAAGCCCTGTAAAACTTCTTATATTGTTACGGGAGCGAAACAGTTTTATAATGAATATGCTTCGCTTGACCGTGGTGGGCTTTTATTCAGGAAAGATTGTCGGCAGCGGAAAACTCATTCGACAGCATGATCCCTGTTACTGCCTTGCCAAGCCCAGAATGATTTTCGATGAGAAAGGACGGTAGTATTGTGTCAATTTTAACTTTACCTTCGCAAGACAAATCCTTGCAGCAAGTTGCTGAAAAAGTAATTCATGGTGAGCGTTTGACCATTCAGGATGGCCTTACCTTGTATGCCTCTCATGATTTGATGACGATCGGTCAGCTGGCCAATCTCGTGAATCAACGCAAAAATGGCGACAATGTTTATTTTATTCAAAATCTCTACATTAATCCAACCAACGTGTGTGAAGCTAACTGTAGATTCTGCGGTTTCCGTAGAGACCTCGGCGAAGACGGGGCTTATACGATGAACAAAGATGAATTGCTGCATTATGTGAGCAGTCGTTATCATGACGGCATCCGTGAATTCCATATTGTCGGCGGACATAACCAGCATGAAAGCTTTGAGTATTATGTCGAAAACGTACGTATTTTGAAGCAAGCCTATCCAAATGTCACCATCAAAGCTTATACCGGTGCTGAAATTGAATTCTTCGCTCGCATTTCCGGTCTTTCTTTCCGCGAAGTCATTGAGGAACTGATGAAAGCCGGTGTAGAAAGCTTGACTGGCGGCGGGGCGGAAATCCTGACCGAGCGTTACCGCGAAAAAATGAGTCCGGAAAAAGCGAGCACGGATGACTGGCTGGAAGCTCACCGCGTAGCGCATCAGCTAGGCCTGCGTACCCACTCTACTATGCTGTACGGATCGATTGAAAGTATGGAAGAACGCCTCATCCATATGGATCGCGTTCGCCGTCTGCAAGACGAGACGAACGGTTTCCAAGTGTTCATCCCGCTGGCTATGCAGCCAAAGAGTGTATCGGCAGGCATCAAACGCCGCACGTCGGCCATCGACGATTTGAAAACGATCGCGATCAGCCGCCTGATGATGGATAACGTCCAACATATCAAAGCCTACTTCATTAACATCGGTACCCAATTGACGCAGGTATCTCTCACCATGGGTGCTTCCGATGTACATGGAACGCTGATCGAAGAGCGAATCAGCCACGCAGTAGGGGCCCTCTCGCAGCAATCATTGACTGTCGAAGAGCTGGTATGGCTCATTCAAGGTGCTGGCAAAAAAGCGCTTGAGCGTGACACGTTCTATAATGTAATCAAAGAATACTAGTAAGTTTTTTTTCTCCAATCATGACTTCGAAGCCTTCCTATACTGGGAAGGCTTTTTTGTTGTTTCACCTAATGAAACTTTATTCCCTGTCCTTCGTATACCTTAGGGAAACAAATGTCGAGTGAGGTTCTTTTTTTTTGCTCAAAATAAGGAGAGGAGGCAAAGAGCATGCTTATCTTTGAAATCGCTATTATTCTGCTGGCCAGCAAAGTGGCAGGAGATATCAGCATCAGACTGGGGCAGCCTGCAGTCCTTGGGAAGCTGCTGATTGGCATTGTGCTTGGTCCGTCAGTCTTAGGATTGATTACGGATCAAGAGGTCTTACAAGAAATCAGTGAAATCGGGGTCATACTCCTGATGTTCCTGGCAGGACTGGAAACAGACCTGGATGAGTTGCGCTCCAATGCGAAAGCTTCTGTCTATGTCGGGTTGGGTGGAATCGTGCTCCCTTTTATCGGTGGTTACTTCATGGGTCAGTGGCTCGGACTCTCCCTCTATCCGGCCATCTTCCTTGGTCTCCTGCTCTCAGCGACTAGCGTCAGCATTTCCGTACAGAGCCTGCGCGAAATGAACAAGTTGAAATCGCCGGAAGGTACTACCATCTTGGGCGCAGCTATTATTGATGATGTGGTGGTTGTCCTGCTGCTTGCATTTGTGATGAGTTTGGCAGGCAGTTCAGATGCGACTTTTAGTGCGGTATTATTGAAAAAAGTACTGTTTTTCGCAGGAGCGATCCTTGCTTCCTGGAAACTGGTTCCTTGGCTTATGAAGTATTTGAGTAATTTGCGTACTAGTGAAACGACGGTAACTGCTGGATTGATTCTCTGCTTTCTCTTTGCCTACGTATCTGAATTGGCTGGTGTCGCAACCATTATTGGCGCTTATATGGCCGGCGTTGCCATCAGTCTGACCAAAGAAAAGCACGAGGTCTTTGAAAAAGTCGAAACCATCAGCTATTCTTTCTTTGTGCCGGTTTTCTTTACAAGTATTGGAGTAACAGCCGATTTAAGCGGAATTGGACAATATTGGGGAGTCGCATTGCTACTGTCCCTCTTGGCAATTGCGACGAAGCTGATTGGCTCGGGGATCGGTGCGAAGCTTGCTGGCTTTTCGACGCGGTCTGCTCTCGGGATTGGAACGGGCATGGTTTCACGCGGGGAGGTTGCCCTGATCATGGCCTCCATCGGGCTGCAAAGCAATCTCCTTGAGCCCTGGATGTTTACCGTCTCGGTGGTTGTTGTCCTCGTCACTACAATAGTGACTCCACCTTTACTCAAACGAATTTTTGCAGAGACGAAGCCGCAGCCTGCACGCTAAATGCTTCTTTATGTTTTGCTGTGAGTCGTATTATTGTACAAAAAAGAAGGACTTTCTCTTAGAAAGGAAAGTCCTTCTCCCATTCTTCTTCATCTTCACGGAGCTTCTGTTTTATTTTCACCAGTAATTCTTCGTGATCTTCAGCCCCAACATAGTCGCCATTCACCAAAGCAAAGGGCTGCATGTAACATTCTCCACAATGTCCCAAACAGCCATATTCCATGACGTCGACGTCGATTTCCGGATCGTTTTCCAAAGCATCGAGGACAGGCTTCGTATAGGACGATACATTACTTGAGCAAAATTCAACTAATGCTTTCATTTTTATCACCTTCTCATATTGTACCTCGTTCTCTGCAAAAATCCAGCAGGAATGAAACGGGAAAAAGATTCTGCTTGCATTTTTGCCGCAGTCGGACTAAAAATAGAATGGGTATATTTATTTGTGTGAAATATTCGAACGACAGAAAGGAATCGACCTGCTATGAACCAAATTGTCATCCTTGGCGGCGGTTATGGTGGATTGCGGATTGCAGAGAAGCTGCTTGCTGCGGATTTGCCAGACAATGTAATGATCACTCTTGTGGATCGGATGCCATTTCATGGTTTGAAAACGGAATACTACGCGCTCGCCGCAGGAACGGAACCAGAGAGCATGGTACGCGTGCCGTATCCGAATCACCCTCGACTGAATGTGAAATATGGAGAAGTAGAACGTATTGATCTTGATGAACAGACCGTCCATTTTGCGAATGGCGAGAGTCTCCCCTACACTTGGATGGTGGTGGGTCTCGGTTGCGAGGATCGCTATCATGGCATTCCAGGCGCGGACCTGTATACGCACTCGATTCAAACCATGCAGGCAACACGCCTCGCCTATGCCGCGTTGAATAACCTGCCTGCCTACGGACAAGTATCGGTTGTCGGCGGTGGCTTAAGCGGTGTCGAACTGGCCTCTGAGCTGCGAGAAAGCCGCCCAGACTTGAACATTCGTCTGATTGACCGCGGACCAAGCATCCTTAGTCCATTTCCTAAAAAGCTTCAAGAATATGCTTCCCAATGGTTTATCCAACACGATGTAGAGCTTGTATCTCATGCTTGTGTCACACGCGTGGAAGAAGGCGTACTGTACAATCATGATGCTCCTGTCGCAAGCGATGTCATTGTCTGGACAGCAGGGATTCAAGCGAATCGGATCGTACGTGAGCTGCCGGTAGAGCATGACGGCATGGGTCGCGTAATAGTGAATGAATATTATCAGATCCCAACCCATACCAACGTGTATATCGTCGGTGACTGTGTCAGTTTGCCATTTGCGCCGAGCGCACAGCTCGCTGAGGTGCAAGGTGAGCAAATTGCCATGCTGCTGAAATGCGATACTCGCGGTGAAGAGTATCCGGCCAAGCTGCCGCCGATCAAGCTGAAAGGCATGCTGGGATCGCTTGGCAAAAAAGAAGGATTTTTCGCCATGGGGAAAATGTCCTTGGTGGGGCAAATGCCTCGCATCATGAAGAGCGGTGTCCTGTGGATGTATAAGAAGCATTTAGGCTAATCAAACAGCAACGACCTGAGCTTTTACCAAATAGCTTCAGGTCGTTTTTTTGTTTTATAACTTCTGTATGCGGATATAGGGAATCTGCTTCACCGAATAGGTACCGTTCAACAACGCCTCATTAATAACATCCAACTTTAGCAGACTATTGATTTTTGTGGTATCCGCCTTAGACATCAAACGCCATATACTGCTGTCAGGCAATGCATTGTAAACCAGCTGATCATCATAATCCCTTCTCTCCTGATAGGAGATCGTGCACTTGTATGCACCGCTCTCGACCGTGTAAGGTCCCGGGTATAGCTCCAGTATCTGTTTGCGTACACTGTCCAATTCTGTTTCAATTTGCTTTTCCAGCTGTTTCAGCTCATGATAGCGCGCGAATAAGTCCTCCATTTCCCCACCGCTCCCTTGTCCGCAGTAATCTCCTTCTAGCCTATTAGCTCGCAATTAGGCTTAGAACTACGGGTTTGCTGGACAAAGGTTGTACAAACATTGTATGCAGTCGAGTCCATCCTGAGCGGAAGCTTTTTTTGCTGAATAAGCTTGGAGGTAAACTATTTACTCTTCGTCAGTTCTTTCACAATGAACTCCATTTGTTTTTCAAGAGAAATCGCATCATTGAACCAGAAGGACTTCGAATCGAATGGGATCACTTGCTTCTTTTGTACAGCCGGTATGTTTTTCCATACATCGGTTTCCATAAACGAGTTGTTAATCGACTCATCCCCTCCTCCGACAAAAATGTAATCCCCGGCGTATTGTGGAATCACCTCAGATGAAATGGCTTTATACCCTTGGCCAAAAACATCAGCTTCCACGTTTTGAGGAGCCTTTATCCCAAGCGCCTGGTAGATGACCTCTGTTCCACGTCCCCAATTATTCCCGTAAACGTATATGTCTTTTCCAAACGATTCAAGAACCGTTATGGTTACATTTTCTCCAATCGCTGCCTTTACCTTTTCGCTTTCGATTTTCGCTTTTGCATTCCATTCATCGACCCACGCTTGTGCTTCTTTTTCTTTGCCGACAATTTTACCGATCTCTATATGCTGTTCCAAATAGCTGTATTTATCGTTGGTCAACGCAACCGTCGGGGCGATCTCAGCATATTTTTTCAGATTTTTGTCTGACGTGTATGTAATGATCAAATCAGGATTCAGTTCCAAAAGCTTCTCGATCGAATCCTCCGTAACCACTTCTACTCCATCCAATTTCCCTTGAAAGAATGCATTTTCTTTCACCCATTCATTGACGGCAATCGGTGTGATTCCGAGCTTTAATACATTGCCCACATAGATGTGTGCCAGTACGGCAATTCTTTGTGGATGTGCGGGTATTCTAACATCTCCATTTTCACCGTGGTACACTCTCGTAGCGGGTACAGCGTCAGAATGTGCGCCTGAATGGTTCAGATCGCCAGGTCCACTCCCACATGCTGTTAGCAAACCAATAACAAGAAGGAAGACCACGCTTAGAAAAAATGATTGTTTATGTGTTCTCATTTCAAACAACTCCTGTCCAATAGCTTTACAGTCGAAAATGATTATCAATTTCAATGATATTCTAATTCGCACCCCTTCTGCCTGTCAATAAGCTGAGCTGCAATTGCTGCTGTTCACACTAGCGGCAGGTGGGAAGTGCTTACTGAGAATGTATCCTTGGACATAAAAAAAAGCTGCTGGGTTATTCCCAACAGCTTTACGTATTATGCTACGCTTTTTCCTCTGGAGAAACCAATGGCTGCACGCCAAGTTCCTCCAGCTTTGCGTAAATATCTTTTAATTTTGGATTTCCCTCGCCGACAATTTCCCCGGAAATTATGACAAGCGGATACCATAAATCTTCATTTATAATCCGCTCGGCCCAATTTTTGTCTTCTTCTGTCTGCGGATGTTGGAAATCACAATAAGTGACAATGGTTGTTTCATTCCCGTACTTGCGCGATAGCGCTGCCTCTAGCCAAGCTGCCGTTTCTTTTGCTGATGGGAGGTTGACACAACTCGCGCAAAGCTGCTCGGTTCCATATACTTTAATTTCGACAGCCATTTTGATACATCCCCTTCCCATACCATCCGAAGCAGAAAATCGTTGTTTACATTACGATAGTGCTTGTTCCAGGTCTTCGATCAAATCCTGTACGTCTTCGATACCCACAGAAATGCGAATCAAGCCATCGGTAATGCCCAGTTCAGCGCGACGCTCCGCAGGAATCGAAGCATGCGTCATGCGTGCTGGCACACTGATCAAGCTTTCCACTGCACCCAGGGATTCTGCCAGCGTGAACCATTTCACTTTTGCCAGCACTTCTTCCGCTTTCGCAGCGCTTCCCACGTCGAAAGAGATCATTCCCCCAAAGCCGCGGGATTGCTTTTTCATCAACTCATGTCCGGGATGATTTTCCAAACCTGGGTAAATCACCCTTTGAATCTCTTTGCGTTCCGAGAGCCATTTCGCCAAGATCCGGGTATTTTCCTCATGTTCCTCCATGCGAATTCCCAGCGTTTTCATCCCCCGCAGAAGCAGCCAGGAATCTTGTGGCCCCAGAATGCCGCCAATTGCATTTTGCAGGAAGTGAAGGTCTTCACCGAGCTGTGCATCCTTGGTAACAACCAATCCTGCCACCACATCGCTGTGACCGCCCAAATACTTGGTTGCACTGTGGTACACGATATCCGCACCAAGATCAAGCGGATTTTGCCAGTAAGGAGTCATAAAGGTATTGTCCACTGCGAGAAGGACGCCCTTTGCTTTGGCGATTTTCGCCAGAGCTGCGATATCGCTTACTTTGAGCAAAGGATTGGTTGGCGTTTCCATGATGATCGCTTTTGTTTCAGGGCGAATGGCCGCTTCTACTGCCGCCAGATCGCCTGTATCCACAAAAGAAGCTTCCAAGCCCTGACGCATGAAAACGCGTGTCACAACACGGTATGTACCGCCGTATACATCATCGCCTACTACGATATGATCGCCTTTGTTAAACATGGAGAGGATGGTGGACAATGCAGCCATTCCGGAACCAAATGCCAGACCGCGTGCTCCTCCCTCGATCTCAGCAATGTAGGTCTCCAGCGCATGTCTGGTTGGGTTGCCGGTACGAGAATATTCGAAGCCTTTATGCTTGCCGATGGCTTCCTGCTTGTAGGTGCTTACTTGGTAAATCGGAACCGCTACTGCCCCAGTCGCTGGATCTCCATCGATACCGCCATGAATTAATCTTGTTTTTAACCGCATAACTCAAATCCCTCCCTGATATATTTTCTTACTCAGATAACGTTCGCTGCTATCCGGGAAAATCGTAACGATGTTGGTGCCTGGCTTCGCTTGTTGAGCTTCGCGCAGTGCCGCTTCCAATGCTGCTCCGGATGAGCTGCCAACCAGTATCCCTTCTTTCGCAGCCAGTTCCTTCACTCTAGCAAACGCCTCAGTATCCAGAATCGTGTGGATGGCGTCGAAATAGCCCGGATCCATGAACCCTGGCAGAAACTCCATACCGATTCCTTCTGTTTTGTGCGGGCCTGGTTCCCCACCATTGAGGATAGAGCCTTCTGGTTCCACGATCACTGTTTTGATGCCTGGCTTTTGCTCTTTTAAATAACGAGCAGTTCCCATAAATGTACCGCCCGATCCTGCTCCGGCGACAAACACATCGATGTTGCCGTCCATTTGTGCCCAGATTTCCGGACCTGTGGTTTTATAATGGGCATCCGGGTTGGCCGGGTTGGCGAACTGCTGAGGAACGAAAGAATTCGGGATCGATGCAGCCAGCTCTTGTGCCTTGGCAATCGCCCCGCGAATTCCTTGCTCGGTAGGTGTATTGACAACCTCTGCACCCAATGCGCGCATCAGCTCTTGCTTTTCTTCAGAAAACTTTGCCGGTACACAAAATATGACGCGGTAGCCGGTCCCCACTGCGGCCAATGCAACGCCAATTCCGGTATTCCCGGCAGTCGGTTCAATGATGGTTCCCCCTGGTTTTAGCTGTCCATTTTCCTCCGCTGCACGAATCAGTTCAACGCCCAAGCGGTCTTTGACGCTTCCCCCTGGATTATAGGTTTCCAGCTTGGCAAAGAGTCGCACGCCTTCTGGCAAATCGAACTGAGTGAGTTCGACGATTGGTGTGTTGCCAATGAGTTCCTTGATATTTCGATAAACCTTCACTTACAGATCCCTCGTTTCATCAATTCGGCGTGGGGACTCGTGACTTTTGTCAAGAGTCGGTCACGATCGTTAACTGCTATATTATAGCATGACCAAGAAAAAAGAACATGACCCGACTGTATTCACGAAAGCACGTAACTCCCCGCAGCGGCTGTTTTTCACTATCAACACAGTAAAAAATGTGGAAAGTGTTGAAATCGTGCTCATAATCATGGATTTCTCCCGTCCAGGGCATTATAATAAGGAGGAGGAATGGAAAGGAGTGAATGAATCATGGAAGTGTTCGAACAAGTGCAAGAGGTTCTAGATAAACTTCGTCCCTATTTGCAACGCGACGGCGGCGACGTACAGCTGGTTGACGTAGAAGATGGCATCGTAAAATTGCGTCTGATGGGCGCATGCGGCAGCTGCCCTTCCTCCACGATCACTTTGAAAGCTGGGATCGAACGCGCGCTGATCGAAGAAATCCCTGGCATTCAAGAAGTACAACAAGTATTCTAAGGTCTCCCATTGAAACCCCCTACCGATGCTGGAGGGGGTTTTTTGCTGCCTGCTGCAGAAAAGCCAGCACTTTTTCGACATAGGCATCCGGTTCTTTGGCATAGCTGCGGACATGACCAGCCTCCGGGACCAACCACAAATCCGTTAATGGATGCCGCGATTCGGCAACGAGCTTGCGGCTGTGATCATGCGGAATGGTCTGGTCACCCGTGCCATGAATCAGCAAGATGGGGCGATTGCCCATTTTTTGGACGGCCCGATAAGGAGCAACATGTCTCGGCTGGGCCTTAACCAGCAAGGGCAGCACGCTAAGCATCAACTGATTGAACGGAAAGCGGGGTAGCCCCGTCCATTTGCTGAGATTTTCCTCTAAATATTCATCCAAGGCATAGTACGGTGAATCCGCGACGACAAACTGGACACGCTCGTCTTCTCCCGCTGCCAGCAAGGATGTAACCGCCCCCATCGAGAAACCGATGAGCGCAATCTGTTGGCTGGGATACGTCTCACTGACAAAATCGATTGCCCCGAGCAAATCACGCTGCTCCAAATAACCGACCGTCGTCATCTTGCCTTCCGATAACCCCGAGTTGCGGAAGTCATACATCAAAATATCGTACCCTTCCGTCAGTAACCGTTTTGCCAAAGAAAGAGCAGGCAAGTGGGGCTCCAGCCGATTTTGGCTATACCCGTGCGAAAAAATCATGGTAATCCCGTTAGAAGCAATCCCGTTTTGCGTCGCCGACATATACCAGCCCGACAAACGGATATCCGGATCACGGCTCGGAAAGATCACCTCTTTATATGTATGTATCCCAAATTCCTCCGGTTTCATGCTTAGTGGTTTGCGTGGCGGGTGCATCAGCTTCCAACCGACGTACAATGCGATTGTCGTCAAAATGATAACCGCCAGTAAAATGAGCATGAACAGGATAATGCTTGCCAACCACCAACCACTCATACTGGTGTCAACGGCTCCTTTCCTGTCAGTACTGCTGCGATATTTTCTGCTGCAAGCCGTGCCATCTGGTTGCGAGTCTCATAGGTCGCACTCCCGATGTGTGGCAGTGCCACGACATTCGGCAGTGTCAAAAGCGGATGATCGACGGGGACTGGCTCCGTTTGGAAGACATCCAAGCCAGCCGCCCAGATCCGTTTCTCCACTAATGCCCGATACAACGCCTGCTCGTCGACTGTCCCGCCGCGAGAGGCGTTGATGAACACAGCTGTTTCCTTCATCAATGACAGCTCCCGTTCCCCGATGAGACCACGCGTTTCTGCGGTCAACGGAGTCAATACGACCACATAATCTGCCTGACGCAGCAACTCGTCCAAATCGACATAGCGAGCTCCCAGCGCCTCTTCCACTTCTGTGCGACGGCGCCGGTTGTGATAGAGAATTTGCATGTCAAAGCCCTTTGCCCGCTTTGCCACCGCTTCTCCGATTCTCCCCATGCCAATCAGTCCGAGAGTAGCCCCATGACAGCGCTGACCGGCCAGCAAATACGGGTTCCACGTCGACCACTCTCCGTTATGCAAAAAACGATTGGCTTCAATCAAGCGGCGCCCTGTCGCCAGCAGCAAGGCGAATACGAGATCAGCCGTGGCTTCTGTGAGCACATCTGGCGTATTGGTCACGATCACGCCCCTACTTTTCGCGGCGTTCACATCAATGTTATCATAGCCAACTGCCATGTTCGCCACAATCCGCAACTGGCTGGCATTCGCGAGCACCTCTTCATCCACTTTCTCTGTTAGCATAGTGAAGAGAGCGTCTGCCTCTTTCGCCTTTTCCATCAATACGTCGCGCGGTACAGCACTCTCTTCTTCCCATACCTCTACCTCTGCAACCTCTTCCAGCAAGGAAATGACCTCAGCAGCTACTCGTCTCGTCACAAATACATTCGGTTTCTTCATCGGCAGTCCTCCACAGCCATTCGATTGGGGGAAGCGCTGCTCCATATCTGGATGCCACAAATGTCGGGTAGTTGCGGAGCCCACTTTCCATATTGATCAATTCTTCATCGAGCATATCACGCCAGTCGCTGAAATCAACGCTTTCCCGTTCTTCTGCGGATAAGCCGCGATACGTCTCGACAATTTTCAGGAAGCGACCGGGATAAAGCAAGAGGGCAAAGATGACGGCATACTCTTCACTGGACAGCCTCGCGCAGCTATTGTAGCCTGCCAGAAACTGCCCGATGCGCTCTTCATTCCATCCATCTTTGCGTATTTCGCTCTTTATCCATTGTCCTACATCTCGGGCACGCATATCAATCACCCAGGACCATTCACCTGCAAAATATCGCTTGCCGTTATCCGCAAACAGCAAATAGCCTTCATCAAAATTTTGATAGGCAATTTTCCCGTAAGCCGCCGTTTCTTTTATGACCTGATTGTAGCCGCCGTCCTGCAAATAGAGAACGGAAAGCTCTCCGATATGATGGACATACGTATAACTCGTAAGCAAGTATTCGTCGAATGGAGTAAATCCCCCACGTTGATCCATTTCATCCCGGTAGCCGCTGTACTGACGCAGCTTTTTGCGCCACATGGAAGGCCAATTCCCCAGTGATCGATACGGATAAAACAGCCGCTCACCCGTGAACCCAGCCGTGCCCATGTGGAACTTGGCCAAGGCCTGACCGATGTCAAAGGCTGGCTCAATCGGCACAGCTTCCCGCACGCCTAGCTGGAGAATATACACTTCGTCATCTTGCAGGATATACTGCTGTCCATCCACCGTTTTGGTGATTGGAAGCAAGCCATGCTCACAGTGCTGCTCCAGGTGCTTTTGCACTTTTTCAATGAACTTCTTTTTATATCGATAGACAGCTGGACAGCTGTACAGATAATGGATGCCCCGATCTGTCACCAGCATGGTCCTGCTTCCGATTTCCCTGCATTCCAATACATTCAGGCCATAGTGCTCTTTTACGAGCGCTCTGATCTCATCCACTGCTCACGCCTCCTTTAGCCCAATCATCGTCCTACGCTATCCTATGTCGACTGGGCGGGATAGGTGCCTAGTGGCAGGGAGATACTATTTCCACCGATAAGCAAAAAAGGGGGAGGCCCTCATGCAACTAATCGAATCGCAAACGACCTACAACGCTGCTCTGCAACTTCTTGCCCAGCGCGGGGTGCAGGTGCAGGATATCGCCGAAATCGTCTTTTTTCTGCAGGAGAATTATATTCCCGGACTGACGAAGGAACGCTGCCTAGAAAGCGTACAAAGAGTTCTGCAAAAACGGGAAGTGCAAAACGCCCTGATCACCGGAATCCAGCTCGATATGCTGGCGGAACAGAACAAGCTGATTTCCCCGCTGCAAGAAATCATCGAATCCGACGAATCCTTGTACGGGATTGACGAAGTGATGTCCTTTGCTATCGTCAATTTATATGGCAGCATCGGCTTTACCAACTATGGATACGTAGACAAGCTAAAATACGGCATTTTGGAAAGGCTCAATGACAAACGCTACGGTGTCCATACATTTCTTGATGATTTGGTCGGCGCGATTGCAGCTGCCGCCTCAAGCCGACTTGCTCACCGCACTCGCCGGGAAGCGGAAGAAAGGCAGCGGATGCAAAGGGAATTCAATACCACGGTAAAATAACAGCAGGAGATACCATGTGTATCTCCTTTTTGCTGTCTTTTGGATGGTTAGGCACGCTTCTTCTTGAATAAAAGAACAATCGATATTCCGAGCACTGCCAGCAGCAACCACCACACAAAGGGGTAGGTATACCATTCGGTCCAGCTCGTGTCTTCTTCCAGTATTGGTCCTGCCGCAGGCGGTGCTGCTTCCGATGGCTGTTTTCCAATCCCCAGCACACCCAAGTCTTCCGATGCAGCGGTCAGGGTGTTGGTCCTGGTGCATATGTTGGTTGCTAGCACGCCTTGATCATCTTTATACGTATAAACCATATATTCTTCATCAAGAACAAAGTTGAATCCGCAGCTTGCCGAATCCCTGGCTGTCTGAACCATGACCTGCTTCTGCTTGACTCCTTTCCACGTCTGAGCTACGTCAAACGTGACCGTGATCGGATCGGCGCTTGAAATCATACCGCTGACATCTGGCTTCGGTTCGCTGATATGGATGACTTTGCCGGCAAACACGGCTTCTGATTGGGCCAAAGCTTCCTGTACATCAGGCAGTTGAACACACGAACAAGCATATGTGCGGGAAGGCATTGACAGCATCGCTCCCCCGACCAATAGAAAGAGCAGCATAAAGGAAAATAGCTTTCTCATTCGCATGTTCCCCCCTATTTTTTCATTAGTCTTCCATGATAGGACGTGTGCAAACCATCCTGCGTTACAGGCTTATAGCGGAAAGCGCAAAAAGAAAAAACCCAACACGCGGTTGAGTTTTCATACGGTATTATGCCTGACATTTCCTCCACCAGTCCATCAGATCCTGCGCCAGATGGGTCGACTGCCATTTCGAGGTGGCAAGATCCTCCTCACGAGAATAGCCAGTAAAGACAAGCAAGCTGTCCAGTCCGCTGTTTGCACCAGCTCCAATATCCGTTAACAGATTATCCCCTACAATCAGCGTTTCTTCTCTTTTCGTACCGAGACGTTCCAAGGCATAATCAACGAGAATGCGCTCGGGCTTTCCGATCACGATCGGCTCTACGTCGCTGGCGGTCGCAATCGCTGCGACCAAAGAACCGTTGCCCGGCATCAGCCCTCGCTCCGTCGGCAAGGCAGGATCCCGGTTCGTCGCCAGAAACAGGGCGCCGTTGCGAATGGCTGTAGCAGCCGTCGCCAGCTTCTCATAGGAAAATTCACGATCAATTCCTGTGATTACGACTTTTGCTCCCTCCGAGACCTGTTTGCAACCAATCTCAGCTAGTGCCGCATGCAGTCCTGCCTCTCCGATGGCATATACATCCGTGCCAGCAGGATAACGTTTCTGCAGATAAGCCGCCGCTCCCATGCTAGACGTATACACCTCTTCCGCGACTGTCTCGATCCCCATATCGGTGAGTCTTTGCGCGACATGCTCCGGTGTAGTCGAAGAGTTGTTCGTCAAATAGAGAAATGGAATATTCGCCTTCCGTAGCTCACTGATAAACGTGACTGCCTCTGGAATGACTTCGTTTCCTCGATAAATCGTTCCATCTAGGTCCAACAGATACCCACGGTATGTTTTCACAGTAATCTCCCTTTGTACGAAAATAATCCACCCGCACAGGAGTGGATCTTGATTGGTGCCCATTTATTTTGCGGATTGTTTTACCTCAAACACACACTTTTCTCCACCATTGGCCATGCAGGAGGTTTGCTCTACCTCTGCTTTCAACACCTTGCGGAACAAGGACAGTTCACATGTGCACGCTTGCTTGAATTCCCGGGCTACCTGAGCGATCGGGCAATTCGATTCCTTGATAAAAAAGTTTCCGGTGGCTTCATCTTTTTCCCATTCCACCATGTAGCCTTTCTCATCCTGAAGCTTCGCGAGGCTGGAAACCCGCTCCTCCAGCTCCCCTGCGATTTGCTTGCGATATGCTTCCTCCAGACGATCTTCACGTCGCCGGAACAGCATCTCCACCTTCTCTGTGCCATCGATATCACGCAAATCTCGCAGGAAATCTAACGTGAAATGAGAATAGTTGCGCGGGAACAGCTCATCTGCCTCCTCAGACAAGGAGTAGATGTTGGTTGGACGGCCCATCGCCTGACGAACCAGTGTTGATTTGATCAAGTTGTCCCGTTCCAGTGTATTTAGATGGCGTCGTACCGCCATTTCTGTAATCCCCAAATCAAGAGCCATATCGCTGACCGATTGAGATCCCTTTGTCTTTAACATGTGCAGAATCTGGTCACGCGTCGATGTACTATCGTTCGACATAGTTTCACCGCCCTTCATTTATCTATTGTATATGAAAATTCCGCTTTAGTAAACTAAAGAAATGTTTTTGTTTCAAAAATGAACATTCGCGGACTAAAACGTTTCTTTTTGGATATAAATGCGTACCGCCGGAGCAAACTGGGCAAGCATTTCCACAGACTGTTGTACCAGTTCGACCATGTCGGCAGCAGGTACTTGTGTATATTCATTGACAAGCTGCTTGCGGAACTCGACGACCTCGGTCAATTGCTGGGCTTGTGCATCCGTAAGCACTTTTTCATCGCGCAAAATTTCCACGACATCCGCATAGCTCCCTGGATCCCGCATGATAAAGCCATCAATCATGGCATTCCCTACATCCACGATCGCCTCAATACATGTGTGCAGGGCTCTTTCCATCGCCAATAAGCCGATCGGGTTATCTATTAGCGCCTGTCCGTTTTCTTGCGTCAACTGGCGCATGGCGGACAGCATCCGATCCATATGGGTAAGTCTGTCTTCGATTCGTGCGGTATTAATATCATACATGGTTTGATCCCTGCCTATTTATCGTTCTTGTTTTGTTTCTTTTTTGAAGCGCGCTTGGCATACACAATCGTTCCGACAAATGTAAGAATGAGGACGAGTATCACCAGTTCACTTTCTTGCAGATATGAATTGCTTCCCATCGGGTTCATTCACTCCTTTACTCTCCCCAACAGTATACCAAATTTGTCCCGACTGTCACGAAGGAAGCTTGCATACAAAAAGGCTTCCACCGTCGCATCAACGGCGAAGCCTGCTTCCATCGGTTAGTTTTCCAGCACCAATTTACCCCTATGCTTGGCAATCCAGTTTTCGGTCAGATCCGTAAAGGGTTCAAGCGGTTTAGAAAAGAAGAACCCTTGCCCATAGTCGACATTCTTCTCTAGCAAAGCCCTTGCTTCTTCTTCGGTTTCGATCCCTTCTGCCACCACATTGCAGCCAATTTTTCTGGCGACCATCAACAATGCTTCCAGCACGGTATCTTTCACCTCATGGCTGTCAATATTACGTATAATGGATCGGTCGATTTTGATAATGTCGGGCAGCAATTCCGAAATCATATGTAAGCTTGCATATCCCGCGCCGGTATCATCAACGGCCAGCTTGAATCCGGATTTACGAAACTCGGACATAGACTGAGTAAATGCTCCAAAGTCATCAATCACATGGCGCTCCGTGATTTCGAACACGATTTGCTTCGGATCCAGCTCGGGGAACTGCTCGATCAGCTTGTTTACCATTTTAAAGAAATAAGGATTCTTCAGACTGGGTACAGTCACATTTATAAACACAGGGAAAGTCGTTTTCTTTTGAGAAAGAATCAGAAAGGCTTTTTTTACCACCAGCAACTCCAGATGGATCAGCATATCTGTCTGGTAGGCATACTGAAAAAGCTCATCCGGCATGGCAAAAGGCGTCCCTACAGGCCCTCTCGTCAGCATCTCCCAGCCAATGACCTCGCCGGTTTCCAAAGACACGATCGGCTGCGCCAGCACTCTGATATCTTCTTCCTCGATAATTTGCCGAATCTGCGCTCGTATGTGTCCAACGTTCGCCGGCAAATGTTTTTTCGCAATCGCCCGTGCATCCTGCAACGCGTATGCAATCGCATCAAAAGCTTCCTCACCGGGAGTAATGATTACACCGCCCGTATGAAAAGCGAGTGGAAAGTCAAAGAACGTTTGGGTCCGCTTGAGCAGCTCTTTTTCCAGCTTGTCCCGAAAAAAATCAAGTCTGGTCAGGAGATCTTCCTCCGACATCCCATCGTCTTTTACGATCACCACATAATCGTCATCATAATATTTTTGCATCGCCAATACATGTCCAGAGGGGAACTCCTCAGGAATCATCCCGCAAAACGTCTCCATGATCGTCTCTTCAATCTGCTGCAAGACGTGAGAGGGGTAAAGCGATTTCATTTCCGCATAGCTTTTTACATCAAAAAGCAGCAGCAGACAATTCTTGCCTTGCGCAAGTCTCTTCTCAACCTGTTCGACAAGTACATCCCGCATGATGAAGTGTGGCGGAAACTGATGCAAGTAATGGGAAGGAACTAGCATTTTTGCAAACGTTCTGAATCGTTCCCAGCCTTTGTATGTCTTCTGATACATGTCGTCCCTCCGCCGAATGGCAGGATAATTTGCTTAGCCTAATAGTAGTAGAAAAATGTAGATCCATCAAGAAGGAGAATTGACTTTGTTCGACTTAACGTTACAATGAGTGAGGATATATTGAATGTTCGTAAGGGGGCTCAGCTATGGAAAGGGAACTCGCATTAGAAGTCGTACGCGTCACAGAGGTTGCGGCCCTTGCTTCCGCACAGTGGTTGGGGCGTGGGAAAAAGAATGAGGCAGACGGTGCTGCCACCAGCGCCATGCGGGCCATGTTTGATACCATTGCCATGCGCGGTACGGTTGTCATCGGCGAAGGTGAGCTGGACGAGGCGCCGATGCTGTATATTGGCGAATCATTGGGAAACGGGGCGGAAGACAGCCCCGAGGTAGATGTCGCGGTAGATCCGCTTGAAGGAACCACGATTGTCTCCAAGGGACATAACAATGCGATGTCCGTTCTCGCGATTGGTGACAAAGGCACACTCCTCCACGCACCCGATATGTATATGATGAAAATGGCTGTAGGACCTCGAGTAGCAGGAAAAGTCAGCCTGGATGATCCGATAGAGACCATTATCGATCGCATTGCTGATGCGAATCAGAAACGAGTTCAGGATGTGACGGTGATTGTTCAGGAGCGCGAACGGCATGACGCTCTGATTGAATCCATTCGTGAAAAAGGCGCACGCGTCAAACTGTTTGGTGACGGTGATGTTGGCGCGGCAATCGCTGCTTGTCTGCCCCAGACTGGTATCGACCTGTTTATCGGGATTGGTGGTGCTCCAGAGGGAGTGATCAGTGCAGCAGCTATCAAATGCTTGGGCGGAGACATGCAGGCACGCTTGAAGCCGCAGAATGATGGCGAACGCGAACGCTGCAGGCAAATGGGCTTGACCGATCCGGAACAGCTCTTGACACTGAATGATTTGGTCAGCGGTGATGATGCGATCTTCGCTGCAACCGGCGTGTCGGACGGTGAGCTTTTGCAGGGCGTGCGTTATCTGGGAGAGAACACCGCGGAGACGCATTCCATTGTCATGCGGGC
>DASQNU010000124.1:0-8573 GCA_035644815.1 Bathyarchaeia archaeon | reverse complement strand
AGGCCCTTGCAGAAAAGACTCCAATCCCCGTGACAGCAAGGAAAGAGAAAAAAGATTTTGACATACGGAATCATGCAGATCACGCGCCAGCCTGTTACGTTCTTCCCATCTGCCGAGCTCGTTGCGCTGTTGATTAAGCCGGGCATTTTCCACCGTGATGGAAATATGCTCGGACAGCGCAAGCAGGATCTCCTGGTCATTTTCCGCAAAACCATCTTTCTTGTCGCTGAGCACGAGCAAGGCCCCTAATTTCTGACCGCGCTGCTTTAGCGGTACTGCCATCGCCGATTGATAGGCAGGCATGCCCATTGCGAGCAAGGCTGGAAGCGGTTGGGTGATGTTTGTCTTTTTGACCAGCTTTCCTTTTTGCATGGCTTCTCGCACCAATCCCGACTCTTGACCGCGGATCATACGCCATTCGTTGACAAGCTGATGGTCTGCATAGTAGGCACGGCAGGAAAGCGAATCTGCCTCTTGGGCAAAATAGGCGACAGCCAGCCAAGGAAAATTTTCACCGACACGTTTGACCGCTTCGCTGGGGATCTTGTTCAGCTCCTGCACATGACCGAGCTGCATGACGATATCCCCGAGCTTGTTGTAGTAGGAAGCTCGCTGCTGCTGCTCCTGATAGAGCTTCGTCCGCTTGATCGCCGTCCCGATCTGGAAAGCGACCGACTCCAGCAGAGCCAGCTCTTCATCCGTAAACAATGTCTTTCCCGGTGAAGCGACGTTCAACAGACCAAACCATTCACCACTTGCTTTCAGCGGCACCGTAGCGTGGTGGTAGATGCACTGTGTATCTCCCCAGTTATTTTCGATGGCATCATCAATGCGCTTGCAGTTGATAATATTGACCGCATTTTGCAGCCTGCCGCCCCAGTACTTATCCACACACCAGCAGGTGCCGCAGCGCATCGGCTTTTTGTCTTCCCAGGACAATGCCGGTGGCAGATTCACATCTGTGACATGGAGATAGGTCGGCTCTTCTTCCATGAGAAACACCCAGCCCGTATGCAAGCCAGTCACTTCCAACAGCTTGCGCAGCACGGCCTCGAGCATCTCTTTCATATCATGCGAGCTGTTCAGCGTCTCGGCAATTTCCTTTAATGCGCGCAGTTCTTCGATTCGTCCTTCGCGTTCCCGCTTTTGTTCCATCGGTATAACCGCTCCGTTCTTTGGCTTTGGTATCATTTTACAACAACTTCTACTTTGCTGTCTCTTTTGAATGGACGTGCGATTCGAATTCGTTACAATGGGTCTGTAAGATTTTACCTCTGCATCGCATCTACAAGGATAGAAAGGAGGGGTTCCTATTTACGAACAAGTTCAAACCCTTGAATATGCAAAAGACATCCAGTTTGAGTTGATCATGAAGCAATACTTGCGACCCGTACAGCGTTTTGTCTATTTTTTGCTGAAAAACCACTCGATCGCGGATGACCTGACGCAGGAAGTGTTTGTGAAGGTATACAAGCATATGGGCAGCTTTCGGAATGAAAGCTCGATAAAGACATGGATTTACAAAATCGCGCTGAATGAAGTCAGGATGCACCGCCGATCCAGTTGGTTCCGTCGCTTTGTCCTCTTCGGAAATATCAATGAGGAGATGGCGGGTTGTCAGGATGATTCTGAAATGAGCGCTCCCGAACAGGAAGAGGTTCTTCGTGTCGTCCTGTCTCTGTCTCCCAACTATCGGGAGGTCATTCTTCTGCATTACTATCAGGATTTGAAGGTGTCCGAGGTGGCAACGATTCTTGGCATCTCACATGATGCTGTCTATACCAAATTGCACCGGGCGAAAAAGCAGTTGAAGGAGAGATTGGAGAAGGAGGGGTTTGTGTGGATGTAGAGAAAATTCTTCGGGACTCCGCCAGATCAGTGAATGTGTCAAGTCTGAGATACCCCGATCATATCGATCGGTTGGAGGGACGGATTCATTCACGCATAAAGAAACCTGAGAAACGGAGAATCCCGCTTCTTTATGTAGCCATTCCGTTATGCTTGCTGCTAGCTTGTACATGGCTACTCCCTCAGAGGGAGCGATTAGGTGAACGGTCTCTTGAACAAGCTTCTTACTTGCCACCTATCAAAGAGCCTGCTGTCACTTCTCTTACCTTTCAAGAGAAGGAGTCTCCTCTGAAGAAAATAACGCTGGAGCAAGTGACGGTAACACCTCCATATGTGAAGGTAGCCATTGATGTTGATCTTGAGGAAAACTATGATATTTTACTTGAAAAGCCCTTTTTGTTAGACGAAATGGGGAGAAAATACTTGTTTACACATGAAGATGAATTGGTCAGCAATGACAAGCATATCTATACATTTATCTCAGAGAAAAAGTTTGAGAAAGCACCAAAGACAATCGTCTTTCATGTTTCTGAAGTATATTTGCGTAAAAAAGAGGGCCCCCAAAAGATTCAAAACTTCTCTCTATCCCTTAGTGAACGTTATCCCAAAAATGTAACCTTGGATCAATTCACATTTACCGTTAATTCCTTTACCCATTCGGGAAATACGCTTACCCTTGTTGTATCTGGTTCACCTTTGCCGCCAGGGACTCAGTGGATTGGCCCTGACTTTCCAAACAAGGGCATGCATCGTGAAAATGCTGGCAAAGACAAATTGTCTCTCCGTTATGAGGTTGCTAGACAAGACGAATATGTCTTCAAAGTATATCCAGTGTCTCCATACTACGCTGACGAAGTGTTAAAAGACCTGAAAATCTCCTTTCCAGTCATGGACTAGCCCATATACTCCTGTCATCTCGGCAGGAGTTTTTTATGTTTGACAAAGAAATGAATAACGTAATAATATATTTTTACGTTACATATATTTTTTGTGTTGATACTTTCAAATTCACGAATAAAGGAGGTCCGACATGCTGGCCCTGTTGCGTGATTCCAACTACCTCCGCTATTGGCTCTCTGTCGTCATTTCGTTCATCGGGGATGGAATTACGAAAACCGCCGTGATTTATCTCGTCGCGACGGCAAGCAATGACCCTTTTCTGGTCGGTCTGGCGATCTTTGCCCAAATGGTGCCCATTGCCGTATTGGGCATCTTCATCGGTCCGTTGCTTGATCGCCTCTCCAGACGTTGGATCATGATCGCCGGCGATCTCTACCGCATGTTAATTGTGCTGTTCATGATTTTGGCACAGGACTCCTTGGCGCTGTTGCTGCTGCTCGTCGTGATGCAGGGAATCGGCACTGCCTTTTTTGAGACGGCGCGCATCGCCTCCGTCCCCGAATTGGTTGGGCAGCATCGCATCCCCGAGGGGGTAGCCTTGTTTCAAGCCACCACCTCAGCAATCGGCTTGCTCGCTCCCTCGTTGGCTGGGCTTCTCTTGGCCTACAGTCATATCAGCACCATTTTTCTGCTGGATGCCGCAAGCTATTTTTGTTCGGCAGCGCTGTTGTTTAGCATCTTCACATTTGGCTCCCGCAGCGAAGAGACGCAAGCTCCCCCTCCTTATTGGCATGCATTGCACAGTGGTTTGAGAGACATATGTTCCATCCCGGCTTTGCGCCTTATCTTGCTGCTGCTTTTTCCCGTTATGGTTGTGCTCGGCTTATTTACGACCAATCTGAAAGTGCTGTTGCTGCAATTCTTTCACGTTCCCGCACTTCATTACGGATTGTTAGAGGGGACTTACGGGGCGGGGGCATTTATCGGAGCGTTTCTCGGCGTTCGGTTAGCCAAACGTCTACGGGCCACCACTGTTCTCTTCCTTGGCATGGGACTGATGGGCGCAGGCATGATGCTGACAAACGCAATCCCCGCTTTGCAACAATTATGGGGACTTGGCCTTGTCTATGTGTGGTGCCTCTCCTTGGGATTCTTTCACGCTTTTCTGAATTTCCCTCTGGCCAGCCTGTTCATGATGCAAGTGCCCGCCCATCTGCGGGGTCGAGGGATGGCCTTGTTCCAGACTGTCACCCTGTCGTTTCTTCTGCTTGGTGTAATGATCGGGGGCTCAACGGCCTCTGGCAGTTTCTTGCTAGTCACCACTTTTCTCGGGGGACTTCTGCTTCTGATCGTCTCCGTCCTTTCCCTTGTGTTTACGAAAGGGGCTTCTATTGATCCATCTTCTCGTGCGACCCAATGATAAAAGGAGGTCTTTCGGATGAAAAAAGTGATCATTTTTGGTGCAAGCGGAACCATTGGCGGTACGTTGGCAAAGGAATTGTCCGAGCAAGGTTACGAGGTGTACGGCTCCTATCTGACACGTAGACCGATACATTTGCCGGAGGAGCGCACCAAACAATTGTCTTTGGAGCAGCTTGAGGCCCTACGCTCATTCCTCCAAAAGGTACAGCCCGATTACGCCGTCATGTCCCTGCATGGAGATTACGCAGATCAGATGGTGTTTCACGAGCACGTGGCGGATTACTTGGAAACAAAAGGCGGGCGCATGATTTTTTGCTCCACCACCAATGTGTATGATGCTTGCTTCGATGCTCCGGTTACCGAGCAGGATCCTCCCTCCGCTGCAACGGATTATGGACAATACAAGCTGGCATGTGAACAGGCCATGCGTGCAACGTTGGGCGATGCCCTCACCATCGTGCGGATTCCGGCGATATACGGGATCGGCTCACCGCGAACCAAGGGGCTGTTGGAGAAAATTAAAAATCGTGAGCCGATCGTCATCTACAGCAACCTCCTGAGAACCATCAACACCGATACGATGCTGGCCAAACAGATCCGCTGGCTCATGGACAAAGATCGGTCTGGCGCTTTTCATTTAGCAACGGAGGATATCCTATCCGACTCCGTTTTCACCAAACGGCTGATCGAGCGCTGGGGCTATCCAGACGTGGCTTTTCAGGAGGAGGAACTGAGTGTCCCTTCCCCTCCGCCAGACAACCAGCTGTATTTTGCCCTTCGCTCGCAGGTAGCGTGGCCAAGCGAATACGTGATCACACACGATCAGGTCATTGAGGAACTCGGGTGTGCGCCATTGCATATGTGACAGATAACGTCTGCGACCACGCAAAATAATGCGTGGTCGCAGCCATTTCCATGCAAATCATGAGAGAGCCGTATGGTCAGTCAAATCAAGGAAGAATCGCAAACGACCGTACGGGAAACCCAGATGCCTTTTCCGGCTTCGGAACGATATTCACGATGATCGCACCTGTTGGCGGAACCTTGTCCAGGTTTGTTAGCAGCTCAACCTGATAGGTATCCTGCTCAAGTACATAATATTCTCCTAGCAGTGCTCCGTTTTTTTGATAGTCGATGCTCGCATCCGTATCAAACGTTTCATGGCCGATCGCTTTGATATGCCGTTGTTCAAATAAAAATTTCAAAGCGGCAAGCGACCAGCCGGGAGCATGGTTATTGCCGTCCGCGTCCTTGTTGTTGAAGGCTTCCACATCTGGCCAGCGTTTGCTCCAATCCGTGCGCAGAGCAACGAATGATCCTTTTTCGATTTGGCCGTGCTCAGCTTCGAATTGCAAGATATCCTCCACAGATAAAGAGAAGTCATGATTTTCCGCAGCCTCTTTTGATTTGTCGATGACGACAAGCGGCAATACCAGTTCTTTCAGGTCGATTTCGTCCAGATATCTTTTATTGCGAACAAAATGGATGGGTGCATCCAGATGAGTTCCATATTGTCCGGGGAAAGAGAATTTTTGCGCAAAAAAGCCGTCATCATGGGTAAACAAGGTCGTAAATTCCGCAGCATCAAATGCTGAAAAGTGAGGAGATTCCGGGCCGAATGTATGGGTCAGGTCCACCCATTCTTTCCCTTTTAATAAAGTGACGGCTTGAATCAAGTCGCTTGACATCTGTCCACCTCATTTGCTTGATTTTTACAAATTATCACATACTTTATCCCATTTAATTCCGAGTGTAAATAGCGGATTAATAA
Organism: Bathyarchaeia archaeon; assembly: GCA_035644815.1. Lineage (GTDB taxonomy): Bacteria > Bacillota > Bacilli > Brevibacillales > Brevibacillaceae > Brevibacillus_F. The sequence continues at coordinate 2,692 of DASQNU010000124.1, read as the reverse complement.
GAAAACTCTGTCCTCGAATGCAGCATCTTTTGCCCTGAGAGCTCTGCTGGTCACTCGGAAGAAGTCGTGCCAGCCTGGCTCACATAGATTTCGTACATGGATAAGTCATCGCTCATAGATCTGGCAATCATAAAGGCTTCTTCGACACTCTTTGCGTGTTGGATGATTTCATAGAAAAAACGAATCAGAAACATAAGCGCATCATTTCCATCCGGGTACTCTTTCGGACCCATATAGATTTTGCAGCCACAATCCAAAAATGCCCTCGCTAATGTCTCCTCCCCTAACGAGCATCCATTGCTAACAACGGTTTTCCCGTTCAACTTCGCATAACGTAAAATCTCGTCTGGGCCAAAATCCTCCCGTGGCTCGCTTTCTTCGTAGACGTCAGCCCCTAACTCCGGCATGAGGAACTTCCCTTCATCCCCATGAAAATTCAAAATGATCATATCCGTGCCATTGTATATGTCTTGACCAGACAGGACGGAAATGAAATCATTCGGCCTTCCAATCCAATAGGTAAACACTCTGGCCCCAAAATACTCAAGGGTGGAACGGATGGCTTGTGTTTCCATATCGCAATTGGGTCCGCAGACCAGTGCGACGTTCATGAATGGTTTGCTCATTTGTTTTCTCTCCCAAGTTTCCAATCTAGAAATATATGAACACAAATAATGGCAGCCTCTTGGAATGAAAATAATGTCCTTGGCTGCCGCATTTTTGTCTATCGCTATTCAACTATTGAATCCTTTCATTTAGCCGTTTCTTCATCCTGTAATTCATTAGCTGAGTCCCGTTGCGTTCAACGATTTGGGTCCTGATGGCTCTGTATCCTTTCGCTTCAAAAAAGGGTTTCGCGGTGATGCTGGCATCCGTGTCAATTTCAACTATCTGCAATTTTGTGGCTTCGGATTCAAGCCTGCTTACCAAAGCGGAGGCAATCCCTTGCCCTTGATAATCTTTATGTACAAATAATCTGTCTAGGTATCCTTGCCGATTCATATCAGAAAAACCAACGATTTGACCATCAATTTCAGCGACAAAAGAGATATTTTCACGCAAAGATTTCATCCAACTCTCACGCTTTTGCTTCTCCTCTTCTCGTAAAGCCCATGCATGGAGCTGTTCTTCCGAATAGTCTTTCTTGTTGACGGTATGTACGGTCTCATAAAATAAAGTGACAATGGGATCAATGTCCGCTTCATGATATCGCCTGATCAACAATCCTTTCCCCTCCCTCCTGCCAGTTAAATTGCTCACATAATGAACGATACGCATACGGTTAGTCAATGTCTTATACGTATGAAAAAATAAATGGTTACTCTTGCACCAAGGCTTCTGTCTAAAAGAAAAAGGCATTACCATACGCATGTCCCGCAAAGGAAGTCCGCTGATAATGCCCCATCTAACCGTTTTTTGCATTTATGAAATCTCCGCTGCTCCTGCCGGAGTAAACATTTTCTCCAGAAACAGCGTAACCGCTCCGATCGCCATGGCATGCTCACCCAGTTGGCTGGTGACGATGGTGACTGCTTCGGCAGAGGACTGCAGCGAGCGTGCGGCAACAGTCTTTTGCAGCGGCTCCAGCACCAGTTCACCTGCTTTGGAGACACCGCCGCTGACAATGATTCGCGAAGGGTTCAAGGTGTTGATCAGATTGGCAAGGCCAACCCCTAGGTATTCGCCTGTTCGGGCTAGCAGCTCTCGGGATAGCTCGTCGCCTCGCCTCGCTGCCCGATACACCAATTCGCCTGAGATGGTTTCCCCGGATTTCTGCCACTGGGCCAACAAGGTTTCTCTGCCCTCCGCGATCGCCTGCTTCGCACGCAAAGCGATGGCGGGACCGGAGACAATCGCCTCCAGACAACCATAGTTGCCGCAGCTGCATTTGGGACCATGCACATCAATCGTGGTATGCCCCATCTCGCCCGCGGTATAGGAGGCCCCTTGAAAGAGTTTCCCCTCCAGATAGATCCCAGCACCTACCCCTGTTCCCACGTTGATGCAGATGAAATTGGCCAAGCCCTTTCCCTGGCCAAACCAGCTTTCACCCAGCGCCAAGGCACGCACGTCATTCTCCACTTCCACCGGCAGCGCAAATTCCTTTTCCACACTTTCCTTGACGTGAAGATTGCGCAGATTCAGATTCGGCGCAAAGATGGAAATGCCCTGATGCGGATCAACCAAACCATGCATCCCGATACCAATGCCCAACACGGTATGGATAGCAGGATCGGTTTGTTCGATCATCTGGCGAATGACGCGGTGAAGGATCCCGAGGAAGGTCTGCGCATCCGGCTCCGCTGGTATCCGTTCTTCTCCATGCAGGACCACCTGTCCGTCCAAGGTGGACATGATGCCTCGCACCCGTTTTGCCCCGGCGTAAATGCCGATCACCGTATAGCGCGAGGAATCGATACGCAGCATGATCGGCTTTCTCCCACCGGACGATTCGCCCAGCTCGCTTTCCACTACCAGTCCCGACTCCAATAGCTCTCCGACAATATTGGTCACAGTCGGGGGCGTCAGCTTCGTCAGCTTGGCAATCTCGGCTCGGGAAATCGGGCCCTGCAGCCGAATCACATTGAGGATTGTTGACTTGTTCAGGGATTTCATCCGATGAAAACTGCCTGTTTCAAATTCTTGCGCCATCTTCAGTCTCCTAGCGTATCAAGATATCCGGACGAAGATA
>DASQNU010000123.1:0-9901 GCA_035644815.1 Bathyarchaeia archaeon | reverse complement strand
GCCTGGAATGTTGGTCATTTGGTTGTAGTCTACCCACATACCGCCCATGGAATAGTGAACCGCAGGGAAGATCTTCATCGGTACTTTGCGTGGATCTTCTCCCGTGAATTTTTCATAGATTTCGATGATACCGCCGAGCTTCACATCCAGCTCTTTTGGATCTTTATGCGACAAGTCCAAGTATACCATGTTCTCGCCGTTGATCCCCAGTTTCAAATCTACGCAAACATGGAAAATTTCGCGGGTTGCAATATCGCGAGGAACCAGGTTTCCGTAAGCCGGATATTTCTCTTCCAGGAAGTACCATGGTTTACCGTCACGATAGGTCCAGATGCGCCCACCTTCCCCACGTGCTGATTCGGACATGAGACGGTTTTTGTCATCCCCTGGAATCGCGGTAGGGTGAATTTGGATAAATTCGCCGTTTGCATAAATAACGCCTTGTTGATATACCGCGGAAGCAGCCGTACCGGTATTGATGATTGAGTTGGTCGTTTTCCCGAAGATGATCCCCGGTCCGCCAGTCGCCAGAATTACGGCGTCAGAAGCGAAGGAAACGATTTCACCGGAACGAAGGTTTTGTGCGGTAATCCCACGACAGGTTCCCGCGTCGTCTTGTACAATTCCGAGGAAGTCCCAATACTCATATTTTTTCACAAGACCTTCCGCTTCAAAGCGGCGTACTTGCTCATCCAATGCATACAGAAGCTGTTGACCAGTCGTTGCACCTGCAAATGCGGTACGGTGGTGCTTCGTTCCACCAAAACGACGGAAATCCAGCAGGCCCTCCGGGGTACGGTTAAACATTACACCCATGCGGTCCAGCATGTAAATGATTCCTGGTGCTGCATCACACATAGCTTTTACCGGTGGTTGGTTCGCAAGGAAGTCACCGCCGTAAATGGTATCGTCAAAGTGTTCCCAAGTGGAGTCGCCTTCCCCTTTGGTATTAACCGCTCCGTTAATACCGCCCTGCGCACAGACGGAGTGAGAACGTTTTACAGGAACCAGGGAGAAGAGATCTACAGGTACACCTTTTTCTGCTGCTCGAATTGTCGCCATCAAGCCGGCCAATCCACCGCCGACGATGATCAGTTTGCCTTTTGCCATCGCGAAAGTCCCCCTATCCTATTGAATGAATGCTGCCATCGCGCGCAAACCTATGAAAGACACCACGACAAAGATACCCATTGTCAAGTATGTTGCCAAGCGTTGCGAACGAGGACCAACAGTGATTCCCCAATGAACAAGGAAAGACCAGATTCCGTTGGAGAAATGGAATACCGCGCTCAAGATCCCGATTGCGTAAAATACAACCATCGCTGGATTGCTGAGAATAGCAGACATCATTTCATAATTAACTTCTGTTCCTAATGCAGCTTGAATCCGAGTTTCCCAAACATGCCATGCGATGAAAATCAACGTAATGATACCGGTTATGCGCTGCCAAAGGAACATCTGGTTGCGTCCGTAGCTGAAGCTGCCTACGTTATGCTTTGCCTGGAACGCGATGTAGATGCCCAGAATCGCATGGAACAGCAACGGGAGATAGATGAAGACAAATTCAACGACGATCAGAAATGGTATGTTTGCAATCATACCAACAACCTGGTTGAAGGCCTCCTCTCCCTTTGTTGCTTGGTAGTTCGCAGTCAGATGGAACAACAGATAAAATCCAATTGGAAACAAACCAAGCAAAGAATGAAGCCTGCGACTTAAAAACTGATGGCTATTCGCCATGCATGGGTCCCCCCTTCGTAGTATGTAAAACTGTAATGCAATGGAAAAACGTTCAGCGCTTTTCCATTATCCCCTTTTCCCCACTATCCTTACCCATTGTATAGCACCTTAATCGCTTACAACTCGAGCGAATCTATCTTGTCTACGCGTTCTTTTCTCCTTTTTCGAGCCAAAAGAAAAGAGTTGCGTTTGCACAGCAAAATCGCCTTCTTCGTTCCCTAACAATGACAGTAAAGGTTAGCAGGTAAAAGTGAACAAAAAGTGACCAAAACCATTGTACTCCTGTGATCAGACAGCGTCAAGAAGTGATTAGACTGATTCTATTGTTAGAATAATCACATAATTTGAATGCACCTCTTTCTTTTCTTTCTGTCATTTTCTCTTCCCTTTTTTCATAGGCTAGTAACACGAAAAAGAAGAAAAGGTGATAGGTGATATGAAAACCACTCAGGATAAACTGGCCCAGTTGCTTCCTGCTGATTTGATTGCACACGCCGAGCGGACAAGCATGCCCTATCTTGGCTATCACGTATTCCGCCAAACGATTTGCCAGCAGCTCCTCGGAGATTCGGAAGCACCCATATTACACTGGATCGGCAAAGATATCGGCCGAAAAATTCCGATCACCTCTTCACAAGGACTGCTGTTCCCTTTCATTCGGTTGGGATTAGGCAAGCTGGAGCTGCTATCTGAATCGCCAAATCGGTTTACGTATCGGCTTACGCACCCCATGTTTGATTATCTCCCTGCGGAACGGCTGGGGCAAAGCTTGTCCTTGGAATGCGGTATCCTCGCCGGCGCCATCAGTCGGTGGCAAGAGAGGGAGGCAGAGGTGCATTTGGAGATTCATCAAGCCGCCGCGGGCACCCAGTTGGAGGCCAGAATCACGGTGAATTGTTGACGAAAAAAACCAGCTTAGCATTACGCCAGCCGGTCAGCACCTAAGCAAAGTATGGGGTAATCAGTGGAGCGATCTTGTGAAAGTCGACCAGAAAAGCATCATGTCCGTAGATTGAATCAATGGTGTGAAACTCTACCTCTACGCCATGCTGCTTCATTAATTCTACCATTTCGCGCTGGTGGTCAACGGGATAAATCAGATCATTCTGAATACCGATGGCAAGCACTCTCGCCTGAATGCGGGAAATGGCTTCGGGTATTCCGCCTCTTCCTCTGCCGATGTCATGGGTATCCATCGCTTTCATCAAATGCAGATAACTGTTCGCATCGAAACGGTTGACCAGCTTTTCACCCTGGTAACGAAGATAGCTCTCAATCTGGAACACAGATCCGGTCAGAGGATTATCCACCTGGTCGCGCATATTGCGGCCAAATCGCTCTTCAAACAACTCGGTGGTGCGATAGGTGAGCATGCCGACCATGCGGGCAATCGAGAGTCCCTGTCTTGGCCCCTCTCCCGGGTAATAATCGCCGTTCTTCCACTCAGGGTCACTGCAGATCGCCTGTCTGCCCACATCGTTATAAGCGATGCCTACTGCAGACATCCGCGCACAGGTCGCGATCGGTACGGCCAAATCAAACAAATCCGGATATTCGACCAGCCATTCATAAACTTGCATGCCACCCATGGAGCCGCCAATGACCGCATACAAATGATCAACGCCCAGTACAGTAAGCAGCTTCCTTTGCGTCCGTACCATATCACGTACCGTTACTACCGGAAAAGATGATCCATATGGCCTGTTGGTGCGGGGATTTAAGCTGGCTGGCCCGGTCGTGCCATAACAGCCACCCAGCACGTTGCTACAGATTACAAAATACTTGTCGGTATCCACTGGCTTGCCAGGGCCAATCAGACCGTCCCACCAGCCTTCGTGCTCTTCGTCCGTCACTGCATACGCCGTTCCTGTCAGGGCATGACAGACTAAAATCGCATTTCCCCGGTCCGGATCATAGGTGCCGTATGTCTGGTAGGCCACCTCCACATCCTGCAGCACATCGCCAGACTCCAGCAGCACCTCGCCCAGTCTTGCCTTTTTCATCCTTGCTTTCGCCTCCATCCCGGTATGAATCTTCGCTTATTGCCAAAGAAAAAGAAAAACCCCTCTTCGAAAAGAGGGGTTGTCTTGCGAAAGTCAACCACTCTTATCTGCCAGACGCGTAAAACGTCTGCTGGAATTAGCACCTCTCCGCATTGCGGGGTTGCCGGGTTTCATCGGGCCAGTCCCTCCACCACTCTAGATAAGAGAATCCGTATGCATTTGTCTCCATGATACGTTGCCGAAAGCAGGCTGTCAATATCCACCAAGTTTACAGACCGTGAACAATCGCTTTTTCCTCAAGCTGATCAAGGCCAAAAGCTGAATGCAGCGTACGCACCGCAAGCTCTGTATATTCTGCCGGAACCACGCAAGATACTTTGATATCGGAGGTCGATACCATTTTAATCGGAATTTCTTGCTCTGCCAGCTGACGGAACATCTCCGCAGCTACCCCTGGATTGTTCACCATGCCTGCCCCTACAATCGATACTTTGGCCAATCCCATTTCATGGTCGATCTTCTCAAAGCCAAGCTGCTCCCGATTGCTTTCCAACGTTTTCAATGCGCGAGGCAAATCACCTAATGCGATCGTAAAGGAGATATTGGTAACTGCCGCTTCATAGGAGCTTTGGATGATAATATCCACATTTACTTGATTGCTTGCCAATGTATTAAACAAACGGGACAGCGTTCCCACTCGGGCCGGCATCCCGACGACCGTGATCTTCGCCACATCATCATCATGCGCTACACCGCTTACCACTCTTCCTGTTTCCATGCCGGATACCTCCTCAACGTACGTGCCTTCTTCCGCTGTAAAGCTGGAGCGGACAACGAGTCTTACCTGATGTTTTTTTGCTACTTCCACAGAGCGTGGATGCAGGACACCGGCTCCCAGATTTGCCAGCTCCAACATCTCTTCATACGAAATGCTCGGCAGCTTCTGTGCGGTCGGGACCACTCTTGGATCTGCTGTGAATACGCCAGAGACATCCGTAAATATCTCGCACTTATCCGCATTCAGACTGGCCGCCAGTGCGACAGCAGTTGTATCTGAGCCGCCTCGTCCAAGCGTGGTGATTTCTCCTTCTTCACTGATGCCCTGAAATCCTGCAACCACAACAATTCGTCCACGGCGCAATTCGCTAAAAATACGCTCGCTGTCCATTTTTTTAATCCGCGCTTTGCCGTGCACCGATTCGGTCGTAATGCCTGCCTGCCACCCAGTCAAGGAAACGGCCTCATATCCTTTTTGCTGGAGCGCCATGGACAGCAATGCGATCGAGACCTGTTCTCCTGTTGTCAGCAGCATATCCATTTCCCGTTCGGAAGGATTGGCCGCGATTTCTTTTGCCATGTCCACCAGCACATCTGTCGATTTCCCCATTGCTGATACGACGATGACCATGTCATGGCCTGCTTCTTTATAGCTGATAATCCGATCCGCTACGCGCTGGATGCGTTCGATGGTTCCGACGGACGTGCCGCCAAATTTTTGTACAATAAGACCCATGTTCGCCTACTCTCCCTTTTTATATCGTTCTGTCACGACAGAATTACACGCCCGATTGTTATTCTTTCCATATACAAAAAAACAACGACAAGGAATAAACCTGCCGCTGTCTGATAGACATACTGGTTCCCCCTTCCCATGCACGTCATCGGATTTGCTACGAAAAAAATTTCTCGTACCATTTATCCGATTCGGTGAGATAGCGCTCCATCCGGACTGCGGGTTGCAAGTCGGGATGACAGTCCTGCATTTCTTCAATGCAGACCCAGCACGGTCGTCTAGGGCGACGTACCGCACTTCGGCGAATTCCCCTTTCCCATCTGATCACTGAATCCCCATTCTCCCAGATAGTACTCTTGGTTTTCGCGCCTCTACCTCACTCCTTTGCGGGAAGTGAGGTACTTATTTAGTTGTTGTTTGGCATTATATCATGATGTAGAAAACAGCGCAATTCGTTTATGAACAAATTGATTTTACAGCTTCCGCAAATGGGCGATAATTTGCTTCGCCAGCTTATCGCCGATCCCCAGCTGCCGGTATTCTTCCACCGTTGCTTCCTTCATCCGGCCGAGCGATCCAAAGTGCTGGAACAGCAGCTTGCGCCGTTTCTCCCCAATGCCCGGAATCTCATCGAGCTGAGAGGAAAGCATCGTCTTTGTACGGCTTTGCCGATGGAACGTGATCGCGAACCGGTGGACCTCATCCTGAATCCGCTGCAGCAAATAAAATTCATAGCTGTCCCGCTTCATCTCGACCGGCTCAGGCGGATCGCCAAACAGCAGCTGTGCGGTCCTGTGCTTGTCGTCCTTGGCCAGCCCGCATACCGGGATATACAGACCCAGCTCGTTTTCCAGAACGTCCATAGCGGCGCCAATCTGCCCTTTTCCCCCGTCGATGACGATCAGATCGGGTAAAGGCTGGTTTTCCCGCAGGACACGCGTGTAGCGACGGCGGACCACTTCCCGCATCGAACCGTAATCATCAGGTCCTTCGACGGTCTGGATTTTGAATTTGCGGTATTCTTTTTTGTCGGGGCGGCCATCCGTAAACACGATCATCGCCGAAACCGGTTCAACGCCCTGGATATTGGAGTTGTCAAAGGCTTCAATCCGATGTGGCGTATTGATCCCTAAAATATGTCCGAGATTATGGACGGCTTGGATCGTCCGCGCATCATCTTTTGACATCAGGGCGAATTTTTCCTGAATTGCGATTTTGGCGTTTTCACAAGCCATGTCGACCAGCTCAACCTTTTTGCCGCGCTTCGGAGTGACGACCTTGACTCCGAGCCACTGCTCAAGCAGCTCCGCATCGCTTTGCTGCGGCAGCAGGATTTCTTTGGGCAATGCTTGCTGCTTATCGTAATAAAACTGGGTGACGAACGACATGAAGTCTTCCGTCTCATCCCCATAGTACGGAAAGCTGGTCGTTTGCCGCTCAATCATCTTGCCTTGGCGCATGTAAAAGACCTGGATGCACATCCAGCCTTTTTCCACGGCAAAGCCGAAAATATCGCGGTCGACGGTATCCGTGAATGTGATCTTCTGTTTTTCCATGACCGCTTCAATACTGCGGATCAAATCGCGGAGTTCTTTGGCGCGCTCAAATTCCATATTCTCGGCTGCCTGCATCATTTTCTCCGTCAGCTCTGTTTTCATAGCCGCGTGACCGCCATCAAGAAAATGAGCAATCTCTTCCACAAGCCGTTGGTTTTCCGCTTGGTCCACCTCATACTCACAAGGAGCCAGACATTGTCCCAAGTGGTAGTACAAACATACCTGCTTGGGGATGTTCTTGCATTTGCGCAGTGGATAGAGCCGATCCAACAGCTTCTTTACCTCTGCTGCTGCGCCCGCATTCGGATAGGGGCCAAAATACTTGGCTTTGTCCTTCAAGACCTTGCGCGTAATTTCCAGACGGGGGTGAGTCTCGTTGGTAATTTTAATATAGGGATACGTCTTATCATCCTTCAGCATCACATTGTACCGAGGATTGTATTGCTTGATCAGATTGATCTCTAACAGCAATGCCTCCACTGCAGAGGCGACAACGATATATTCAAAATCGGCAATTTCACTGACCAGCATCTGCGTTTTCCCATCGTGACTCCCTGTAAAATAGGAGCGTACACGATTTTTCAACACCTTTGCCTTGCCGACATAGATGACTTCACCATTATTGTTTTTCATCAAGTAACAGCCGGGTTTATCGGGAAGAACCGCGAGCTTATCTTTTATCGTGCTCATTGGTCTCCTCCTTTCTCTTTCTCACTCTCCATGGTAGCACAGAAGCCCACTTTTTTTGAACTGGCTGCAAAATTTACATAGCCGCTCCCCTTTTTTTGCAAAGGGAGCGGCTTGGTTATTTTAACGCCCTATTCAAAAACGCTCTGGTTCGTTCAAATTGCGGATTGGTAAACATTTGCTCCGGCGTACCTGCCTCGATAAACTCGCCGTTGTCCATGAACATGATTTTGCTCGCAACTTCCTTCGCAAACCCCATCTCATGGGTGACCACAATCAACGTCATATGCTCCTTGGCCAGCTGCTTAATCACCTGGAGCACCTCGCCCGTCAATTCCGGATCGAGCGCCGAGGTTGGTTCGTCAAACAGCATGATATCTGGTTGCATCATAAGTGCCCGGGCTATGGCGACACGCTGCTTTTGCCCGCCTGAGAGCTTTGCCGGATAGACTCCCGCCTTGTCGGACAAGCCTACCTTTTCCAATAGCTCGGCACTTCTTTTGCGAATCTCCTCAGCAGACTCACCTTTGACCAGTTTGGGGGCAAGCTCCAAATTTTCCTGAACGGTCAGGTGCGGGAACAGATTGAAGTGCTGAAACACCATCCCCATTTTCGAGGTAATCCGTTTCAAATCCTGACTACTCGCATAGACACCGTCCTTGACCAGATCGTCGCCTTGGATGCGGATGCTTCCGCCGTTCACCTGCTCCAGATGAACCAGACTTCTTAGCATGGTGCTTTTTCCGGAGCCCGAAGGACCAATGACCGCGACTACCTCATTTTTTTCTACTTCAAACGATACATCTTTCAGCACATCCAGATTGCCGAACGATTTTTTCAGATTAGACACATGAATAATCGCCATTTCTCGCCAGTCCTTTATTCGAATGTAAGCCTTTTTTCCAGCCATTTAAAAAATGCGGTCAACACCAAGGTCATGAGTAAATAAATAATGCCTGCGATAAAGAAAGGAACGATCGTAAAGTCGCGGTTTACAGCTGTCTGGGCAAAATGCAGCAATTCGGGAACCGCAACCGCATACAGCAGCGCCGTATCTTTTACCAAAGTGATCGATTCATTCGAAACGGCTGGCAATGCGACGCGGAACATCTGCGGCAGAATAATTCTCGTCGTCGTTTGATAGCGGCTGAACCCCAGCACTTGAGCCGCTTCATACTGCCCCTTGTCGATGGCTAGCAAACCGCCGCGGAAAATTTCCGCAAAATAGGCAGCGTAATTGAGGATAAAACCTACGCAAGCCGCGACAAAACGATCCATCACGAGGTATTCCCCGATGAATGGAAGAATGGGCAGTCCAAAGCAAATAAACAACAGCTGCAGCAAGAGAGGGGTGCCCCTTATCACATAGATGTAGCCGTTGGCGAATGCTGCCAGCCATTTGATGCTGCTTTTCGCCATTAATGTGATCAAAAAGCCGAGGGGAATGGAGAGCACAATCGCGATGAGAAATAACAGAATGGTCATCTGCGCGCCTTCCAGCATCGGCTTGGTAATATTGATGATATATTCGATGTCCATGGGAATTTGCTCCTAATCGAAAACTTGGGCTACGCCAAACAGCGGCGTAGCCTGACTGATGTAAAACCTATTTCAACACTTTATCTTCGCCAAACCATTTTTTCGAAATTTCCGCAGCGGTTCCATCTTGATTCAGCTCGTCCAACGCTTTTTGCAGCGCATTCAGCAGCTCTTCGTTGCCTTTTTTCACGCCGATTCCGTACTCTTCAGGAGCAAGGGACTCGTCCAAAATTTTATAGGTATTCGCTTCCTTGGTCATGTAGTATCTTGCTACGATCTCATCGATAACCACGGCATCAATGCGTCCGGTTTTCAAATCGCTCAAAGCCAGTACATTGTCTGGAAACTCACTAACGGATTTTATTTTCTCTCTGATTGGGTTCGCATTCAATGCATCAGCAGCAGAGGAGAGCTTTTGCAGCCCAACATTCTTGTCCGCCAAATCGTCCAGCTTCGTCAGCTCAGAATTCGCCAGCGTTACAATCACTTGCGCATTTTTCAGGTAAGGCTTGGTAAACAATACCTTTTCTTTACGCTCGTCCGTGATTGTATATCCATTCCAGATCAAATCGATGCGGCCGCTGTTCAATTCGGACTCTTTTGCACTCCAATCAATCGGCTGAAATACCGCTTCTTTTCCCATTTTGGCCGCGGCTGCTTTCGCATAATCAATATCAAAGCCAACAATTTCATTTTTCTCGTCACGGAAGCCCATCGGTGCGAATTTGTCATCGATCCCGATAACCAATTGCTTGTCCTCAGAAGCAGTATTCGCACTCGAACAGCCGACAATCAGTGAAAATGTCATAGCAAGCAGCAGGCCCAATGATGCAAATTTTCTCATGATGATCCTCTCCCAAAAT
>DASQNU010000122.1:0-13716 GCA_035644815.1 Bathyarchaeia archaeon | reverse complement strand
AGTGGCACGAAAAAGTTATAGGGGTGCAAGCTGCTCTTCACAGGATAATTTTTATTTTCGTATGCCGACCATTTTCGGCGTTTCATCCGCTGATCCCCCCACTGCCGATCGATATGGTTCATAGTATGGCAATCGCGGAGGGGAGGGAAGCCCATTTATTCACTGATGGAGGTAAGTCAAAAATTGATATAATGTAAAAATAGTATTAGTATAGTAAAACAGCATGTTTTATAATTGTATTCATATAAGAAACATTCCTTGTTTGAAAGAACTTCAATAGGTGAGAATGCAACGAGAAGAGTCTGGAGGATCAATCATGGATGTAAAAACGATTATTTTAGGATTTTTGAGCGAGGGGGAAATGAGTGGCTACGATATCAAGCTTGCCTTTTCCAACTCCATCGGATTTTTCTACGATGCCAGTTTTGGGGCCATCTACCCTGCATTGCGCAAGCTGGAGGAAGAAGGTCTTGTAACGAAGCAAGAAATTATCCAATCCGGAAAACCTAATAAAATTCTCTATCAAATTACGGACAGCGGAAAAGAGCTGTTTTACAAGGAAATGATGTCGCCCATCGTACCTCCTGTTCTTCGTTCCGATATGCTCGTTAAGATATTTTTTGCGGGAAATCGTTCTGTGGAGGAGCAACAAGCTCTTCTGAAGAGTGGTTTGGATATGCAAAAGAAATTGTTGGACAATACGAAAAAAGCGTTTTCGAAAATGGCAGAGACGCTCGATCCTTATCAAACATTTTGCTGGCAGTATACGATGAATCATTTGGAAATGACCATCAAGTTCATCGAGGATCATGCTCCGACACGGTTAAAACAATAAGGGGATAAACCCTGTTGCCATAATAAAAGCGAAACGAAGCATTAAGTTCGTCTCGCTTTTTTTGCTTATTTCAGATTCTCGGGATTGAGTGCTTCCAGTTCAGGAACGACAAAGCGCCCGTCCTTGCGAATCAGCCTGTCATCGAAGTAAATCTCTCCTCCGCCCCATTCCGGTCGCTGGATGGATACGAGATCCCAGTGAATGGCCGATTTGTTTCCGTTTGGAGCTTCATCATAAGATTGCCCAGGCGTAAAGTGGAAGCTGCCGTCAATTTTCTCGTCAAACAAAATATCTTTCATCGGATTTTGGATGTAAGGGTTGACCCCGATCGCAAATTCGCCGATATAACGAGCCCCTTCATCCGTATCAAAAACTTCATTGATACGCGCGGTATCGTTCGACGTAGCCTCGATAATTTTCCCATCCTTAAAGGTGAGTTTCACATTATCGAAAGTAAAACCCTGATAAGGAGACTGCGTATTATACGTGATGGTTCCATTGACGGGGTCTTTGACAGGGGCTGTAAACACTTCGCCATCAGGAATGTTGTACGTTCCTGCGCATTTGATCGCAGGAATGCCTTTGATCGAGAATGTCAGGTCGGTACCAGGACCGGTAATCCGTACCTTGTCGGTCTTTTCCATGAGCTCGACCAAGTTGTCCATCGCTTTGTCCATCTTGCTGTAGTCAACCGTGCAAACTTTAAAGTAAAAGTCTTCAAAGGCTTCGGTGCTCATGCCGGCGAGCTGTGCCATCGAAGGGTTCGGATAACGCAAAATGACCCATCTTGTCTCAGGTACGCGTACATCCAGCACAGGGCGCTGCAACTGACTGGTGTACAGCTTCATTTTGTCTCCAGGCACGTCGGATTGTTCGTTGATGTTATCGCCGCTGCGAATGCCGATATAGCAATCCATTTTTTTCATGAAGGAAACCTCAGCCTCGCGCATGACCGCAAGTTGATCTTCATTGGTCTGCCAAATCAGCTCTCTTTGGATGGAAGGGTTAATCAACTGCACGTAAGGATTGCCGCCAGCCGCGTAGACTTTTTTTATCGTGGCTTTCACCAATTCGGTTACTTCACCAATTGCATAAATTAAAACATTCTCACCCTTTTGTACACGGGTCGAATAATTGACCAACACGTCAGCAAGTTGGTCCAGTCGGGGATCTCTCATTTGGTTATGTACCTCTCTTTCAATGACATTCGTCCTTATTGTACACAAAAACGGAAAAGACAACCACTTCAGTACATAGATCCCATCAAAGCCGGGCAAAAAAAAAGAAGACTCCGCCAACATGGGCGAAGTCTTCGCATTTCCAACCGATTAGTCTTCTGCTGCACCTACGATTACCAAAAGGATAAAGAGAACCAGGATCAACGCAAAATCGTCAAAATCACCTTTAAAGATGCTGCTCATGCCATCTTCCTCCTTTTATTTAGGGACATTGATTTTGGGGTGAGGGTTGCCCCCGTCCGCCCCGCGTAAAGTACGGGGGACCGGACGGGTATCTCATTAATCTTCCGAAGCGCCCACGATTACGAGTAGAATGAACAGGACGAGAATCAGTACAAAGTCGTCAAAGTCGCCGCTGAAAATGCTGCTCATGTTTGACATCCTCCTCCGTTTGTTAGTCTCTTGTGCTTACATCCATAACATATGGGGATATCCACTTTGCGGTAACGGCATATGCCCATATGACGACAATGTTTATTATTCAGAAAACATGGAAAAGCTAGAGGATAGGAAAGACTACGCATCGCGAAAGGATGTTATTTATGCGCAAGGCAATCATCATACCCCAGAATGAACAGCTCTCCATTACGATCAGTGTAGGGGAGGAGTTCAAATCCATCGTGTGGAAGGCACAGTTTGACATGGATTTTAATACGGAGTGCTTATTCTGCTATTCCGACCAGATTACCGGCTACCGGGTGGAAGACGAATACGGAAAAGCAGGGAAAGTAGCGGTATGTCCGCATTGTGAGAAGGTCAATGCGATTTATGCATAGGTGAAAAGACTGCAAAGGACGAGCCCCTTATCAAGGAAAGGGGCTCTTTTATATGGAAAAATGCTTTTCGTACTGGCACTTCACCCACCATGTACCACTGTGTGTTCAGCAGGACTTTTCGATAAACTCTCGAATTTTAGTATATGTAAAAAACGTGGAGAGTGAGGTGAACCCATGCAAAAGCGTTGCAGTCGCTGCGGCAATGAAATGAGCATCATGCTGCGCAATGTCATTTATCGCAATCGTGTGAAGATTAATAATGTACCTGTCTATGTATGTTTGGATGAAGACTGTTCCCACTCCCAGGTTGTTGATATGGTGAAGGAAGATCTGAAAAACCTGATGAATGAACTTGGCAATAATCCACCGAAGCAAGCGGTTGAATTCGAGAAAATCTCCGAGTTTTCGAATCTGCTTGTCCTGGTTGCCGATCAGGAGGAAGAGATTCCAACCAAACAATTGATTGAAGAGAGAATCAATGAACTATTGGATATATTCCTGCTCGCCCAATCACTCGGGGACGAGAAGTGGATGGGAGAGGTGCGCAAGCGTCTTATGCAAATCATGCATGTTTAGGGAAGCCCATACATGACCAACATGCGCAAAGTGCTTTTTAGCAGGGGAACGGCTGGTAACTCCTCGCTTTTTTTCTTATACTAGGTGGAGAACGCAAAAGTGAGGAGAATACCAACATGTCGACTTATCAGGAACTGCATTCGATTGAGGAATTGAATGGATTTCTGGATACCCCAGGGAAAAAATTGCTCTTCAAGCATAGCACGGTCTGTCCGATCAGTACGGCAGCCTATGAGGAGTTTCAAGCCTATCTGAATGAGCAAGCGGTACAAGCTGCCGTGATTCTCGTTCGCGAAGATCGCCCGGTGTCTAACGAGGTAGCCGAGCGCTATGGGATTAAGCATGAATCCCCGCAAATATTCCTGCTTGATGGCAACGATGTGAAATGGCATACGTCCCATTGGAAAATCACCAAGAATTCCATCGGAGAAGCGTTTGGCCAATAATTCCATAAGCACGAAAAGAACCAGTGTGTACCGGTCTTATGACGGGTATTCACTGGTTCTTTTTGTATGAAGACGGATTGGGCTTTATATGGCGGTTTGTCCGGTCATTAGCACCTGTACTTTTGCCTTCAGTTGATTGATCGGCCAATGTTACTTCAATAATGGAATGTCGAGAATGTTGACTAAGTTAGTCGAGATTTATCCATCAAGAAAGGATCAAGTATGAATTGGGCGTTTTCTCTGTTCTGGACGAGTAGCTACGATCAGCCAAGCATAGGCATTGAGCTGCGAAAACGAGACATCCAAACCGTTCCTTTGAAAAATCGTACGGAGGTCTTCGTGCGTCTCATAATACTCTGTCAGCAAATCATGCAGCACATTAGGCTGATTGTTTCGTTTGGCTTGCTCAATCATCTTTTGTTTGCTCGCTTCGTCAATGAAACAGGTGTCTGCAAAGATAAGAATTCCACCTGGGTCGGGCAAATGTTTTTGGAGCAGCCGGATCGCTTCGAATTTTTCCTCCAGCGGCAAATGGTGAAAAGCAAAGGTGCTCACCACCGCGTCTACTTTTTCAGATTCGTCAAGAGGCAAGCTCAGAAAATGGCCGTCTCTAAGGTCGATCTCGATTCCTTTTCGGGTTAACTGATCGCGCATCTGCGGCGAAGGCTCTACCCCGATCACCTGATACCCGGCATGCTTGAGCAGTCTCGAAAGGTTCCCGGTGCCAGGTCCAATCTCCAGGACCGTACGGCTGCCAGAGGGAATGTGCTTAACCACCGCTGCCAGGATACGATCATAGCCTGCAAAGACTTCCTGATATTCCCCTTGGTTATCATAGACCGTCTCATCATAGGAAGCAGCCCATTGGTCAAACAGCTCGTTGAACCTGGCATCCTTCACCTGGCTTGCTCCTTTTTGATTGAGCGCATGAGGGGTGTATTGTTGACAAGCAGCTAGAGGCGGCGTGTACACGTTCAAAGTGACGACCCTCTGCCGCGTGGTATTTTCAATGGCATGGATTTGATGTCTGGGCACATAGACAAGGCTGTTGGTGGGATAGACCTCTTTTCCCGTAAGCTGCAAACGCCCATCATCTCCGAATTCATAAAGCAAATTGGTTAATTCGCCTTCCACGACGATTTCGTAGCCAAATGAGTTCCCGTGATCATGCGGCAGCGACTTAGCGCCAACAGGCAAATGGATCAGCACGACCTCCACATCACTCGTACGGAGCAGGACACTTCGACCATACGACATATCCCCCTCGGGTTCTGCCAGATGCGGTGCGAGCTCAGAGGGTTTTACCTGCAGGGCTACCAATGCATGCTGGAGCTGCTCCTCCTCAGGATTGACAAGTGGGGCAAAGAGCGCGTCTAAACGATCAATGAAATCCACAACATCACCTCGTTTATCTGATTCATCATGACGATGTCGACTGTAATGGTCGACATTCAGCTGATATGAAAATGGTTGCAAAATAGCCTATTCCGTCTTTTTCGCATAGGTGCTGAACCAATGGATAGGCGATGGCCCAAAAAATAGTCGGACGAAAAAAGGGAAGGTATTAAAATAAAACCTATGGGGATACTTGGAATTGGAGAACGTTAGATCCTGAAAGGAAGAGAATATCCATATGCAGGCCGATAAAAAATGGGATTTGATTTCAGTTGCGTCCATTCCCCTGATCATGACCCTCGGGAATTCCATGATGATCCCGATTTTGCCCGATTTGAGCAAGAGACTGGATGTGACCTCATTTCAAATCAGCATGGTCATTACCGTGTACTCGCTGATGGCGATTCCGTTGATTCCGATTGCCGGATACTTGTCTGATCGCATCGGCAGAAAAAAAGTCATTATCCCGAGTCTGATCATTGCTGCTGTAGGTGGACTGGTATCGGGACTTGCGTGTTGGTTCATGAAGGATTCGTACTGGGTTGTTTTACTGGGGCGACTACTGCAAGGAGTGGGTGCAGCGGGCGCGTTTCCGATCGTATTGCCGCTCATCGGCGACATGTTTAAAAGGGAGGATGATGTCAGCCAAGGGTTAGGGGTAGTCGAGACTGCAAACACCTTTGGCAAAGTGTTAAGCCCTATTTTGGGCGCGTTTCTGGCGGGGATTCTCTGGTTCCTCCCTTTTTTGACCATCCCTGTTTTTTGCCTGATTTCGATATTGCTGGTCGCTTTTTTGGTGAAATCACCGAAGGATCAAAAGCAGCCAAAGGACTTTGGCGCGTTTTTAGGTTCGATGAAAGCGATTTTCCGGCAAAAAGGGCGATGGCTCTATGCCATTTTCGTCATTGGCGGCATCTGTATGTTTGTCGTTTTCGGCTTGCTTTTCTATCTTTCCCCGCGTTTGGAGGATCAGTATGGGATCGAAGGGATAAAAAAAGGATTGATCCTGGCCATCCCGCTTGCTTCCCTTTGCTTAGCGTCCTATGTGACGGGCAAAAAGATCGGGGAAAATAAAATTCTGATGAAATGGATCACATTTCTGGGATTGCTGTTGCTGGCCGCGGCCGTATTTGCTGCCGGGTACATGCGCAGCATGACCTTCATTACGATTGCCTTGTTTTTCAGTGGCATCGGGATCGGCGTCACCTTGCCTTGCCTGGATGCGTTTATTACCGAGGGAATCGACAAAGACGAACGCGGGACCATTTCCTCCATTTACAGCAGCATGAGGTTTATCGGTGTAGCCCTTGGTCCTCCAGTCGTTTCCGTGTTAATGAATACAACACAGATGACGCTCTTTTGGACGATGACCGGTGTAAGTATGCTTTCAGCCTTGCTTGCGCTGTTTGCGCTGCGACCGTCTCAAGGCAAAGGGGGAGCGGGGGATCTCGAACGGATAGGCAGCAATCGCGATCGATACGAACGGACATAGACTGTCGGACGAGTCCCAGGTGAATAAGGGCTGTTCCCAAGCGGCGATTTATCTGCTGGGGCAGCCCTTTTGAATAGGAAAAACGCCATTTCAAAAGTTTGATCCTGCTTGGTAAACGGTTCTTTCTGTTGACGCAAAGGCTGCGGATCGCTCGCCATTTTCATCTGCCGATTTTACTGGGTTTTTCCATGTGCGCACGATTTTCCTATCAAAATAATGTTTGACAAAAAAGAACATTTGCTCAATAATAACTCTAATTCCTAGTAAATAAGTAAGAATACTGAGAAATAAGTGGTGAGGTGGGATCAAATGTCATCCGTGCTTGTGATTGGCGGTGATCGTTTAGGCAACATTCGGACACTGCTTTACGGTATGGGCTTTACCGAAATTATTCATGTGACTGGTCGCAAACCGTCTGATTGTCGGCTGACGCTTCCTGTACAGACAAAAATGATTCTGGTATTTACGGATTTCATCAACCACAACCTTGCCAAGCATATAAAAGCACAAGCGAAGCAGCAACAATTGCCCGTCTACTTTTGCAAACGCTCCTGTTCGGCGATTACTTCCTCCATTACCGCTTTGCCGTCCAGCGTATTTGCCAAAGAAGCGGTTACTGCGTAGCAAGGTGTTATGGGAGGATATCAACCAAATGAAGCCGATCAGAAAGCTGAAGGCCCCTTTCGTCTGCGAGTCATGTCGCAAAGATGAGATGGGGCCCATATCTTTTTAAGGAGGCGCTTTGAATGGAAAAACACGTACAAATACCTTTGGAGAAGGGATCACTTGCAGGGACGCTTCATGTACCGGATCATCCCGTATCTGTTCATCATAAATGGCCGCTGATTATCATTTGCCACGGCTTTGTCGGTTCGAGAATTGGCGTGGATCGCCTGTTTGTGCAAGCAGGCCGCAGCTTTTCCGCCCATGACTTTATGGTGCTGCGCTTCGACTACGCAGGCTGCGGAGAGAGCGAAGGGGACTACGGAAGCTATCCGTTCGCTGGCCTCGTGGAACAGACCCTACAAGTCATCGATTATGCCGAACAGCTGCCAGGCGTTGATCCGGACCAAATCTTCCTGATCGGACACAGCTTGGGCGGAGCGGTGGCTACTTATGCCGCTGCAAGGGATACACGGGTGAAGTCCTTGGTGTTGTGGTCACCTGTGGCTTATCCGTTTCGCGATATTGTGCAAATCGTGGGGGAGGAGATTTTTCAGGAAGCACAGACGCATAACGTTGCCGACTATTTGGGCTATTCGTTGTCGTCAGGATTTTTCCAGTCGCTTGCAGAAGTCCATCCGCTTACAGAAACGAAGGAAGTGGCAGGGGATGTCTTGGTTGTGCACGGCAGCAACGACGAAGATATCCCGCCGAAATACTGCTTCTATTATCAAAAGGCCTTTCGTTTTCGCCAGCGGGGGACGTGCGACAAGGAAATAATCGTGGGAGCCAATCATACATTCTCACAAGGGACACATAAGGGGGAACTGTTTGCATGCACAAGTGCGTGGATTTCCCAGCGAGTAAGCATAGCTGCGAAACGGGTTTCTTTGCCATAGGCGCTCAATCAAGGGAAAAAGGGGTGCTTGAAGATGTTTAGCTACATGACACATATTGGTGCTGGAGGCGATTTATCAATCGGGCGGTTGTGCGGTTGCAGTTGATGATAAGGAGGTTCTTCATGAGCAGCAGCAGCTTGCCAGACAGGAAGGGCTCTTCATTTGTCCGGAAGGTGCGGCAACCCTGGCTGCGAGTCGTCAGCTCAAAGAGAGTGGTTGGCTAGGCGAGGCGGAGCTGGTGGTGGCAATCAATACGGGAACAGGGTTG
The DNA here is from genome assembly GCA_035644815.1 of Bathyarchaeia archaeon. Classification (GTDB taxonomy): domain Bacteria; phylum Bacillota; class Bacilli; order Brevibacillales; family Brevibacillaceae; genus Brevibacillus_F. The sequence continues at coordinate 5,128 of DASQNU010000122.1, read as the reverse complement.
AAATATCCAGAAACGGTGGAGGTATCGGTTCCCACACTTCAACCGGAAGACAGTCTGTCTGCCTCGGGTGTTCGTGTGTAACATGGATAAAAAAGTAGAAAGGATAGACAGCCGGAATGGTTCCGAACAGTCTATCCTTTTTTGGGTGATTACTATTATTCCCAAAATAATTCCAGACGATCTCCATTTTGCAGCTCAGTCTGGAAGGAAGCAGGTTCTCCGTTCACCAGGGTGGTCAGGCGTGTAACCCCGCCGCCCGCTGGCTTCTCCAGGGAAACCTCAACATAGCGGAACACATCATTAAAGATCGGATTTTTCCCAGGAGCCGCTTTGACGGTAATGGTTGCACCGTTTTGGATCGGTTCATCCGCGGAAACAACCATTCCATTCATCGTGAAGGTCACATCGGCCATCGGTATTTTCACCGCTTTGCCGTTAAACGTCACTTTCATTTCCTCCTGGACCCACTCCTCAGGGGGAACGACATCTTTAATGGCAGGCAGCGGCAAGCTTTCTTCGAGATAGGTCAGCTCATCACCGATTTTGATCCGATCAGACAGGGATGCAGGCTGACCATTTAACAACAGGGTCGTATGGTATCGTGGTAAGGAGTATTCTTGTCCATTCATGGAAAAGTGAATACGTCCTTGCCCCTCACTATCATCTGCATGCTCCGCTTGCCAAAGACCAGTGTGCTCAAGAATCTCCTTAATGCTTCGCGGCATGCGAATTTCCACCTCATCGCGATCATTGAGGGGCGTATCAAGCGGGCAGGCTGCGCCATTTCGATAGGCGATTGCAGAGATGTTGTACGTCTCGCCATTGATTACGAAAGAAAAGGATTCGTCCGTGTTCAGCAAGTCTTTTATGCTGGCTTTGGCTTCTGCTCCGTCCTTGCCGGGGATGACATGAATGATATCGTCATTGGCCAGAGGTGCATCAAGGCCGGCAGGTTCTCCGTTTTTGGTAATGGTCGGTGCGGTGCCGTGACCGCCGGGTATAATTTTCATCCGTCCATTTACAGTAATGGTCATGGCCAGCCCTGGACGTCCGAAAAGACGGCGGATATCCATGCCTGCCGTAATCAAGGCATCCCCCAGCGTCATTTTACGCAGATCAAATATGCGTACGGACAGGTCATTTACTTTGACTGTCACGTACTTGATCGGATGACGGCGCGCGGCGACGGCAATCCCTACAGGTGTGACAAATTCAGGCCCGTTGATCAGCGGATGGCTGCCGACAAATTGGGAAACGGCATCAGCTCCGCGGACCGCCACCCGATTGGCAGGGATTTCGAGCATACCCGCGACTTTTTCCGTGAGCTTCGGTGTCAAGCTGCCACCGCCGATCAGCATGACCGCTTGCGGCGCTTTCCCGTTTAACTCGAGAATCTTTTCCGCGATCTTTTGGGCAAGCTGATTGATTTCGCTGTCAATAGCGGCCACTACCTCCGTGCTAGGAAGCGTATGCTCGATACCTAAAATATCTTGAAACGTAACGGTTTCGCTGGAGGCGAGCGCACGCTTCACTTCTTCCGCCATGGGAAAATCGAGCAAAAATGCATTCATCAACGCGTCAGTAATCTCGTCTCCCGCGACTGGCACCATGCCATATGCGGTGATAGCCCCTTCTTCGGTCAGGGCGATGTCGGATGTGCCTGCGCCAATGTCCACAAGCGCAATATTCAAACGCCGCATGGTGACAGGGATCAATACATTGATGGCTGCGATCGGTTCCAAGGTCAGTGCTTGCATCGACAGGCCGCAACGTTGGAGAGCCGCCAGCAGGGAGTCCACGACAACGCGCGGGAGAAAGGTAGCAATCACATCGATTCCCGCTTTATCGCCGCGCTGATCGATCAGATTCCCGATCAGTTCGCCGTCGAGAAAATAATGGACGACGCTGTAGCCCACACAGTAATAACGGGTGAAATCATGCTCGTTCAGCTCTTGGGCAAGCTGTGCTTGGGCTTCCTGTACCGCAGAGAATTCCAGGGCAAGCACATCGTCGCGTGTGAATGCCTGCTGCTGGGAAATCTCCATTTCCATCCGCACGCGTCGTGTACGAAGCGAACGACCCGCAGCGGCTACCGCCACTTGTGTGAGCGGTCCATGCTTTTCTTCCAGCCGCTCTTTGATTTGGCCGATTACTTTGGCGACAGCGACCACATCATGGATCTGCCCATCCAGCATGGAACGTTCACTATGCTCCTGGACAACGCAGTCAATCACGCGAAATTGGTCATCGATCGGCTCCACGATGAGTCCAACCACGCTGCGGGTGCCAATATCTAACGCAAAGATCATCTCTTGCGAGGATGTATGTGTATCATGTGACAAACGAGTCACTCCTAACAATAGGGGAGCTAGCCCTTATTTTTTTCCACTTTATTCATTCGACGCAAATAAGCTAGAATCCTGTCGAATAAAAGAGAATGATAATAAGAAGAAAGCGCTTACGATTTCTTAACAAAATACTTTCGCGCTTTTTAGCGCTAAAATGCTGACAAAGGTGTTCGGATCTATTATAATGATTCAAAATTCGGTTGGTCGATAGGAATGGATCGATTGATCGGGGGTAAACAATCCGTATCGCTAAAAATTTGGGATAGCCAAGTTTTTAAAGACTAGAGAGGTGGAGAACGAGATGAGCCATGATCCAATTGAAAGCTTGCGTAAGCAGGTAGACGAAGTGAACCTGCAAATCCTAGCACTGATCAACAAACGAGCTGAGTTGATTCAAGAGGTAGGAAAAGAAAAACTAAAGCAAGGCATTAACCGTTTTGATCCAGAACGTGAACGCGAAATGCTGAATCTCTTGGTAGAAAATAACAAAGGTCCATTTACTGACAATACAATTCGTCATCTTTTCAAACAAATTTTCCAAGCATCGCTTGATTTGCAAAAGGATGACAACAAAAAAGTATTGCTCGTAAGCCGTAAGAAAAAGGCAGAGGACACTGTCATTACAATCAAAGATGTGGAATTTGGCGGAAGCGCTCCGATCTTGATCGCTGGACCATGCTCTGTTGAAAGCTACGAGCAAGTAAAAGCAGTAGCTGAAAACCATGTGAAGCAAGGACTCCGCGTCATTCGCGGCGGTGCGTACAAACCACGTACCTCTCCGTACGATTTCCAAGGTCTTGGCGTGGAAGGTCTGGAGATCCTGAAACGCATTGGGGACGAATACAATCTCGTCACCATCAGCGAAATCGTAACTCCAGCTGATCTCGAGCTGGCGACACAATACATCGACGTGATCCAGATTGGTGCGCGCAACATGCAAAACTTCGAGCTGTTGAAAGCAGCTGGTCGTGTGAACCATCCAGTGCTGTTGAAGCGTGGTTTGTCCGCTACGATCGAAGAATTCATCTACGCGGCTGAGTACATCCTGTCTGAGGGCAACACACAAGTCATGCTGTGCGAACGCGGTATCCGCACGTATGAAAAAGCAACCCGCAACACATTGGACATTTCTGCAGTACCATTGCTAAAGCAAGAGACTCACTTGCCTGTATTCGTGGATGTAACCCACTCCACTGGCCGTCGCGATCTTCTTCTTCCTACTGCGAAAGCTGGCTTGGCAGTTGGCTCCGACGGGGTAATGGTCGAAGTTCACCCAGATCCAGACGTGGCTCTCTCCGATGCGAAGCAGCAATTGAACATTCCGGATTTCAACAACTTCCTGGAGGAATTGCTCAAATCTGGTTTGTACAAAGCTGAAGTGCTTTCCGGCAAATAATAATCATCCAGATCCTGAAAAGGGATCATCACGCAGGCTTTCTCTTTTTGGAGAAAGTCTGTTTTTTTGTGCTTGTATAGTTGCTGTGGTGGGGAGAGCTTGTTTCGCAACTCCGCTTCATTCTTCGCCCCGCTGTAAGTGGAGACTGTCCGCTCCGCAGCAAATCGCGGGGGCCCGCAAAAGCAGCAGCCGCTTCGCAGCCTTGGCAAGGTTGCGGTCCTTTTTCCCGCGATTTACTGCTCCGATGAGCTGGGCTTCGCAGGCGCTCCGTTCCGAAACATGCTCTCCAGCGTAGCAGCTACGATTTGTTAGAAAAAAGCATCCAAATAAGTTAATCATAAAAGAACGACACCAATAATCCAGTTGCCCTATGCATTTGTTGTATTGCAAAATGAGCATTGCTTTCATCTTTTAACCACCCGGGCTATTGTACAGAGCTGCGAGAGGAAGGAAAAAACGGGAGGGGCGGAGTCTTTGCCATACCTACAGAGGTGGAGCTTCCAAAAACGGTACACGCTTGTCGCGCAACCTCGTCGGTTGAATACGCTTCTTTGAAACCTTTTGTGCGACGTACCGTTTTTGGAAGCGGAACCGGACAGTATTCACTCCCTTGCGGGTGTGGCAAGAACGCAGCCCCGCCCGTTTTTTCCTTCCCCGACCACAATGTTTGCACAAACAAACAAACAAACAATCAGCACTTTCTATTCCGATAAAGACCTGTTATACTAGAGGGGGGTATATTCGAGATCAAAACTTTCCTATATAAAGGAGATATTCAAATGGAAAACGAACAAGTGCTTGAGCAAGATCAACTGGAAGAATGCGGTCACTGCGGCACGCATATGAAATCGACGCCGCACTCCGAGAAGCTGAAAAGCAATCTTGGATCACGGTTAAACCGCATTGAAGGCCAGATTCGCGGCATTAAGGGAATGATTGAAAAGGATGTCTACTGCGATGATATTTTGAACCAGATCGCAGCCGTACAATCCGCCTTGAACTCCGTAGGGAAAATGCTGCTGGAAGGACATATGAAGAGCTGTGTGGTCGAACGAATTCAGCAGGGAGACCATGATGTGATCGAAGAATTAATGAAGACCATGAACAAATTGCTGAAATAATGAATGCCCTTTCTATCTTTTCTGGTAGAAAGGGCATTCTATATATGAACGTTCTTGAAAGTTTTCATAAAAACGATTGCAAGTGCGAAAAGCTTGTCGTATCATATGTGCATACAATTTATGAAAATAGTATTGAAAGCCAAAAAATGGGAGAAAGCGAGGAATATCGCGATGCCAGTAACAATCTATGATGTGGCAAGAGAAGCGGGCGTCTCCATGGCGACAGTATCACGTGTAGTCAACGGAAACCCGAATGTAAAACC
>DASQNU010000121.1:0-24854 GCA_035644815.1 Bathyarchaeia archaeon | reverse complement strand
GATCGGGATGTCCATCTGTTTGCCTACCTTTTCGATGGCAGCGGGACTCATCTCCCTGGGAATGAACTGGTGGCAGGCGATCGGAACGATTATTTTAGGAAATCTCATTGTTCTTATTCCTATCTTACTTAATGCCCATGCTGGAACAAAATTTGGCATTCCGTACCCCGTCTATGCCCGCCTCTGGTTCGGTTCGAGGGGAACCCATATTCCTTCCATGGCACGTGCCATCGTCGGTGCTGGCTGGTTTGGGATCAACTGCTGGTTTGGCGGGGCTGCGATCGATACGCTTCTGGTCGCAAGCACTCCCTGGGAACATGTACCCGCACATCTTCCTATTGCATTCCTTGTCTTCTGGGCGTTCAATGTGTGGATCGCCTACCGTGGTCCGGAAGCGATTCGCAAAATGGAATTTTGGGCAGCACCTACGCTAGTCGTCATGGGTCTTGCCTTGTTGGTCTGGGCGGTTACTTCGGCGGGCGGTTGGGGTCCCATGCTCTCCGCACCTTCTACCATCAACTCGACCGGAGAATTTTTAAAGATCTTCTTCCCTTCTCTCACTGGTGCGATTGCCTTCTGGGCTACCCTTGCCTTGAACATCCCCGATTTCTGCCGCTATGCGAAAAGTCAACGCGCACAAATTATCGGCCAAACGGTTTCACTCCCTACCACTATGGGGCTGTTTTCCTTTATCGGTGTAGCGGTTGCTTCTGCTACGGTGGTAATCTACGGCGAAGCCATCTGGGATCCTGCTGCCCTGCTCGCCAAGTTTTCACCGTTCGTGATTTTCATTGGTACGCTGGGGATCATACTGGCTACACTGACGACCAACGTTGCAGCCAATATCGTAGCACCTGCTCGTGCGGTAGAGAACCTTTCCCCGCGAAAGCTGACATTTGGCATGGGCGCGATCATTACCGGAATCGTATCTTTGTTGATGCAGCCATGGTATTTGCTTGATAATTTCGGCAACTATATTTTCCTCTGGCTGGGAACGTATGGGGCTCTACTTGGTCCTCTGGACGGCATTGCCATCGCTGACTACTGGCTGGTCAGGAAGAAGCGGATTCATCTGGTCGAGCTGTATCAGACGAATGGACGATACAGTTACAAAGGCGGCTTTAACTATGCGGCAATCTACGCGATGCTTTTCGGAATTGCCGTTCCGTTAGTTTGCCGGTTTATCCCTGGTCTTACCTTTGTGTGGGATAATGCCTGGACATTCGGGCTTTTCCTTTCAATGTTTGCCTATACATGGCTGATGCGCAATGATAGCAGCCTTGTCAGCGATGCTGAGTATAAGCAAATTACCAAGTTTGGAAAGGCCCGTAGTGCTTCCTAGGTAAGCCAGCAAAACAAAGAAGGCGCTTTGGCCATTCACCCGGCTGAAGCGCCTTTATAAAAAAAGAAGCAGTTCCCCCGTCACGATGGGAGCTGCTTCTTTACTCAAGTTTCGAGACTTATCAAACCGATGCTTCTTTGCCAACACCGGCTCTGCTCATTTTTTTGTACATTTCAAGCATTTCGATCGCCATGATTTTGATGGTCTCGGTGGTGAGCATCTGATCTTCCGCGTGCATGAGTAACAAGGAAAACGGCAATCTTTCTCCTCTCGCTTCTCTTTGTATGAGCGATGAGTGTACCTGATGGATCTTTGCATATTTTTCTTGGCCGGCCTGAATCAGCTTCCAAGCTTGCTCAAAATTCTCTTGTCGTGCTTCACGTATGGCTTCCACAAAATCGCTGCGCGCCTCCCCTGCGTACGCAATGATTTCAAAAGCGGCCGCTTGCATTTCCTCCAAGCTCTCCATCCACTCCTCCTCCTTTACGCTCTATTTTTTCGCAATTTGCAGGGCATGATCCAGAATCTTCGCTCCATTGGCCGTTCCATACAGGAGTGTATCCATCACATCCACCGGGATCCCGTACGGCTTTGCTTGACTTTCCGCTTCCGCCTTCATGAAGCGCACCTGTGGCCCCAATAGGATCGCTACCACATCACTGCCGTGTTGCTGCAATTCCTCCTCGATGGTTTCGCCCGGGATGGCGTAAATCTCATAAGCTTCCCCGCGTTTTTTCGCTTCTTCTTTCATTTTTGACACGACAATCGATGTAGACATGCCTGCAGAGCAAGCCAATATGATCCGTTTCATTCTTTACCCTCCCAATTGGTGTTTCAACTATTTAAAAGGCGCTTCAATTTTCAATGTTAGCTCTCTGGAGCGGATCAGCTCACGATACCAATACGCTGACTTTTTCAACTGACGGTTACGATTCTTTTCCAAATTGATTTCTACCAATCCATAGCGGTTTTTAAACGCATTCATCGGTGAGACGTTGTCCGTAAAGGCCCAGAGCATATACCCTTTGCAATTCGCTCCTTCTTCCACCGCTTTTAACAGCTCCTTCAAGTGATCCGTGATAAAGGCGATCCGGTAATCATCCTCGATAATCTGCTCTTCGTTTTTATAGGCAGCCTCATTTTCCACACCCATGCCATTTTCGGCAACGAACCATTCGATATTGCCGTACTCTTCCTTCAAGCGGATCGCCATGTCGTACATAATCTGCGGATATATCTCCCACCCTCGAAACGGATTCATTTTTCGCCCCGGCAAATCGAACATTTCGTAATAGTACGACGGGTGAAACGGTGTTCGCTCATTCCATGCGGTAGTCCGTGCCTTTACACGATGTGGATAGTACAGATTGATTCCCAAATAATCGACGGTGTTGTCTTTGATCGTCTGCAGTTCCTCTGGGCTCGCTTCAAACGCAATATCATGCTTTTCCAGTAGCTCCAGTAATTCTGGCGGGTACTCCCCTTTTACAGCAGGGTCCAAAAAGACACGATTGAAAAATAAATCATAGATTCTTGCTGCTTCCTGATCATGAGGGGCGGAAGAACGCGCATAGGTAACTTCGGGATTTACAATCACCCCGATCTTCGCTCCGTTTCGCTGCTGATAGCCCTTATCCTTGAACAGCTGGACCACTTTTGCTGTCGCGAGCGCTTTATTGAAATTCCATTGCATCCATTTCCTCGTATTTTGCTCATACGGATAGCGGATCGCATCTAGATAAACGCGAGTCTGTACAACGATGGGCTCGTTAAACGTAAACCAATGCTTCACCCGGTCGGCATAACGCTCGAACACTTTTTCCGCATAGGCAACAAACCAATCAACGACTTGCTTGGAGCCCCAGCCTCCATTCTTCTCAAACAAGACAGCTGGAAGCTCGTAATGCTCTAGACAAATCATCGGCTCTACGCCGTTTTTCAGCAATTCATTAATCACATCGTCTACATAGCGTGTATACTCCTCATCGACCACGGCATTTTCGTAATCAGTCAAAAAACGCGACCAGTTGATCGAAGTCCGGAAGTGGGTTAACCCGATTTCCTTCATCAGAGCGATGTCTTCCTTGTACCGATTGCGAAAATCCGTCGCGATTCCCGGTCCGTAGCCGTTATGCCAAACATGCTTATTGTTCTTATACCATAGATCCATGTACGAATCCTGAAAATCTTTTTTGCCTGACCAACCCTCTGTCTGCCATGCCGATGCAGCGGCGCCGATGATAAAATCTGCGGGTATTTTCAACGTTTTGGTTTCCATCCGCGATACTCCCTTCTCCCATCATTTATGCGCTGTGTGTCAGCTCTGTTTGTTGATTCATGTCTTTTTTGTTGGCGATGATTACAAAGGGCAGGTAAATCAAGGTGGCAACCGCGAGACAAATGATCTGTGTAATCACCGCTCCCCAGCTGCCTGCTGTGGACAGCCATGCGCTAAGTATCACTGGAGTCGTCCACGGCACCATGACCACTGCTTTACCTGCGAATCCTGTTGCTGTAGCGATATACCCAATCGTCCCGGTTACGAGTGGAGTCAGAATAAATGGAATGGCCATGAGCGGATTCAGCATAATCGGCAGCCCAAAGATGACGGGCTCATTGATATTGAAGATGCCGGGTCCGATAGACAGCTTGGCAATGCTTCGCATATCCGTACGTCTACTGGCGATGAAGATCGCGATCAATAATCCGAGTGTCAAACCGGAGCCGCCAATTGTCATGTACACATCCCAGAATGGCATCGTGATAATATTCGGAGCCTCTTTTCCTTCTTGAAAGGCAGTCATGTTCACGGCGATCGCTCCTAGCAACAGTGGTTCCCGAATCGGCTTGATCATCTGGTTACCGTGGATGCCGATGACCCAGAAAATTTGGGCGACGAACATTAACGTGAGGATGCCTGGCAATCCTTGCACGACGCTTTCCAATGGCTGTTGGATAATTTTGTACACAGCTTCATGTAAATACAGATCCGTAACGTTGTGAAAGACAAAACCTAAAGTCGCGGTGATTAATACGGTAATAATGGCTGGAATCAATGCGGAGAACGAACTGACTACATTGGAGGGAACACTGTCCGGCATTTTTATTTTCAGCTTGTCAATTTTCCCTAGCTTGCAATAGATCTCCACGGAGAGGATCGCCATGATCATCCCCAAAAACAGGCTTTTGGGATCTGAGAATTGTCTTGCCAGGACATCTTTGACCATGGTAGCCGTACCATTCACATCGAGCTCCAGTGTGGTCGGGATGACGGAGATAAAAGCAATCAGTGCCATTAGCCCGGGAAACATCGACTTCTCCCCATTGATTCTCCCCAGCTCGATCCCAATCAAAAAGACCGCTCCGATTGTGAGAAAGTTCAATGTCGCGTAATTGATGGCGGTCATGATCGGTTTGTAATCGGCAAGGAAACGAAACGCTTCAAAATGAGCTAACCCGCTTTCGGTGCCCATAATCATATTGGATACCAGTGTGGCGAATGCACCGGTAATAATTACCGGCATCAGCGTGACAAAGGCTTTTTTAATCGCCATGATGTATTTCTGATTGGTGATCTTGTTGGCAACGTTACCCAGTACCTCTACCGCTTTCTCTTTCGCGCTCATGTTTGTTCCCCCCTTCGTTTTTGCCTGCCCAGCAACATGTCTCGATTAGATACACGAATCACATCCATGACAGAGTCACCCTCTCTTTCGACCTTTGACACCGCTTTCATAAAACAAGAATACGAGAAAAGCACTTTCAACTACACGCATCCTTTTTCCAATCGGAAGCGGAAAAAATTGTCCGAAGACAGCAAAAAAAGCTGCTCTTTTTGTCTGATGGCCGGGAGCCATAGGCGTGCAGCTTTCGTTTTGTTGATCTCGATTGTCTCCGCGCGTGTTCATCCGTGATGTTGCAATACATTGGTCAACTCTTCGTAGGATTCAAGTCTAAGCAATTGATTGACTAAGGCTGCATCGTCAACCATTTTCACCAAGAAATTATACAAGGCTTGCAGTTCATTCTTCTTTTTCTTCTGTACACTTAATAAACAGACAAGCTGTACACGATCGGTGCCCCATTGGATTGGTTTGTTCAATGTGCAAATGGCCCAAAAAGTGTGGTCGGTAACCGGTCTGATTGGATGCGGAATCGCGACTAAATTGCCAAAGCTGGTCGGAGAGACCGCTTCTCTTTCCAAAAGAAGTTCCTTGAAATCATCCGGAATCATCCCCAGCGGCCGTATCTTCTCCACGAGAAAATCGATGACTTCCTCTTGCGACTTACAGTCTTGCTTGAAGAAAGTCAGCTCCGGTTGAATAAATTGGAGAGTCTTCTCTCGCTCCTCATTCATCACTGTTCGAATTTTGCCAATATCCTGATCCGCTAAAATTGTATTCACATCAACCACTGGAACGGGCAGTTCTTCCTGAATCGGAATGGTGCTAATGATAAAATCGAGATCTTCCAATGGATATTCAGGCAAATCAAGCAGACTGGTCGTCCCCATAATCTCCAATCGAGTGCCAAAAGTCGATTGAAGCTTGTAGTAAATGAGCTGGGAGCTTGCCACCCCTGTCGCGCATACGATCAAGCACCGTTTCGCATGGGTTCTCGTTTGTGCACGCTCGATCGCTGCCCCTACATGCAAGGCTAAATGGCCGATTTCATCTTCGTCCATCTGGACATTCAAGCTTTCGCGTATGCTTTTCCCCATTAAAATTCCCGCTTCAAATGCAATGGGATAACGCTGCTTGATTTCTGGCAGCAATGGATTGCGAATGTTCATTCCATAGTGATACCGATTCAGTGCTGGTTTCAAATGCATGCTCAGCCCCAGTATCAATTCTTTGTCATGCTGAATACCCAGATGCAGCTGGCTTTCTACATCCGCTATGAGCTTTTGGGTCAGCTCCATGATATTCGGATCAATCACCGTCGTCAGCTGGCCTTCACTGGCATGTTGGTAGGCGACCTTTTTGCTTCCCATCAGGTGGATGGTGACATAGGCGATCTCCACATCTGGAAAACTGAGCTGCAAACGCTCTTCAAGTTCCTGTACAATGTTCGTCGCTACTACATACTCAGCCTGCTTGTGGATATGCTGGAGATCCTCCGTGGTCATGGACACCACATTTTGGTCCAAGATGCGCTTACAAGCGATAGCCAGATGGATCACCAGATTATTCAGACCGATTTCGGACAAGGTGATTGCTGCCGCTTTGGTATGCCGCTGGATGGTACCACGAATGATGGCCAACTGATCCTCTTTCAGCATAGCGGCATGATCTTCATTCCGGGAAAATACATACTCGGCCATACAGTAACGCAGCTTGTGTTCTTTTCCTGCGATCTTCAAGCCGTAGTTCGGTCTCTTTTCCAGTCTCAACTCGTATTTCGCGAGTACCGCACGTACTTCCTTTAAATCGTTTTTGATGGTGGATTCACTGATAAACAGCTCATCTGAAAGGGTTTTCAATTTTATGTATGTTTCGGCGAGCAGGAGACGTTTCATTAAGTAGCTGACACGATGCTTGGGGTCATCCGGAATCTCTTGACGAATGCTGTTTTGCGTGGTGATGATCTGCAGAAACTGCCGAAAAGCAGGAGGATCGGTGACATGCAACGTATAACCTTTTCCCCGATTGGCGTTGATCTGGGCCCCGTGCTTGCTTAACGTTTCCATCAGCTCACGGATATCGGTCCGCACGGTGCGTGAGGTAATGTCATAAAGATTCGCAAGCTCTTGTCCGGAGATTTGACGCTCTGTTTGCATCATCAGCTGCAAAATTTTTTGCTGTCTCAACGTTAGCATAAATTCACCGGCCCCCTTCCCACTCTACTCTATCTTTAGTAAGAATATATCGATCAGTTGACACCTTGTCTATGGGTAGGTTGGTTTTTCTTTCCTAGGTCAAAAATTCCCTCTCTTTTTGCTCAAAATAGCCATAGAGAGAAATGTCTGCAATCTGGATCTCCGGTTGATAGGATACATAGTACGTCAATTCATCGGATAATGGATACACAATCCCGTGGTAGCCCCGATCTTGCAAATAGACACGAATCCGCTCCCCCGTCCACACTTGCCACTCGCTGGGCGTCATGATCGTATGAATTCGAAGCAGTTCACTGTGCGTATATTCCCACAGCAGCGCCTCTTGTCGTAGTTCATTTTCTCCATAGGCGGATGTGAGGGACATCATCTCTTCCGTGTCTAGCCTCTGTTTCAATATGGCGCCTTTATCCCATCCTGCCTCCGCGTGGCAATAAGCGTATTCTGCCGCGACCAGCGGATTGCTGACGAGATATACCCCTTGTCCAAACACCGCTTTTGCCCGGATCCCATGCAAAAATGTTCGGCCTTCCTTTTGCTCATAGCTCTGTCTCGCAATCACTTGGAGCGCCTCTTCGTACTTCACCCCTCGGTAAACGATCACAGCCATTTTTGATACCCCTTTTCGCTTGTAAACAGATGATCTTGCCTGTAACGTGAAAATACCCACTCGGCGGATGCGACGATACGCCGAGCGGGGAAGCAATCATGTACTCTGGAAAGTCACTCACTATGGAAGCAGCCGTACCATATCATCGTACGTTTCCGGACGACGATCCCGATAAAACTGCCATAAATCGCGCACTTCATGGATCAGGTTTTTGTCCATCTCCGCCACGATCACTTCATCTTGATCTCTGCTGCCTACCGCAACGAAACGGCCGCGTGGATCCACGAGGTACGATTGCCCGTAAAACTCGCCCATGTTCCAGGGAGCTTCCACCCCTACGCGATTGATGGCGGCCAGATAGTAACCGTTTGCGACCGCATGGGCAGGCTGTTCCAGCTTCCATAAATATTCGGACAACCCGGCAACCGTAGCGGAAGGGTTGAACACGATCTCTGCACCGTTAAGACCGAGTAGTCGGGCTCCTTCTGGGAAATGGCGATCATAGCAGATATACACGCCTACCTTGGCATAAGCCGTGTCAAACACAGGGTATCCCAGATTTCCAGGCTTGAAGTAGTATTTTTCCCAAAAGCCGCAGCCATTGCCGCCAGCAGCGACGTGCGGAATGTGATTTTTCCGGTATTTGCCGAGATAAGTGCCGTCTGCGTCGATAACTGCCGCGGTATTGTAGTAAATGCCGATGCCTGCCTTCTCGTAGACAGGTAAGATGATGACCGTACCCAACTCTTTGGCAAGCTCCTGAAACAGCTGGATCGTCGGGCCGTTCGGCACCTCTTCGGCGGATTCATACCATTTGGTGTTTTGCTCCGCGCAAAAATACGGCCCATAAAAGATTTCCTGCAAGCAAATGATTTTTGCCCCTTTTTCCGCCGCTTCTCTTACAAGACGAACATGTTTCTCGATTGATTTTTCTTTATGAACTTGTACCGGCTCATCGCCATGCACCTCGTGAATCGCTTGAATGAGCCCGATCGATACTTTGTTTGGCATCGGGTCAACCCCCTTCTTCCATGGTATTCGTTAAGGCCTTGTAAATGTACGTCGATGTAAAAATTGTCCGCTGCCCGGCTGTCCAACATCCTGTTTCTCTCGTACGACGAAAGCTCCTCGCGACAGGACCGACACCACTTCCCCATGAAGCTCCATTCCCTCGAAGGGGTTGTAATCCACATTCATATGATGAGTAGCCGCCGATATGGTTCTCTTCCCTTGTGGGTCAAAGAGTACGATGTCAGCGTCCGCGCCCACTGCAATCGTGCCTTTGCGCGGATACAGACCAAACAGCTTGGCGACCTTGGTCGAGATCACATCGACAAACTGATTAATACTGATGCGTCCCTTATGTACCCCCTCCGAGTACAACAAGCCAAAGCGATCTTCAATAATCGGGCCACCATTCGGAATTTTGGTAAAGTCCCCTCGTCCCAATTCCTTTTGCCCTGCGAAACGGAATGGACAATGATCGGAGCCGACCGTTTGCAGGATACCGCTTTTCAACGCATGCCAGAGTACATCCTGATTCCATGCTTCTCGCAGCGGCGGTGACCAGACATATTTGGCTCCTTCAAAATCCGGCTTTTCCAGTGCCGTAATATCCAGCGTCAAATATTGCGGGCATGTTTCACCATACACATCCCAGCCTTTTTCCCTCGCCTCGGCAATGCGGCGTACCGCATCTGCGCAGGAGACATGGACGACATAGAGCTGGGAGCCAGCCAATGCTGTCAACGCCGCAGCACGTCCTGTCGCTTCTCCTTCCGCTTCAGGTGGTCTGGTCAGTGCATGGTAGATCGGTTCGGTGTGTCCATTGGCAATCGCGCGGCGGGTTAAGTAATCAATTACATCTCCGTTTTCAGCGTGAACTTGCACCAACGCACCCAATTCTTTGGCACGAGTCAATGTCTTGAACAATGTTTCATCGTCAGCCTGCAGTGTATTCTTGTATGCCATGAATACTTTTAGAGAGGTGATCCCCTCATTTTTCACGACGGATTCCAGCTCTTCCAGCACTTGATCATTGGCTTCGCCGATCATCAAATGAAACCCGTAATCGATGAGTGCTTTTCCCTTTGCTTTTTCATGCCAGGTGGCAATCGCCTCCTGGAGACTCTTGCCTTTTTGGGTCATACAAAAATCGATGATGCTTGTCGTGCCGCCAAAAGCCGCTGCTCTCGTCCCCGTCTCAAAATCATCGGAGGATACCGTGCCGCCAAAGGGCATATCGAGATGAGTGTGCGGATCAATTCCCCCTGGGAAAACGTATAAGCCTGACGCGTCAATGACTTCCGCATCTTGCGCATCCAAGCCATGCCCAATGGCAACGATGGTTTCCCCATCAATCAGTACATCTGCTTGATACGTATCTGATGCCGTGACCACGGTACCGCCGCGAATCCATTTTTTCATGCTCTTCCCTCACTTCGCCCGGATTACGGATGTCCTTCACAGTCAAAAACTGCAGAACATCCCGCTAGTACAAGCTATGCAAGCCAATCTGTAAACATTACTCCGTCGCTCCACCGGATGCCAAGGCCGCCTGCCGTTGGTTCCAGGTAAGCGGTGGCTGGCCCGTCGGAATCTCTACCATCTCAATCGTTCCGTCCACCGGGCAGACGATCGAGCAAAGATTGCAGCCGACACAATCCTCCTCCCGCACAACCAGACGTTCTTTACCAGTTGCTTGATCCTTGATGATATCGATGCATTGATGAGACGTATCCTCACAGGCAATATGGCATTTGTTGCAATTAATACAGGTCTCTTCATGAATACGGGCAACCACCTTGTAATTCAGATTGAGATTGCCCCAATCGGAATAGGTATGCACTGCTTTGCCGACGATGTCCATGACCGATGCGATCCCTTTTTGCTCCAGGTACTGATTCAGCCCGTCGATCATATCCTCCACAATGCGGAAGCCATGGTGCATCGCTGCGGTACACACCTGAACTCCCGTGGCTCCCATCAGCAAAAACTCGACCGCATCGCGCCAGGTAGAGATACCTCCGATGCCGGAGATCGGGATGCCCACCAAAGGATCGCGGGCACACTCTGCGACCATATTGAGCGCGATCGGCTTTACCGCTGGTCCGCAATACCCGCCATGAGCGCCTTTGCCGTCAACATGGGGAATCGGCAGCCAGCGGTCCAGATCAACACCGATCAGGCTGTTGATCGTATTGATCATGCTGATTGCATCTGCTCCTCCTTGCGACGCCGCCCTTGCTGTGAAACGAATATCCGTAATATTCGGGGTCAGCTTGACGATCACAGGAGTCTGCGCCACCTCTTTGACCCATTCCACCTGTTGGCGGATCAGATCGGGATGCTGTCCCACTGCTGAGCCCATCCCTCGCTCCGCCATCCCATGCGGACAGCCAAAGTTCAGCTCCAGTCCGTCCACCCCGATGGCCTCTACCTGTTTGACGATTTCATGCCAGGCTTCTCGCTTATGCTCGACCATCAGGGAGGCGATCAATGTATGCTTGGGAAACAGCTTTTTCGTTTCCGCCATTTCCTTCAGATTGACATCCAGCGGACGATCCGTGATCAGCTCGATATTATTGAACCCAAGCACTCGCTGCCCACCGTAATGCAAAGCGGCAAAGCGCGAGGTCACATTGATGATCGGCTCGCCGAGTGTCTTCCAGACGGCGCCTCCCCATCCTGCATCGAAAGCCCGCTGCACCTGATAGCCCGAGTTGGTAGGTGGAGCGGATGCCAGCCAAAATGGATTCGGTGATTCGATGCCGGCCAGATTGATGCGTAAATCAGCCATGATTGTTACCCTCCCCGCTCAATATGTTTTTCATAATTTTCAGTCATTTATCTCCGCTCCTTGCTCTACCAGCGCAGCATGGATAGAATGTGCCGCTCTTTTCCCGTGATTTGCCGCATCCACTACCATCGCATCTACACCGCCACCGCCAAAAATGACGTCGCCCGCTGCGTAGATTTGCGGATGCGTCGTGCGATAGGTCGTCGGGTCAATTGTGATCACGCCTTTGGAATGACCGATTCCAAACGATTCGATCATCGGAAGCAGCCTCTCTTGACCAATCGCCTTGACGACAAAATCGACTTCCACGACAAATTCGCTGCCGTCAATCGGCTCAGGCCGTCTGCGCCCTTTTTCATCTGCATCGCCCAGCTTCATGCGAGTCAGCTCTATGCCCGTTACACGTCCATCTTTACCGATGATCCGCGTGGGTGCTACCAGCCAGCGGAATTCGACGCCATCCTGTTTAGCAAATTCGTATTCAAACGGATAGGCCGTCATTTCTTTTTCTGTCCGACGATACAGGATCTGCACATTATCTGCCCCGAGTCGCTTAGAACAGGTCGCTGCGTCGATCGCTGTATTTCCCGCCCCAATGACGGCTACCTTTTTCCCGATGAAGTCTTCACGAAGCGGCCCATTCTTCGTCTCTTCCACTAGAGCGATGGCATCCAGAACACCTTCGAAATCTTCGCCTTCAATGCCCAGCTGTGGCACATTGCCCATGCCCACGGCGAGCAAGACGGCATCGTAGTTTTGCAGGAGTTGCTCCGGCTGAACATCCACGCCCACACGCGTGTTTGTCAGAAAACGCACGCCAAGTGAAGCGACCTGCTCGACTTCCCAAAGAGAAACCTCCTGTGGCAAGCGGAAGGACACGATGCCATACGTATTGAGTCCCCCTGCTTTCTCTTTCGCTTCATAGACCGTCACGTCATACCCAAGCCTTGCCAGCTCCCTGGCGGCAGAGATACCCGCCGGTCCAGCTCCGACAATCGCTACGGTTTTGCCGTTTTTCTCACCTGGTTGAAACAACGCAGCTTGATTCCGGATCGCCCAATCCGTCGCATGACGCTGCAAAAGCCCGATCATGATGGGCTTCGAGGCATGATTCAGTACACAGGCACCCTCGCACAGCTCTTCCGTTGGACAGACACGCGCGCAGCTCGCACCCACTGGATTGGCTTCCATGATCGTTCTGGCGGAACCAAAGAGATTTCCGGTCGCGATTTTTTTAATGAAGGAGGGAATGTCAATCGAGGTGGGGCAAGCCTTAATACAGGGGGCATCATAGCAGTAGAGGCAACGATTCGCTTCATCTATTGCTTCTTTTGGTTTTAGCGGTGGTGTCGCTTCTTCAAACAAGCGTCTTCTTTCATCCGTGTGCACACTCATGGCGCTACCCTCCTTGATCCTTTTGCTATTAATCAATGAAAGCAGCCAGCTATTTATGTATATGATTTCATCGATTTCGTAGAAAATCTTGCAATCATTCCGGCAAAAAGAAACATGTTTGATTTCATTCCTTCATACGCTCTTAGCAAGAAATCGGCAAAGAGGGAACGCCTATGAAAGAGATTGAAGAAAAAATCGAGCGAGTGCGTGCGAAAATCGAGCAAGCCACTCGTGAGTTGATCGAACTCGAAAAGGAACGCGAAGCAGCCCTGCACTTAATACAGGAACGAGCCCAGTATCTATCCTCCCAGGAAATTATTGACCTGATCGTCCAATCATGCGGAAGACAGACGAGTCTCGCAACGATCAAGCGTTGGGCCGATCAAGGCTTTCTCGGTAAAATAGTTAATGAACGCGATCTTTTTCCTACCTTGGTCCATAAGCAAGGCAACAAGCGATTTTTATATCCACGAGAGACCGTTTACTCCTTTTTGGTTAAAAAGGGCTTACTGCGCCCCCTCTTCGAAGTCCTTGATCCCGTCTGTTTACGGGACGATCCATCCAGCCGCGGAATCGTGGTGGAAGTCAGTCGCTTGGAAGACAGCTTTCTTTATGAGATACAGATAGAAGGGAGTCCAAAAACGATGGCGGTGAAGCAGGAGGAATTGATACGTCAGGAAGGTTTCCCATTATGAGTAAGGTCGTACTCACCCTGCCGAATACCGCGGAATATCAGATGATCTGCCGGGATATTCGCGATCTGCACAAGAAAAGAAATCAGCCCCTCACCATTCGGTTCAGTGAAGGACTGACCCATATTCAGCTGGAGGCGCCATTGCTTTACATTCCCGATAAGCGTGCTCTTGGGAGAGAAGCCAAAATCGAGGGAACAGTCAAAAAGATGGCCGGGCACTATGAGATCCATCCCCGTGAAAAAGGGAAAACCATTCATCTATTTCTTGATTCCGAGCTAGTAACCGAGCTGGAGCAGATTCGTTCCCATGTGAAAAAAAAGACCCAGCATGATGTGATTCTGGATATGTTTATTCGGGGATTACGGGCCTATCAAGCGGAACAAGAGGAAGAAGAAGCGGCTACGGCTGATATGGGTAAAGGTCTATTACCATCATCCAAAGAGGATTAGAATATGTCAGGGCTAACACTTTCTAATATCGGGTAGTATTGAAATTGCTCCAATGAGATAAATCCGTTTTCGCTGACATCCACTCCTTCACTCTCCAGATAAAGCTTTTGTAGTGCGGCGCCTTCGTCGTCTTGGATGCTGATCTGGCCTTTTGCATTGATAATGCGGTGCCAAGGTAGCTGGTGCTTCTTGCTCATCGAATGAAGGATGCGGACCACTTGACGTGCAGCGCGGGGACTGCCAGCTGTCGCAGCGACCTGGCCATAAGTCATGACTTTGCCTGGGGGGATTTGCTGGATCACTTGGATTACTTTTTGGGTAAATGGGGTCATTTTCATGCTCCTTTTTCAATCATTCAAACGCAACTGTCATAAAATAGAAAAAGCTCATTCCTCTTTCATGTTCCAGTCGGAATAAGCCTTTGAAAGTTTGTCCCGTTTTCGCAAGTCTTCTAGTGTTTGGGTTCATCGGATAGTACCGAACTTGTTACTTCGTACTTCAAACCCTTTTTATTTTTTTGGTTTCTCAAATAAGTTTAGGATTTTTGTAACACCAATCTGGATCATACGGTAACGATTTTAATTTTTGGATGTCGTCCCAACTGTACACCCAATCATTATCTGTAATCCAAAAATAGTCATCTGGGTTTATTTTAAGGTATTCATAAATAAATTGAAAAATCAATTCTTGTACACCATAGATATCTTCAATATGCCCGACTTGACAGAGCAATAGATTGGTATCTATCCCTAAATCTTCGTGGTAATAGAAATCAATACTCGGACTTTCGATGCCATGAATATAAAATATAAACGAACTTTCGCCTGTCTCCAAAAAGGATTTGTTATTAATATTCAGTGTAGTATACGAAAACTTTCCATCCTCAGTAAAATTTTTATTGTTGTGAAAATAGAGTGAAGTATCCGAATGAAATGATGCGATTATGGTATCTGCTAATAATTTTTCTGGAGAATATTTTTCTTTTTTCGATAAGATAACAGCTGAGGTTCCCATTTTATTTTAATACCTCCATTAATTCATCTATAGAATTTACGATAACAATACCTTTAGATTTAATGACTTCTAATTTTATCTGATCATTCGGATGCAGGTTAGCCAATGGCTTTTCAATATATAAAATTACTTTCTTTTGATCAGGGTTAAAATAATCCGCATGATTTACATCGACGTATTTATCAAACTGTCCAACATCCGTTACAGCCTTTAATGATTTCTTCACTTCAATAATTTCATCTTTCGTTACAACATCTAAATCACCTGCAGGACTATTGTCCGCTCTTTGAATTTTCTGCCCGAATCCTATAACATCCTTATTTTCTCTAACAGCTGAAGCTACTTTTGCCTCGGTTGCTTTTCCTGGGTCATTACTATTTAAACTATTTTCGATATCACGATTAATATTTTTAGGATGTTGATCAACCCACTTTAGTTCGTTACCGGCAGGATTTGTATATTTGGTGTTGTTTCCATCCTTAACTATACTACCTATGCTATTTCCATTTCCCGCCACATCAGAAACCTTTCCTCCAGAACCCCCATATGAAGAAGACTGCCAATAGTTACCCGGCATCCATTTCACCGGAATATTCCACTTCCCTCCCCCCATCTCAACCTGGAGCACGGGTGGAAATAGCTTTCTCGTAAGGTGCTGGACGCCCTCGCGTAAATTATCCAGCAACAAATCCATGATTCTTTTAGCAGGTAGCCGATCCAGTAAGAAGCTGATTGTGATGACCGCTGCCAAACCGGTGGCCTCGCTTGGGGTAAGATGAAAAAACTGCTTCTTCCATTCTGCAAACGTAGCTTTTGGATTTTCGATAAACGTTACGAGGGGATCCGGATTATCCAGAATGTCTTTCATCGTCAGCGCAGCTCCCAAAGCCCCGATGCTGCCTGCGAGAAATCCGCCCCCAGTTAGTACCGTTAACAATCCACCAAGTACGACCGTTGTTACAATCAAGGCACCTTTTTCAAGCGTTGACAAGTCATTCCACCATGCCGAAAGATCCTTGAGCAATCCCGCAAAATACGCTTGTTCTCCTATGCCCATGAACAGGGAAACCTGCTCCGTCCCGATCAGAACAATCGCTACGCAAACAAAAATGCTGGCTAGGAAAGAGAACCGAGGAACGATCCATTTTGTCAGATCATTCACATGCTTTTCATCAACAACACTACACAAAGCATATCCCAATTGCCTTCTTTCGCGTAAAAAGGCTAACGTGTGGAAAAATGCACCTGCGCCTTTCCAAAGGGATTGCAATAGCAGCAACAATTCGGAAATCGGATCAATCACCAGTTCTCGGTGGAGCAGCGGAAGCTTCATCCTCTGCTTGTTAAGAAGCCAATAATCCCGGCAAACCGCTAAAACGATGCAAACGATAAAAAGGTACCGATAAAAATGTCCGTTGCCCAGCAGATCATAGATAAACCCTATTATCCAATGCAAGTCTTGATCGTTAAAGGAACTATGGTCAAACAATGCCCAGCAAAATAGGAAGAGAGGGATCACATACGCCTTTCTCCCCCATTTTGCTTGCAGCGATACCGCGAATCCAATTCCAAGTGCAATAAACCCAGTCCAGATATGATGACCCGGAGCAAACTGATTTCCATGTTCGTATGCTCCCGGGAATAGGACATCCCATCTCCATTCGTATTCATCTCCAAATGCTCTGTTTATGAGGGTATCGATACTTAGATGGACATCTGCCGTCCAGCGTCGAACCATTTCCTCTATAAACTCAAAGCCTGTTCCGCTCGCAGCTCCAATGAGCATATAGTCACAGATTCCATATGACCTGCTCCTGCGTGAAAACAGGCAAAGGAAACCCAACGGAATCAGTTTACACACTTCTTCCACAAAAGGACCGAAATAAACAGTGCTCCATTCGTCACGAATCGTGCCGCCCGGGCGCTCGTCTAGCAGCACATGCGTCCCCCATACGACTCCAGCCGTCAAAGGTCCAATGACCCATGCTCCCACGGTAAAGACGCGTATAAACTCCGCCCAGGAGAGCGTCTTGCTCCTGGATAGGATCCAAAACTGCCACAGCGCATACAGGCATAGCAGCAGCTGAAACAGACCTTTTCGAGTCTCCGGGACAAACATCCATGACAGAATCGCCAGCAGAAGCAGGCTCCATGACAAAACGGCATAGATTCTCTTTCCCAGTGAGACAATTCGCGGATGGTTTTGCACCCATCCTCCAAAACCACTCTGGATTTTTTCAGTAAATCGGAAGCATGCTTCTGTCATCTGAGCGCATTCACCTTTAACTAAAAAATGAAATATTTACCAATCATAAAGGTGCAAGCAGCATGCAACAAGAGAAGGGAGATTCATTTTGTCATAGGAAAAAGGATACACCCCCATGGAAACAACGAGTGCCTCCGTTCAAATGAGACTCTGTATGAAGTGTGTTTGTTTACTTAATAATTATTATGTAACCTATTGATTTTGCACAATTCTGGTAATACCCTACCCGCATTGGACAAATGCTTAGAGACATGCGAAAGGCTGCCGATTCTACCGGCAGCCCTGGTTGAGCATACGTTTACTACCCTTTGAAATGTTCTCCTAATCCTGCAAAAGAATTGCGAATACCATAGATGCATGCATTACATCAAGTATCTTCCCGTGATCGAATGCTCCGCGTGGATGATCTGCGCCGGTGTGCCCTCGAACACCACCTGGCCGCCCTTGCTCCCTCCGTCAGGTCCCATATCGATGATCCAATCCGCTTGGCTGATCACATCGAGGTTGTGCTCGATGACGATCACCGTATTACCCGCATCCACGAGGCGGTTCATGATCCCCAGAAGGTGCCCGATATCTGACATATGCAGGCCGGTCGTCGGCTCGTCCATCACGTAGATGCTGCCCTTTTTATGCAACTCGCTTGCCAGCTTGATGCGCTGGCATTCCCCGCCCGAGAGCGTGCTGAGCGGCTGGCCGAGTGTAATATAGTTCAGCCCCACATCACTCATCGCCTGGAGCTTGCGCACAACCTCTTTTTGCTGAAAAAACTCCAATGCCTGCTCCACAGTCATCTCCAGCACTTCTGCAATTGACTTGCCGTTCAGCTTGTACGCGAGCACCTCTTCTTTAAACCGTCTACCTCCGCATACTTCGCATGGCAGCTTCACGCTATCGAGGAATGCAAGGTCAGTATACACAACACCCAGTCCTTGGCAGTTCTCGCAAGCCCCCTTGGAGTTGAAGCTGAACAACCCTTGGTTGACCTTGTTCGCGGAAGCAAACGCCTTGCGCACATCATCCATGATGCCCGTGTAGGTCGCGGGATTCGAGCGTGTTGACACTCCTACCGCAGATTGGTCGATGACAATCGCATCCGGATGCTGGCTGAGGAATACTTCGTTAATCAGTGTACTCTTGCCCGAGCCGGCGACACCCGTAACTACTGTCAGCACTCCGGTTGGAATATCTACACTCACGTTCCGCAGGTTGTGCAGTGTGGCATCCATGATGGACAGCCTGCCGGACGGCTGCCGGCATGCTTGCTTCAGCTGGAGCGGCCGCTTCATATGCGTGCCTGTCAGAGTACCTGACTCAAGCAAGCCTTGGAAGCTTCCTTCATACACGATGGTACCGCCGCGGCTGCCAGCGTGAGGACCGACGTCAACGATATGATCCGCCACTTTGATCACATCGGGATCATGTTCGACGACAATCACGGTATTGCCCTTGTCGCGCAGCTTCTGAAGCAATTCATTTAACCGGTGTACATCACGGGGGTGCAAGCCAACGCTGGGCTCATCGAAGATGTAAGTGACATCCACCAGACTGCCGCTCAGGTGCTTCACCATCTTGACGCGCTGCGACTCGCCGCCGGACAAAGTATCCGTTTCACGGTCCAGCGTCAAGTAATCAAGTCCAATATCCACCAGATGCTGCAGCCGCTCCGTCAGCGACTTGACGATCGGCGCGGCTAGCCGATCATCAATCTTGCGAATAACATCGATGAGCTGTCCAACCTCCATCGCGGACATCTCCGCAATGTTGAGTCCATTGATCCTGCAGTTGAGCGCGGCCTGACTGAGTCTCGCGCCGCGGCAGCTGGAGCAGGGCCCCTCGGAGATGTACGGTGCAACAGCTTTTTGTGTGCGCTCGGACTTCGTCTTCAGATCTTGCTTGATGTACTTGTTGGTGAACTTCTCAATGACGCCTTCCACTGTAATATTCATTGCCTTCCCGGCGAAATCCATCTCCACTTTCCTCGCCTTGGCGTACAGCAGTTGATCCAGCTCCTCATCCGAATAATCGCTTAGCTTCTTGTCGAGATCGAAGGACCCCGACTGCACGATCATGTTCCATTCCCAGCCGTCCACCTTATAGTCCGGCAGCAGGATTGCCCCTTCATTCAACGACTTTGACATGTCCAGCGCCTTGCTCATGTCGACGCCCAGTCTGCGACCGATCCCGTTGCACTCGGGACACATGCCTTGCGGATCGTTAAACGAGAACATGTGCGCTTGTCCAACATAGGGCTGACCCACTCGGGAGAAGAGAAGACGGAGAATAGGAGAGATATCGGTAATCGTGCCCATCGTGGAATGGGAACCGCCGCCCAGCCGCTTCTGATCCACAATCACAGCCATGCTCAGGTTCTCGATCACGTCTGCATCCGGTTGCGGAACACGCGGCAGAAAGTTGCGGACGAACATGCTGAAGTTTTCGTTCAGCAGACGCTGGGATTCGGCGGCGATGGTATCGAAAACGATCGATGACTTGCCAGATCCGGATACCCCGGTGAAGATTGTGATCTTCCGCTTGGGAATGCGCAAGGATACGTTCATGAGATTGTTTTCCCTCGCACCCGAGATGACGATATACTCCTGATTAGATTCGCTCATGTTTAACACATCCTTCCGATTGTGCTAATTTTTACCATTATTCACATTGTACCACTCATCGTGCATAGAAAGTCGGGCAGCTTGAATCGAAATATGGTTTCAAGAGAAACTTATTCAGGTTCCAACCTTTCCAAATGACTAATCCTTAATTGGACACCATTTAGTGTCGTGTAAACAACTCTTTTCATCTACACACGAAAAACCTTCAGGCAATAACCTCCCATTTCAAATAAGGGGTTTCAAGCATTTTGAAAGTTAGTACATTTGTGTCTTAAGACAAGTATGATATGATATCAAGAAGTAACTAGCTTATCCCCTGCAAGGAGATTTCCAAAAATGAAAATGGTATCGTGGAATGTAAACGGATTACGAGCGTGTATGAATAAAGGTTTTCAAGACTACTTTAACGAAGTCAGCGCAGATATTTTCTGCATTCAGGAAACGAAGCTGCAAGAAGGACAAATTGACATCGAGATTGGCTCAGAGTATTACCACTATTGGAATTACGCTGAAAAGAAGGGATACTCAGGAACAGCCGTATTCACAAAAATCCAGCCACTTTCCGTTCGCTATGGATTGGAAGAAGACTACGAGCCTGAGGGACGTATCCTTACGTTAGAATTCAACCACTTTATCCTTGTCAATGTGTATACGCCGAATGCGAGACGCGATCTCTCCAGATTGGACTACCGCTTGGAGTGGGAGGACCGATTCCGGGCTTACCTCATGCAGTTGGACGCGCAAAAACCGGTGATCGTGTGCGGAGACCTCAATGTGGCTCATCAAGAGATTGACTTGAAAAATGCAAAATCCAACCGCAATAATTCTGGCTTTACTCCGGAAGAGCGCGAAAAGATGACCAACTTGCTGGCTGCTGGATTTATTGACACCTTCAGACATTTTTACCCGGACAAGACGGATGCGTACACCTGGTGGTCTTATATGGCCAAGGTGAGAGAGCGAAATATTGGCTGGCGTATCGATTACTTCCTCGCCTCTTCCCGCTTGGCTCCCTCATTGGTCGATGCTCAAATCGATGCTCATGTCATGGGCAGTGATCATTGCCCGATTACCCTGCAGCTGTCCGATTTCGAGTAAGATTGTGAAATTATCCATATGATTGAACAAAAACAAGGCGTTCCGTGCGTAAATAGCGGAACGCCTGTTACTTTTGATTGTACCTGCAAGATCGTTTATTCCTTGTTTTCATAGGCTTCTGAAACCACTGACATATCCAGCAGACGTGCAAGTCTGTTTTCCGGATTGGCCAATGGTTGGAAACCAAACTGCTGGTACAAGGTATGCGCATCCTGGGTTCCCAGATGAAAAGAAACGCCCTTCAAATACGGGTGCTCGACAATGTGCTCCATCATCCATTTGCTCAGCCCTTTACCCCGATGCTCAGGAAGAACAAACACATCACCCAGCCACGCATAGCGGACAAAATCCGTGACAACCCGGGCAAATCCAACCTGTTTATATTCCCCTCCCTCGGTCGGATTCCCTTGATAGATGCCATAACAAAGGGACGAGTTTTCGACGGACTTTTCCACCAACATGCGGGAAATTCCCTTTACCCAATACGAATCATGGTGCAAAAATTGATAGATCGTTTCGATATCCAAATGAGCTTTATCTGTTGTAATCACGTAGCCATCTGGTCTGGTCCATATCTGGTTTGGATCTGTTGTCATGTTTCTTTCGCTTCCTCTCTTTTTGCATATGAAAAGCATATCCTTCCTGTTCACACTCAACAACGCTTGAAATTCGACATATTCCGACACGATTAAACATATGTTTAAACCCTGCTTCACCATTTGGAAGCAGGGTTCCCCGTTGCGATCTTATAACGTGTCAAAAGCTTCCCGCAATACAGCCACCAGCATTTGCACTTCTTCCCGGCTAGTCGAGAACGGTGGAGAGATGGTCAGCACATTGTTGAAGCCTGGCACCGTGTCGCCGTTTCTACCAATGATCAGTCCGCGCTGCTTGCACTCCGCGATCACCTTCGTTACTTTCTCGGGAGCAGCCGGCTCTTTCGTTGCCCGATCCTCCACCATTTCGATACCCGCGAGGAAACCAAAGCTGCGAATATCGCCGACGTATGGGTGGGATTCTAGTGACGTAAGTTCCTGACGCAGCACATTCCCCAGCTCTTCCGCCTTATCGATCAGCTCTTCCTCCTCCATGATTTGCAGATTCCGCAGGGCCAGCGCGCATGCTGCCGGATTGCCGCCAAACGTATTCACATGGCGGAAGTGCTGATTGACTCCCTGCTCCTTAAATTTATCTGCGATCTCTGCTCTCACAGCCGTCGCCGACAAAGGCAGATAAGCGCTTGTGATCCCCTTTGCCATCGTGACGATGTCAGGCTTTACTCCGAAATTTTGATGCCCAAATTTCCGACCGGAACGGCCAAATCCACAGATTACTTCATCGACGATCAGCAACACGCCGTGCTTTTCGCAAATCTCTTTGACTTTGGACATATACTCATCTGGTGGAACAATGACCCCCCCGCCTGTGATCGTAGGTTCCATGATCACAGCGGCAATGGTATGGGCGCCTTCCCAGTTGATGACCTCATCGAACGTCGTCGCACACTCCAGATTGCAGCTGTCTTTTTGCTTATGAAACGGACAACGGTAGCAATACGGCGGTCTGACATGCAAAAAACCGGGAGATAACGGCTCGTATTTTTCCTTGCGTATCGACTGGCCGGTCGCTGCCAGCGCTCCCATCGTATTGCCGTGATAGGCACGGTAGCGGGAAATGAATTTGTAGCGTCCCGGTTCCCCGTTTTGATGATGGTATTGCCGGGCCAATTTGAAGGCAACTTCATTGGCTTCCGAACCGCTATTGGAGAAAAAGACGCGATACTCATCGCCTAGCCATTCACTCACTTTTTCCGCAAGCTTAATCGCGGGTACATGGCTTTGCGTCAATGGAAAGTAGGCTAATTGCTTTAGCTGCTCATAAGCCGCTTCCGCAAGCTCTTGCCTGCCATACCCGACATTGACACACCATAAGCCCGACATGCCGTCAAAGTAACGGTTGCCATCTATATCCGTGACCCACGAGCCGCTTGCTTCCGTGACGATCATGGGATTCGGGTTATACGGCGACATGTGGTGCCACATGTGTGTGCGGTCTTTCTCCAGCAATGCTTCTTTTTCATTGCTCAAATCGGTGAATTCTTCGTGTTCTTTGCTCACAACCATTCCCCCTTTTCCACAGAGTCGGACTATTTCACAAATACTTTCTGCGAGCCAATATTGTACTCCCCATCATCAAACCAGCGGGAGGTAACGGTTTTCTTTTTCGTGTAAAATTCAACGCCATCTTTGCCATTGGCATGCAGGTCGCCATAGAAAGACTGCTTCCAGCCACTAAACGCGAAGAAGCCCATCGGTGCAGGAACACCCACATTAACGCCCACCATTCCCGCTTCTACACGTTGGACAAATTCACGGCCAAGCCGTCCGCTGTTGGTGTAAATGGTAGCGCCATTTCCGTAACGCGACTTGCTGATGACATCCAAGCCTTCTTCAAAGCTATTTACACGCATGACACTCAAGACCGGCGCAAAAATTTCATCACGCACGATCACCATTTCGGCATTCGCATGATCAAAGATGGTAGGGCCGAGGAAATATCCGGTCTCGTCTTCCTTCACGTCTTTACGACCGTCACGGACGAGCTGAGCACCAGATGTCTGCCCTTGTTCAATATAGCTGTGCACCTTTTGCAGATGAGAAGCACGAATGACCGGACCCAAATCGGTGCCTGCTTCCAGACCATTGCCCATTTTCAACACATCCGACTCTTCAATCAAATAGTGGACCAACTCATCCGCAATGTCTGCATGTGCTACAACCGCACTGGCGGCCATGCATCGCTCGCCCGCACAACCGAAAGCGGAGCTTACGATCGTTTTCGCTGCCCGACGCAAATCGGTATCCGGCATCACCAGATGATGGTTTTTTGCTCCAGCCAATGCCTGTACACGCTTGCCATGAGCGGCGGCGGTTTTGTATATATACTCAGCGACAGGCTGCGAGCCAACAAAGGAAATGGCTTTTACATCGGGATGCTCTAACAGGCCGTTGACCACATCATGGGCTCCATTGACCACATTGAACACACCGTCGGGTAACCCGGCTTCTTGCAGCAGCTCGGCCACGCGAATGCAGGAAAGCGGTGTTCGCTCGGAAGGCTTCAGCACAAACGTGTTGCCTGCTGTGATCGCAATGGGGTACATCCACATCGGGACCATGACGGGAAAATTGAACGGAGTGATGCCGGCAACGACACCTAGTGGGAAACGAAGCGTATAGCTGTCGATTGACGAAGCAATATTGGGTAATGATTCGCCCATGATCAGCGTTGGCATAGCAGCTGCAAATTCCACCATCTCGATGGCTCGCAGCATTTCTGCCTGTGCCTCCGCCAGATTCTTGCCGTTTTCCTTGGTAATCATCTGGGCCAACTCGTCTTGATGCTTCACTAATAAGTGCTGCAACCGAAACATGACGCGTGCCCGCTCCACGACTGGCTTCTCGCTCCAGGCGGGAAAGGCTTCCCATGCCGCCTTCACTGCTTCGTCCACATCTTGCTTGCTGGAAAGCGGGACACGTGACATGACTTCACCCGTAGCTGGATTCGGAACTTCTTCATAGGTTTCCGTCTGCGCATCCACCCACTGCCCGCGAATATAATTTTTCATCGTATGATGGAGAGTCTTTTCCATGACGCCATCCCCTTGCTCGAAGTATAATGGATATCACACTCCTATTTTATCTGAAGATTTGCACATCAATCACCAGACAC
>DASQNU010000120.1:0-4670 GCA_035644815.1 Bathyarchaeia archaeon | reverse complement strand
AACAGATTAATGAAAGCGATATAATCTGAGAAACGATGTTTTTTGCAAACAGTAATGAAAAAAATGCATAAGAGGCGGTAGAAGCATGGAATTTGAACAGTTACGCGCGTTTTATGTGTTAGCGCAGACTAAAAATTTTACAAAAGCAGCAGAAATGCTCCATCTTGTCCAATCTACCGTGACCATGCGCATCAAGCAGCTGGAAGAACGAGTGGGAAAGCCACTTTTTATTCGCGATAAACGCAGCGTGGTCATCACGCAAGCCGGTCTTACGCTCCTCCCTTATGCGGAACGTATTCTCAAATTGGCCAACGAAGGATTGAATGAAGTAAGTGCCCTGCACCCTTATGAAGACTATTTATCTGTCGGCAGTCTCAATTCCATCTGGACATTCATTCTCGAGCCGATTCTGAAAGAGTATCACACCCGCTATCCGCAAATCGCCATCCGCACCAAGACCGGACATTCGTCAGATGTGGTGCAGTACTTGATGGATAATCTGGTTCAGGTCGGGATCATTTATATTCCGCCTACCCTCCCCAACTTTGAGGTCATTCCCTGTTATGAGGATGAAATCATCTTGATCGGTGCCCCGGATCATCCTGTCAGCAAATTGGGCCAGATCGATGCCTGTGAATTGGCCACCCTGCCTTTGGTCTACATGCAGTGGGGACCTCCATTTAACGACTGGATACGGGAAGCTTTGCCTAGTAATTATGTACCCAAGCTGCAGGTAGATAAAGCGGAGCTGGCGATCGATCTGGTAAAAGAAAAAGTAGGCGTCGGCCTAGTCATCCGATCCTCTGTAAAACATGACCTGGCGTCCGGGGCCCTGCAGGAGATCGAGATCGTTGGAAACAAACCACCAAAACGTTCGGCTTACATTGTCCTGCCAAAAGAGAAAAAGAAAAAACCCAGCGTCGAGAAATGGCTGGGTCTCATGAAAGAGTTTGGCTATCAAGTCGAACGCTAATGCGGCGATGTTTATACTGGAAACTCACGTAGAGGCGTTCTCCACCGGAGAACCGCCTTTTCGTATGTGTAGCGGGTCACAAAATACCAAGATAGCCCAAACGCCGCTCCAACTGCAATATCACTGAAATAGTGGACACCGAGGTACACTCGGCTAAGACTAACGCCAAAGACTAACAAATACAAGAAGGCTGCGATCCACATTGCTCCCGCTTGCTTGTAATTTCGTTTGACCTGATAAGCCAGCATAACGTATAAAGCACTGCTGATCATCGCATGTCCGCTGGGCATGGAATAGGAAGATGGAAGCTCGATCAAATGGCCGTCCGCTGGGCGTGGGCGGTCAAAAATTTGTTTGGCAAGCTCATTCACAATTTCCGCACCCAATAAAGCCATCAGTAGAAACAAGGCTTCCACTCGCGTCCTCTTCCAAATGGCGAGTACAACAAGCACTACGCCAATCGGAATCAAGCCTTCCGAACCGCCCAAATGAGTAAGGACACTCATAAAAGAGGTTAACCCTTCCGTACGAATCATGGCCATCCATGAGAATGCTTGCTGATCGAAAGCCCCTAATCCACCAATCAGATAGATGGCGACGAGCACTGCTCCTATTGCAAACAAAAGAGCCGCCCATAACAGGGAACGCTCAGGGGGAATGGTAAGCTTATGTTGCATCTAGGTCTTCTCCTCCTTTGCCATCAGTTGCCGCAGGGATTCAGCAAAGCGTTTGTCATCCCCCGCTGTCCGCGCTGCAGGTCCTTTTGTCCTGCCGCCTCCCCGACGGTAGCGAGCTTTTTCGTTGCGCACTTCCAACTGAAACACAATATTTTCCTGATCAAAGATGAAGCCATGAGGCGTCAGGGCCCTTGCCTGTTTCCCCAGGATCATCGCGGCCAAACCGATATCTTGGGTCACCACAATATCGCCTGGTCGCACATCGTTGGTAATTTTCATATCCACTGCCTGCGGCTCCGCATCCACGGTGATATGATGCGGTCCCGTGAGCTGATGGTTGAAACTGGCATACGTCATGCAAATCCATCCATATTGCTGGGACAGCTGCTGGGCAACCGCAAGAGCTTGTTTTGGACAAGCGTCAGCGTCAATTAACAATCGTTTTTGTGACATGGGCGTACGCTCCCAGATGTAAATTTGGAAAGCTGTAGTATACTCATCCTCACTTGTTTTTTGATATGATGAAATAGAGAGGAGAGGAGCAACGTGCGGTACCAATTCATTTATAATGATCGTCTGGGCATTCGCCTCCCTGAGCTTCACCATAGCTGGGAAGAATACTCGGCAGACGAGCAAAGCCATATTCTGCTGGAATGGGAGGAAATTCGCTCTGCGATTCCTGACCGAATCATCCAACTAGAAGAACAAATTAACCGCAAGCAGGCACAGCTGTCCGATGAAGATGACTTCCCGACAGCCTGCCAATTGGTAAACGACATTCACGATCTGGCGAGCATCATCAACGATTTGAACATCTGGTTTCGCATCCAGCAGGACGTGGAAACGAAGATACATGCTTAATCTGACCCGCACGGGAGAACCGTGTGGGTTTTTATTTCGGAAACGATTCTCTCCATTATAGCAGGTTTTGCGCCTATTCTCCTATCAATTGGCGCATCCGCTTGACTTCGTGACTGGAAAAGTCTTCAGCAAGCTCCGTCTCGGGGAAAATATCTCTTGCCTCCGCAAGCAAATCGTCCATCGTTATCCCTTCGTCACTTTCATAGCGTGGACTGAAATGCGTAAGCAAGAGTTGGTTCACATTCGCCTGTTTGGCTGCTTGGGCTGCTTCAAGTGCTGTTGAATGCCCAGCTCTTCTGGCCAAATCCACTTCTTGATGGACGTAAGTAGCTTCGTGAATCAGTACATCCGCATCGGCAGCAAGCTCAATAATCGCCTGACATGGGCCCGTATCTCCGCTGTACACCACTTTTCGTCCCGGGATATCCGGCCCGACAAAATCCCTGCCCTCTACTACTCGCCCATCCGGCAATGTCACTGGCTCACCTTTTTTCAACTGTCCAAAAAGCGGTCCTGCAGGAATGCCTGCTTGCATCGCCAGATCCACGCGAAACGCTCCCGGACGCGCTTTTTCCTCAATCGCATAGGCATAAGCAGGAACACGATGCGCCACAGCAGCTGCCTTCACGATGATCTCATCATCCTCAAATATGACACCCGGCGACACCGTATGAATCGACAGATCGTACTGCAGATGAACCGGACTGACCGCCATGATTCCATCCACATATTCCTTGATTCCTGGAGGTCCATACAACGCAACCCCCGTTTCCCCGCCCCCTCGCAGCGAACGGCTGGCCAAAAGACCGATCAAGCCATAGAGATGGTCGCCGTGCAAATGCGTGATAAAGATTTTCTCCAATTGGCTGAGCTTGACTGGCGCACGCAAGATCTGGTGCTGCGTCCCTTCCCCGCAATCCAACAGCCACCATTTGGCTTTTTGTGTAAACCGAAGCGCGATTCCGCTCACATTCCGCTTCGTAGTGGGAGCTCCTGAGCTGGTTCCCAAAAATGTAATGATCATAATCAAATATTCACCTCAATTAACAGGTTTTTGCAGTCACACTTTTCTATGTGCTAGGCATTCACCCTTTTTTTTGTGGGCGCATACGTTACATCAGACGACAATCGCCTAGGAGGGATATCAATGAAACGAGCGCTAACCCTGGCCCTCGCAGCCAGTATAGGGTTTATGACCCTGCTGGCGGGGTGTGGAGGTTCGGGCAGTGATAAAGTGCGCATCGGCGAAGTAACCCGTTCGCTGTTTTATGCTCCGCAATATGTAGCCATTGAAAAAGGCTTCTTCAAAGAAGAAGGGCTGGAGGTCGAGTTGACGACCACTTGGGGCGGCGACAAGACCATGACTGCTCTCTTATCCGATGGGATCGATGTGGCTCTCGTCGGATCGGAAACGAGCATCTACGTGGATCAACAAGGATCCACGGATCCCGTGATCAACTTTGCCCAGCTTACCCAAACCGATGGGACCTTTCTGGTATCCCGCAAAAAAATCGACAACTTTTCCTGGGAACAGCTGAAAGGTAGCGTCTTTTTGGGGCAACGAAAAGGCGGCATGCCGCAAATGGCTGGAGAATTTACGCTGAAAAAACACCAGATTGATCCCCATAAAGATCTTCAGCTGATTCAAAATATCGATTTCGCCAATATCTCGTCTGCTTTTGCATCCGGCACCGGTGATTATGTACAGCTGTTCGAACCTACCGCCTCCCAGTTTGAAAAGGACGGCATCGGTCATGTTGTTGCTTCTTTTGGTACGGAGAGCGGTAAACTCCCCTATACCGTCTTTATGTCCAAAAAGAGCTACATCGATAAAAATCAGGAGACGATCCAAAAGTTTACCAATGCGATCCAAAAAGCACAAAAGTGGGTAGCAAGCCAGACGCCGGAAGAAACGGCAAAGGTGATCGCCCCTTACTTCAAAGAAATTCAGCCGGACATATTGACCAGCTCCGTGAAGCGTTATCTGGAACAAGGCTCGTTTGCACCCGACCCCATCTTGGATGAAGAAGAATGGAACAATCTGCAAGACATCATGGAAGAAGCGGGTGAGCTGAAGCAACGGGCAGATTATCGGAAATTGGTTAACACCACCTTTGCCCAAAAAGCACTCGAAGGGAGGTAATGACCGTGTCTCAGCT